>CP053449.1:0-300000 GCA_013285465.1 Pseudomonadota bacterium
TCATATCAACACGGAACATTTGTGCGATACTCAGAGCGCATCCCGTTCGCGTACACACGGTAATCGCGCGGCTGCGGCAGTGATAATCTTTGTCCCGAAACCAGCGTATAGGGCTCATTGGAGGCCGTTTTCCTCAATCGGTTCGACGGTTCCAGATTGTAATTTTTGGCAATAGTGTAAACCGTGTCATCGCGGTGGACAAGGACGGTTCCTGCGACTTCCGCCGTGTTCATACCGTGATGGGTGACGGCGACCTCGGGCTTCGGTTTCGGTGTGTACAGCCGGAAATGACGGCGGCGCTCAGACCAACACACAGGAGCAGTGAGAAAACGCGGCGGCCTTGCTTTTCATCATAAATCTCCTTTCCGGCGGTTCCGGTTTTAAATCCCCGCGAGGCTGAGATCGCCTGCAAAGGAAGCGAAAACTCGTTCTCTTTCGCCGTCTCTTCTTTGGGGGAGGATTGTTTTGCGCCGTCTTGTGCGGCGACTCCGTTTCTTCAAGATTATCGGGGGCGATATCAGGCAGGAGCGGCACGAAACGCACCGGCATCATTTTTCGCTTTCATAGCCGTCTTCTGTACGGGTGATGCGGTGAATAAACTGGTCACCGTTTTGCTTGCCCAGCGGAATAACGAGAAGCCCGCCGATGGATAATTGATCCAGCAGCGCTTTCGGCGGTTCCTGCGAGGCGGCGGCGGTGACGATAATACGGTCGAACGGCGCCTGTTCCGGCCAGCCTTTCATGCCGTCACCTGCAACGGTGGTAATATTATGCAGGCGCAGCTGTTTTAAAACGCGCCTCGGCAATATCCAGCAGCGGGCGGTGGCGTTCAATACTGTAAACGCGGCGGCACAGCCGCGACAGAATGGCGGCCTGATAGCCCGATCCTGTGCCGACCTCCAGCACTTTATGGCGGTCGCTGAGTTTCATGGCCTGCGTCATGGCGGCGACAACCAGCGGCTGGCTGATGGTTTGGCCGCGCCCGATCGGCAGGGCGATATCTTCATAAGCCTGATCGATAAAGGTTTCCGGCACAAAAGCTTCGCGCGGGATGCGCTCAATCGCGCCCAGCACGGCGCGGTCGGTAATGCCGGAGCGGCGCAGTTTCATCAAAAGCCGGATGCGGCGCGCCGCTGTTGTGATATCGGGAGGGCTCATGATCCGATTTTCTCCTTCAGGGCTTCCAGCGTTTTGTGATGGGTCAGATTCAGCGTTAGCGGTGTAATGGTGATATAGCCTGATGTCAGGGCCGCGGCATCATAATCCATACCGGCATGATCCGTCGCCTGTGGCGGGCCGATCCAGAAATATTTGCGTCCGCGCGGATCCATACATTCAATCACATCATCACTTGAAGCTTCGTAATGGCCTTGCGGTACGACGACAATGCCTTTCGGCTCCGCATCGCCGCGCGGCAGATTGACATTCAGCAGCGTGTTTTTTCGATCTCGAACCCGGCCAGTTTTTTAAGACTTCCGGCACCCATTTCTGGGCGATGTCCCAGTTGATATCCCCGTGCCCGCCGCCGATATGCTGGCTGAAGGCAATTGCGGGACAGCCGAGCAAAGTGGCTTCGATCGCAACGGCGATTGTACCGGAATAGGTGACATCATCGGCGGCGTTTTTGCCGTGATTAATGCCGGAGACGACCAGATCGGGCGGCGCATCTTTCATCACATGCTGAATGCCCATCACGACGCAATCCGTCGGTGTGCCGTAAACGGAGAAATGATTATCATCATAGCGCTGGATTCGCAGCGGCCTGTGGATGGTCAGGGAATGTCCGGCAGCGGATTGTTCGCTTTCCGGCGCGACAACGCAGTGGCGGGCGCCCAGAGAAATAACACATTCCTCCAGCACCTTGATGCCTTGCGAGTGAATTCCGTCATCATTTGAGATCATGATCTGCGCCTTGGCGAGATCCGCGGGTATATGAGGCATGTACGTCAACCTTGCTTCGTCAGGACGATATTATTGTTTTTGGTGTTTGTTTTAGAAATCCGCGCGGGGGCGGATAACGCAAGGAAAAGAACATCCCCCGCGCTTACTATACAGTATAGGCAAAAGCGGATGCGGCGTAAACCGTCTTCTTTCAG
Source organism: Pseudomonadota bacterium (assembly GCA_013285465.1). Classification (NCBI taxonomy): domain Bacteria; kingdom Pseudomonadati; phylum Pseudomonadota; species Pseudomonadota bacterium. The sequence continues at coordinate 2,097 of CP053449.1, forward strand.
ATGTTTTAAAGCGCGGCGGCGATAATGTCGCAAAATTCCTGCCCGTTCAGGCTGGCACCGCCGACAAGTACGCCGTCGACATTTGCGCAGGACAGGATTTGCGCGGCATTGGCGCCTTTGACGGAACCGCCATAGAGCAGATGCGTTGCGGCAATCACCGGAAAGCTTTTTTCCAGCAACCCGCGAATAAAGCCGTGCATGGCTTCGATATCTTCAATCGTTGCCGTCAGCCCCGTGCCGATCGCCCAGACAGGTTCATAGGCAATGACGGTGTTTCCGGCCAGAATTGTGTCCGGCAGAGATTGCATGATTTGCGCTTTGACGGTTTTTTCCGCTTCGCCGGACTGACGCTGGGCGGCGGTTTCACCGACGCAGACAACAGCCGTCATACCTGCGCGGTGGGTGGCTGCGGTTTTGGCGGCAACCAGCTCATCCGTTTCGCCATGAATGGCGCGGCGTTCGGAATGTCCGGCAATAATATAGGAACAACCTGCATCTTTCAGCATTTCGGCGGAAAGATCACCGGTGAACGCGCCGGATGTTTCCGGATGGCAATCCTGTCCGCCCAGAAAAACGGGGGAAGATTTTGTGACGCTGTGAAGTGCGGAGACCAATGTCGCGGGCGGCGCAATCAGTATCTCGGCCTTACCGTTCAGAGCGGATTTGTTTTCGGTGACGAAATCCGCGATATGCTTGGCGCGCGGCAGTCCGTCCGTTGACAAACCGTTCATTTTCCAGTTTCCGGCAATCAGTTTCGTATTCGCCATAACTTCTACCCTTTACCCTTTATTTTTTAATGAAACATGTGCATAAATATAACGACCGGAATTTTGAAGACAAGGAAAAAGGAAAAACGTCATGTTACAAGCCATGCGTGAAGGTATGAATTCATGGATTTTGAAGACGGTTCTCATCCTGCTATTGGGCGGGGCGATGGGCGGTCTTGTGCTGATGGATACGATTTCCTTTTGGCGGACGGGTGTCTCCCGCGGCTCTGTTGCCAATGTTGCCGGAGAAGAAATAAGTTTTGTCGAATTTGACCGCCAATACCGTATGGATCTGCGCCGCATTCCGCCGGAACTGTCGCAAAAGCCGGATGTCCGTGCCGTTGTCGCGCGCGATACGCTGCAGGAACAGATGCAGAAACGTCTGCTGGTAAAAGCCACGGCGGATAGCGGTTTGATTGTCGGCGATGTTGTGGCGGCGGAGCGCATTCGCGAATATCTAAAACCCCTGACCGATCAGGGGGCGCTGGAAAGTGTGGCGCTGGCCACGGTTTTGCAGCAGCGCCAGCTGAGCGAAAAGGCGCTGGTCGATACGCTGCGGCAGGAGCTGGCGGTCGAAATTATGATGTCGGCACTGGTTGTGCCTGTGACCGCACCGCCGCAGGAGGTGCTGGACTGGCTGCAATATGATATGGAGACGCGGGCGGGCGAATATATCCGTATTTCCGGCGCGGGTTTTAAAGCCGATGCCCCGGATGAGGAAAGCCTGCAGAAATTCCATGCCGATAAAACGGCGTTATGGATGTCGCCGGAATACCGTTCCTTTTCCCTTCTTGTCCTGACGCCGGAAAAAGTCCTCACGGAGATAGAGGGAATCGAGATTGTCAGCGATGACGCGTTGAAAAAAACATATGAAGACCATATCGCCGATTATACCGAGGCCGATAAACGCACGGTGACGCAAGCGGTTTTCGGCGGGGAAGAAGATGCGAAAGCGGTCTTTGCGCTGTTGAAAGACGGAAAAGCCAAAACACTGGCCGAAGCGGCGGAAAAATCCGGCACGGAAGATGCCCAGATCATGGAAGCGGAAGAGCATACGGCGCAATCGATTTTCCCCGAAGAAATCTCTGACGCGGTTTTCGGTTTTGAGAAAGACAAAGGTGTGGTCGGTCCGATTAAATCGCCGCTGGGTTGGCATGTTGTGAATATCACGGCGACGGCGCGGGGCAATGTGACCTCATTTGACGAGGTGAAAGAAACGCTGCGCAGTGACTGGATACTGGATCATGCCTCTGACCCGCTTTATACGAAAGTCAGCGAGCTGGAAGATATGTTCGCGGGCGGTGCCAGCGTGCAGGAGGCGGCGGAATTTATGCAGATCGGCTTTGATAATGTGCCGTTCCTGACATCTATGGGTGCCGCTGCGGATGGTAAAGCCTATCCGCTGGAGCCGGCGAAACATGCGCAGGCGGTGCTGGAAAAAGTCTTTGCCATGAGCAAGGATGACGAGATCAAGGCTGAGGTGCTGGAAATGGATGACGGCAGTTTCATCGCCGTCAGTCTGGACGAGGTAAAACCCGCGCAGAAAATCCCTTATGAAGATGTCGCGGAAAATGTCCGCGAAACCTGGGTAAAAAGCGAAAAGAAAAAGCAGATGCGCGACCGCGCCGAAAAAATTGCGGATGCCGTGCGAACGGATGGTAAAACGCTGGCAGCGGCGGCAAAAGAATTCGGCTATAGCACGGCGCAGATTTCGCTCCGCAGCCGTTCCAAAATGCATTTGACGGAGGATGGTAAAAACGCCGTGCCGACCGAGGCTGTCACCAAGCTGTTTGACCTGACGGCGGAAGGTGATGCGGCTGCGCTGCAATCGGGCGATGATATTGTGGTTGTGACGCTGACAAAACGTGACCTTCCCGATCTGGGAGATGATGCTGCCGCTGCTGCGGTATCGGAAGCGGCCATCAGCCGTGCCATGATCGAGCGCGGCTTGCGCGATGATATCGTGCGGCAGTTTCTGGCGGCGATCGAGAAAAAATACGGCGTTCAGGTCAATGAATTCAGTTTTGAAAAGCAATACGGCAAGGCCGCGCAGGAAGAGGCTTTAGGTACTTATTAAAAGGGATGATTGCTATGCGGAGAGGTTTTCTCCGTCCGGTAATATGTTCTTTTTTGCTGCGGTAATTTCTCTGGGCCAGCGGCGGTGCAGCCACAGCCATTGTTCCGGTCTTTCATGAATCCAGCCTTCCAGCATATGGTTCATATCCTGCAATAACTGCCGGATATCCTGATCCGTATCCCCTGTTTTTTTGACCTCCAGCGCCGGATAAACCGTGACGCGGAAGGCTGTGCCTTTGATGCGCTCAATCCGTGCGGGGTAAAGCGGACAGTCATGTTTCAAGGCCAGCTGTGCCGGAAAAGGGATGGTCATGGCATCATGGCCGAAAAACGGTACGGCAATGCCTTCATTCAGTTTCTGGTCGATCATAATGGCCAGCGTTTTTTTATCTTTGACCAGACGCATCATTTCAATCGCGGCGCTGCGTTTCTTATGAATCTGCCCCTCTGCCCCGCTTTCCCGCGCGCGGGAGAGCAGCCGGTCAACCAGCGGGTTGTTCAGCCGCCGATAGGTCAGATAAGCCTCGAATCCGCGCTGTTGTCTGACGCTGGCCAGCCCGACTTCCCAATTACCCAGATGGGCGGCAACCAGTATGGCGGGGGCGTCGCTTTGCGCGATCGTCTCCAATATGTCACCGCCGACAAGTTCCGCTTTTTTCCCCAGCGCAACCAGATGAGGGTATTCGGCGATTGTGCGCCCCATATTGTCCCACATTTTGCGGATCAGATCTTTTTTTTCGGCGTCGGTTTTATCGGGGAAGGCCAGTGCCAGATTCTCATAGGCTTTTTTACTGGCGCCAAGATGCGGCCCGATCATGCGTCCGATAAAGCCGCCGGTGGCGGAGGCCGCGTTGACGGGCAGCAGTTTAAAGAAACCGTAAAGCGTGTAAGCCGCGGCGGCTTCGATGCCATAGCGGATTTTGCGCAAAAGCGGAATAGGCAGTTCCTGCGGTGTTGTCTGTTGCATCAGCCGTGGTTTCTAGCTTGTTTTTTGCAGTTTTGATTTCAGGAAGGCTGTTATAGCCTGTTCGTCCTGCCATTGTAAAGCAACGGGAAGGGTTTTGACAGACTCCCTTATTTTTGCGGGCAGGCGGACGGCGTCTTTCTCGGTTGTGATCAGCGCGGCATTATGGCGGCGGGCGGCGGCCAGTAATGTTTTGATATCTTCACGGCGATAGGCGTAATGATCGGGAAAGGGAAAGAATTCCGCGACATCCGCGCCGCATGTTTCCAGTGTTTCGCGGAATTTTTGCGGCAGGCCGATTCCCGCAAAGCCGACAAATGCGCCGTCAAAGGAAGGATTTTGCGGCTGTAGATCTGCGAAAAAAACAGGATTTTGGTAGCCGTATTGCTGTAATTTTTGCCGCCAGTCTTCGCGGCTGTTTTCATCCTTTATGCCCAGTAAAATACAGGCATCGGCGCGTTTTAAGCCGTTTTGGGGCAGCTCGCGCAGCGGTCCGGCAGGGAAAACCGCACCATTGCCGAAACCGGCTGCGGCATCAATAACCAGAAAAGACAGGTTCTTATGCAATGACGGATTTTGAAAACCGTCATCCATGATAATGGCACCCGCGCCGCCTTCTTCTGCGGCGACGGCACCTGCCGCACGTTTGCGGGCGACCCAGCAAGGCGCATGGCGTGCCAGCAGCAGCGGTTCATCCCCGATCTCCCGAAAGCCGTGCTGTGCGGGTTTGACAAGTACCGGGCCTTTTAACCGTCCGCCGTAACCGCGGGTCAGGAAATGCGGCAGAAAGCCGAGATCATGCAGGATATGGGAGACGGCAATTGCGACAGGGGTCTTCCCGCTGCCGCCCATCGTGATATTGCCGATACACAGGACGGGAACGGTGCCGTGATGCGGAGATGTTAAGGCGCGGCGTAACCGTGACAGGCGGTCATACAGCCATGCCAGCGGTTTTAAACCGGGCGGCGGGGCGGCTGTGCCATACCAGAAAGCGGGGGTTTTGCGCATCATGTCTCCTTTTTACAAGAAACTTTACCGCAGCTTTGACGGGGATGCCAGCGTTAAGGATGTGTTTCTTAACGGAATTTTAGAACGGGACTGATAATCTGGAAGAAGGAATAATGAAGGAGAAGTCATGGCTCTGCGATATACATCCGTTCTTCCCAATGATTTGCTATTGCGCGATATCAAGGCGCATATGGACTGGTTTGAGACTGTGTTGCGGCGGTCTTTCTTTCCCGCCGCCGTTACGGAAGACGGCGAGGCGCCTGCCATTCCCGCCATTTTTGTCAAATGGTGCGGTGATAATACGCATAAAGAGTCCGTTGATGAAAAAGATGTGGAACATCTGCTGCAAATTCATGACGCTTTGGCGGAGGCCGGGGCGGATTGCCTGCGCGTCGCGGGCGGGATGACGCAGGAAAATTATACGGCGCTGACGCAATGCCTGGATGCCTATATGAAACAGCTGCAGAAATTCAGCGAAGATCTGGCCGGCAGTAATTTCAGTATTGATACGGTGACGGGGCTGCGCAGCGCGGCGGGGATGAAAAACGAAATCGCCCGCGAACTGGACAGGCGTGACCGTAAAAGTGACGTCTTCTGTGTTTGCGCCCTCTCCATTGACGGACATGAAGCGCTGGCGGAAAACCGCGGTGAGCGCCGTATGAAGGAAATCTATGCACATATTGCCGAAATTTTGATGGATTCCCTGCGCTCTTACGATGACGGTTATTTTCTTGGGGAAGGCGCATATCTTCTGTGCCTGAAACATGCGGAATTGCTGGATGCCTGTACGGTGATGGACCGTATTTGTGCCAGAATAGCGGCAAGCCCCGCCAGTCTGGGCGGTACGGAGGAGACGGTGAGCGTCACGCTTTCCTGCGGCGTTGCCGAACCTGTGCCGGGGGATAAAATTGACGATATTTTCGCCAATGCCGAACGCGCAATGAAAGAAGCGCAGGCGGAGGGCGGCAATCAGGTAATGGAGTGGAAGGAAAAAAGCGCCCTGCAGCAATATGCCGAAGATGCCGCCATGTTCGACTGACGGCACCCTGACATCATATTTTCCTGTTAGGCGTTTGGCGTTACTTTGCCGGACCGCCCGGTTTTTTCGCACCGTAACGCTTTTTGATCATGTCAAAGCTGGCACGGATGGCATAAGCCTCCCCGCCTTTCGGTGAGCCGGGTTTGGATGTCGGATTCCAGCCGTAAGTGTCGATATGCACCCAGTTGATATCCTTTTCCACGAATTTCTGCAAAAATAGCGCCGCGGTAATCGCGCCGGCGAAAGAACCGCCGGAATTATTCACATCGGCGATATCGCTTTTAATCATGGATTCGTAGTTTTTCCACAGCGGCAGACGCCAAAGCGGGTCGCTGGTACGTGCGGAGGCGGCTTCAAAATCCTTGGCCGTTTTATCATCATTGGTGAAAATCGGCGGGATTTCCGGGCCGAGTGCCGTACGTGCCGCGCCGGTCAGTGTTGCAAAATCGATCAGCAGATCGGGTTTGTCATTACAGGCCTCGGCCAGCGCATCGGCCAGTATCAGACGGCCTTCGGCATCGGTATTGCCGATTTCCACCGAGATACCTTTGCGGGTGTCGATAACATCGCTGGGACGGAAGGCGTTGCCGTCAATATTGTTTTCCACGGCGGGGATCAGAACGCGCAGACGAACCGGCAGTCCGGCCTCCATAATCATTTGCGCAAGACCCAGCACATGAGCGGCACCGCCCATATCTTTTTTCATCAGCGCCATATTCGCGCCGCCCTTCATGTTCAACCCACCGGTATCAAAACAGACACCTTTACCGACCAGCGTGACTTTCGGTGCGTCTTCATCGCCCCAGCTGAAATCCAGCAGGCGCGGCGCTTTGTCACTGGCGCGGCCGACGGCATGAACGGCAGGATAGTTTTCTTTTAAAAGATCATCGCCGCGGATGACTTTCAGGCTTTCGCTGTTGAATTGTTTTGTCAGGGCGCGGGCGGCTTTTTCAAGATCATCAGGGCCCATATCATTTGTCGGGGTGTTAATCAGGTCGCGGATCAGGAAAATCGCCTTCACCGTCATATTCACCATATCCTGATCGGCATTTGCCGGCCAGGCCAGTTTGTTTTCCTTTTGGGCGGTCTTTGTTTTTTTCGATTTGTAACGGTCAAAATCATATTGCCCGAAAGCCCAGCCCATTGCGGCTTCGGTGGCTTCGTCCTTGCTCATCTTGCGGTCGATATGATAGCCGCCTTTATGTTCCGGCAGGTTTTTCGGCAATGCGGAATAGCTGTAAATCGAATTTTCTTCCGGCAGGCCGAACAGGAAGGAGGTCGCTTTTCCATCCGTGGCGGGCAGCGGCAGAACGCTGCCGCTTTTGGCCGAAAATCCGGCACTTGCGACCCAGTTTTGCGTCTCTTCAGGCTGTTTTTTCAGCCAGTCTTTTAATTCGGACGGTTTGACGGGGATAACGGCGCGGGAGGTTTTGCCTTTACGGTCAAGAAAATTCATGGACGGTTCCTCGTTGTTGTTCTTGTATGATGTGGAGCCGAGATTAGCACGGGAATGAGTTATATGTCAATAAAATACGCGGGGCGGCGCTAATGGCTTGTCAGTCCGATCGCGAGCGGTGAAATGACGAGCGGTTCGGTCTGACTGCGGGATAATGCCCAGATTTGCAACAATTCGGCGGCACCCTCCGGCAGCGGCATCGCGGTGGAAATCGGCGGCACGCCACTGACGGCACTTTCCGTGAAGAGTTCAAACAGCAGTTCCAATGTCGAACGGCGCGGCGGGTACTGCACGACCGGCACGGCCTCTTCCGGTTTAAATCCGGCCATTTCCTTGGCTTTTTGCAAAGCCTCCTCCAGACCGCCGAGGCTGTCGATCAATCCGACTTCAAGAGCTTGTTTCCCTGTCCAGACGCGGCCTTGTGCGACTTTTTCCACCTCTTCCGGCGTCATGCCGCGGCCTTCGGCGACCAGAGCAACAAAACTGTCATAAATGTGATCAAGCAGGGCGCTGAAGCGTTTGCGGGCGGTCGGTGAAAACTGTGATTGTGATGACCACATATCGGCATTTTCGCCGATATTGACCGATTCCCATGTGATGCCGAGTTTTTTCCACAAATCCTCCAGCACCATTTTTCCGGCAAAAACACCGATCGAGCCGGTCAGCGTTGCCGGTGCGGCGACGATATGATCAGCATTCACCACGGCCCAGTAACCGCCTGATGCGGCGGCACCGCCCATTGAGACGATGATTTTTTTGTCTTTTTCGCGGGCATAGACAACAGCGCGGCGTATGGCCTCGGCGGCTGTCGGTGACCCGCCGGGAGAATCCATGCGCAGGACGATGGCGGCGATTTCCTCATTCTGCGCCGCGCTGCGGATGGAGGAGGAAATACGATCGGCGAACATCGGCTCGCCGCCTGATAAAGGTGATGCGCCGCCGCCGTCTTTACTGGGCATAATTGCACCGGAAGCATAGATCAGCGCGATTTTGTCTTTGCCTTCATGTGCCGTGACGGGGGCTTTTTTGCGGATCAGTTGTGACAGGAAACCGACCATACCTTCTTCATCCTCCTCGACTTTGGCGCTGAAGCCGTAACCGAGAAGGTCGATGGTTTTAATACCCTCTTCTTCATCTTCCTCTTCATCGTCGTCGTCGTCGTCATCATCGTCATTTTTGTGTGCAGCAGATTTTATCTGTTTTTCGGCCTCTTCTTTCGCGGTTTCCAGCAGGATATCGTAATGTTCCAGCTTGTCGATCAGCTTGTTTTCCGCCGCTTCCGTGCCCAGATGCGGGGCGGTATCAATCAGTTTACGTACCTCTTCCGGTGTCATGCCGCGGTCGGCGGCAATGCCTTCGGTGATTTGTGCGGCAAGATCGCCGAGCAATTCCGTCATCATGCGGCGACTGGGTTGGCTCATATCTTTGCGGGTCAGGCTTTCCATGGCGCTTTTATATTGGCCGCGGTGGTCGAATTCAGCCTCGATGCCGAATTTTTCCATCACTCCTTTCAGAAACGGGGTTTCGCTGCTGATACCGGTAATGGAGACAACGCCGAGCGGCTGCAGCCAGATTTCATCAAAAGCTGCGGCAAGATAGTAAGTGCCTGTGCCGCCGCCCATGCCGCCGAAATTCTCGCTGTAAATCCACGCTTTTTTGCCTTCGCTGCGGAAACGGTGGATGACATCGCGTAGCTCCTGTATTTCGGCAAGGTCGTAATGGCTGGCACCGGCATGAATAACCAGACCGGAGACGCGGTCATCCGTGGCGGCCATATCGATCGCATCAACGATTTCATGCAATGTTGTCGGCGGGCGCAAGAGCGGACCGCGCAGGGACGGCTTCTGGCTGGTTTTATACAGATTGGGCTTTAATTTATAAGTCAAAAGGATATTTTCCGGCAGCGGCGGCGGCGCGTAATTGACGGCACGGTGAACCGTGGCCAGAAAAAAGCAGATAGAGATAAAAAGCGCAAAGCCGAAAACGGCGAAAATACGTCCCAAAAAGGAAAAAACACGGCCAAAACCTTTATCTTCTTTACGGCGTGTCAGATTGGTTTCCATGGAATATCTCTCTCGAATTACTGATGCGGGCGGATGAGGAGGAAGGTAATGCCGGAATCATCCTCTTATTCCCCATTCTGACGGAAAACTCTAAACAGAATGTAAAAATTTCCGCTGACTGAAAGGGAAAATCTAAAAAAAAGACGCGACCAAAGGGAAAAGCTTTGCTATCCTATACCAACGTGCCAACGGTACGTTTCAGATAACCGAAAATAAACCACAGCATCGCAGGAACGAAAAATATGTTCGGAGGCAAAAAAGACAAGCCGCGCGTCGGCGCAACTGCCAAACGCATGCAGGCGGAAATGATTGCACGCAAACATCGCGGCGAGGACGTCAAAGGCCAGAAACAGGATGTCACAGGCCCGATTGTGCTGATTTTTTTAATCAGTGTTGCCATGGCTTTTTTGATGACGGATCAGGGCGTTTATGACCGTTATGCCCATTACTTCCGCATTACCGGAAACCATCTGGTGAACCAGATGCTGGTCGGGCCGGGAACGCCGGTCTTTATCGGCAACGGTCTGGCGGATACGATTATCGTTTCCATTACCCGCGGGTTGTTTTTGTTTTTGCTGGCCGGATCAGTGCCTTATATGGTGCGGACATATGCCCGGGTGACGGACCGGATGCAGGGAAATCTTTACATCATGCATTGGGGCTGCCTGATTGTCGTACCCTTTATCATTTATGTGTCACAAAGTTTTATCTGGCCGCTTTTAAAAGACGTGTATGATATCTTTTTCTATACGGGATAAGGAACGGAAATTATGACGGAATACAGACCACCGCTTGAGGATTTGGCATTTGTGCTGGATCATATCGCGGGTTTTGACGGTATTTGCGGTGAAGGCAGCGACATCAATATGGATCTGGCGCGCGCCGTGCTGGAGGAGGCAGGCAAGCTGGCGGCGGATGTCTGGGCGCCTTTGAATTCCGCCGGGGATAAACAGCCTGCCGTTATGGAGAACGGTGTTCTGAAAGCGACGCCGGGCTTTAAAGAAGCCTATTTGCAATTTGCCGAAGGCGGCTGGAACGCGATTTCTTTTGACGAGGCGTTCGGGGGGCAGGATATGCCCTGGTGTCTTGCGATGGCGGCGGCGGAAATGTGGCAGGCCTCCAACCTGTCTTTGAGCCTGTGTCCTTTGCTGGGGCAGGCGGCGATTGAAGCCATCCATAAACACGGCACGGCGGAGATGCAGGAAAAATACCTGCCGAAGCTGATCTCCGGCGAATGGACGGGTACGATGCATTTGACCGAGCCGCAGGCGGGAACCGATCTTTCCGCCATACGCACGACAGCGAAAAAAGAGGGTGATCATTACCGTCTTCACGGGCAAAAGATTTTCATCACTTTCGGCGAACATGATTTTACCGAGAATATCATTCATATGGTGCTGGCGCATATTGACGGCCTGCCTGAAGGGAATAACGGGCTGGGTCTGTTTCTGGTGCCGAAATTCCTCGTTAATGATGACGGCTCACTCGGCGAACGCAATGATGTTTTCGCAGTCTCCGTCGAACACAAATTGGGAATTCACGGATCGCCGACCTGTGTGATGACTTACGGCGATAAAGGCGGCGCAGTCGGTTATCTTGTCGGGGAAGAGGGCAAAGGGCTGCGCAATATGTTCACGATGATGAATAACGCCCGTATCGGCGTCGGCCAGCAGGGGGTTGCCCTTTGTGAACGTGCGACGCAACATGCAAAGGCTTATGCCGCCGATCGCGTACAAGGTGGGAAAATCGGCGATAAATCCGGCAATGATGTGACGATTATCAATCATGTCGATGTCCGCCGTATGCTGGCGACGATGCGTGCCTTGACCGAGGCGGGGCGTGCAATGGCGCTTTATGCCGGCGGTTATATTGACCGCGCGACGCGTGCGGCGGATGCGGAACAGAAACAGTCCCTGTCGGCGCGGGTGGATTTGATGACGCCGCTGATCAAGGCATGGTGTACGGATGCGGCGGTGGAGGTCTCTTCACTGGGCGTACAGATACATGGCGGTATGGGCTTTATCGAAGAAGCGGGTGCGGCGCAATTCTACCGCGATGCGCGTATTCTGCCGATTTATGAGGGTACGAACGGTATCCAGTCCAATGATCTGGTCTTCCGCAAAATTCTGCGTGACGGCGGCCGGGAATTCACCCGTTTTGCCGCGGATATTGCCACGGATATTGATGATTTGCGCAGCCGTAATGATGAAGCCTTGTCGGTGATTGCCCGCCAGATGGATACGGCGCTGGAAAAACTGAAAACCAGCACGGAATGGATTTTGCAAAACGGCGCGGAAAATACCGATGCCGTTGCGGCGGCCGCTGTGCCGTATCTGCGTCAATGCGCAACAGTGGCGGGCGGTTATATGATGGCGAAAATGGCCGGAACCGCGCATCAGCTGCTGCAAGCGGGTGCGGATAATGACAATACGGCGTTCTTGCAGACCAAAATCATTCACGCGCGCTTTTTCGCGGAATCACTACTGCCGCAGGTCGGCGGCTTGACGGATGTGGTGACCGGCGGTCATCCGGCGCTGCTGAAAACATCTGACGCACAGCTTTAAGGATTTCCGCTGATGAGCGGCCTCCCCGCAAAAACACATAGGGATATGGATGCCGCCTATGCGGCATTGCTGGCGGATGGCACATTGCACCCCGATGCGGTACAGCAGGAGATCGTTGAAAAACTGACGGCGCTGCAAAAACAGCTGGCGGGCGGCGGGGCGGCAGAGACGTCTTTTTTCGACAGGTTATTTTCCGGTTTTAAAAAAAGCGGTGAAAACGGGCGGCAGGGCATCTATCTTTACGGCGGTGTCGGGCGCGGCAAGACCTTTTTAATGGATCTGTTTTTCAAAACGGCACAGGTGAAGGACAAAACCCGCCTCCATTTCCATGATTTCATGCTGAAAACACATGACGCGCTGCATGACCGCCGCCGCGGGCGTAAAACCATGCATTATCACAAAACGGATATTCTTGCCGATTACGCGGCGGAGCTGGCGGAGAACAGCCGTTTAATCTGCTTTGACGAGCTATATATCCGCGATATTGCCGATGCGATGATTTTGGGGCGCTTGTTTACCGCCTTATTTGCGCAGGGTGTGACGGTGGTATTTACCTCGAACTTTCCGCCGGATGATCTGTATAAGGACGGGCTGCAGCGCGGCTTGTTTCTGCCCTTTATTGCGCTGCTGAAGGAAAGGCTGGAGATTCTGCATCTGTCATCGGAGCGGGATTACCGTTTGAACCGCGCCTTTAAGGAAGGCACATGGTTTGCGCCTTTGTCACCGGCAGCGCAGGAAAAAATGCATACGGTTTTTGCGGCTCTGACGGATGGCAAGCCGAAAGAAAAACGCGTGATAAAAATCAAATCACGGGAAATGGCTGTGAATGACTGTGCGGGGCGGGTGGCATGGTTCACATTTGCCGAATTATGCGAACAGCCGCGCGGCGCGGCGGATTATCTGATGCTGGCGCAGCACTTTGACGCCGTTTTGCTGGCGGATGTACCGCAGCTGACGGATAAGAAACGTAACGAAACGCGGCGTTTTATGACCCTGATAGACACGCTGTATGAAAAAGGGGTCAGGCTGGCTGTTTCCGCCGAGACAGGCATTGACGGGCTTTATAACGGCACGGAGAACGCATTTGAATTCCAGCGCACGCAAAGCCGGTTGATCGAGATGCAATCGGAATCCTATTGGCAGGAAAATGTGGATTAATGTTTGGCTTTGATATGTTTTGCGGGTTTTTCGCGCGCCCAGTTTTTCAGGCGGCGGCTGTCACCCAGACAGGCTCCTAAAACCATGGCGAGGATAAAGATCGGAATACCCGAGAAGCCTGTGGCGAACCATTTATCTTCGTTACGGCGGTCAATCTTCTGTGCCGTCACATCAAGGATGTTTTCGACCGATGAACTGGCATATTGTTTTATGACATCGTCGCGTTTATCGCGCAGGAAACCGTAATCGGCAATATCATATCTGTCATTAATTTCTGCCGGGTCCTTGACGGTGTTTTCAAAAACCGTCATCAGATTTTCGGCCTGTGCTTCTGACAGATGCGGGGTGAACAGGATACGGTCAAGAACGGGCGTGGCTTTGCCGTCAAACGCATTGGCGGCGTTGCGGCGGGCGGTTTGCAGTTCCTGATATTCCGCCGTGGTGTAATCACCGGTTTCAAGACGGGTCTCGATACCGTTTAGCGTGGCAAAGTCTTTTTGCAATACCGTCAAATCGGACTGAATTTCCGCCAGCACGGTTTCCGTTTGCGGCGTGGTCTGGTGATCGGGTGCTTCATCTGCCAGCATCCAGACGCCGCCAAAGCTGAGCGCGGCTGTTAGGGCGGCACCGATTGTGACAGCAACGCCGCCATCGCCTTTGCGGGCGGTTTTGGCAAATTGATGCCGTGCCGATTTCAGATAATAAGATGCGTTTTGCATGGTATAAAACCCGCCCCGTTATTTTAAAGAACAGGCAATAAGCTACCATATTTATGAAAAATAATCAAGTGGCCTATGCGGCAATGCAGGCAAAGAAAAACAGCCCGGCATCGCGCGCGGGCTGTTTTCTTTATATCTTCAAATGAAAGCCTTCTGCTTTTAAAAGCAGAAAACCGCCAACATTACTTGTTGACGATTTCTTTCAGGGCTTTACCGACTTTGAACTTAACTTGGTTGCAAGCCGGAATTTGAATTTCTGCACCCGTTTGCGGGTTGCGGCCTTTTGTTGCTTTACGCTTGGTCACATCGAATGTGCCGAAGCCGATCAGCTGTACTTTGCCGCCTTTTTTCAGTGTAACGGAAACGCCGGAGATGAAAGCTTCCAGAGCTTTAGCAGCTTCGGTTTTTTTCAGTTCAGCATTTTTCGCGATAAAATCGATCAGTTCACTCTTGTTCATAATAGTGCTCCTTTATAAAGTTACGTTTGGCAAAATTCGCCTTTGGTTTTATAAACCAGGGTCGTTTCTAAATATCTTTTTCAAGATCATTCTAGAAAACGGGTTGAGGTCGATAAAAGTAGCCGAGGGCCTCGCAGCCCTTGGTTTCCCTACACCGAATCACTCGATACAATTATAATTGCTGGTTTTCCGCGGAATCTCAATGACGAATTACGTCTTCCGTCATTTTTTTGCGGTTTTTTTCAGTAATCTCTTTCAATTCTTCATTATTTGCAGGTTTTATAGGCTTTGGCGCCTGCGAAAGCGCATGTTCCAGCACTTCCTCGACCTTCGAGACCGGAATAATATCGATGACTTTTTTGACATTTTGCGGAATATCTTCGAGATCTTTAACGTTATCCTGCGGGATCAGCACTGTTGTAATACCTGCGCGCAGAGCCGCCAGCAGCTTTTCTTTCAAGCCCCCGATCGGCAGAACCTGTCCCAGAAGATCAACTTCACCTGTCATGGCAATGTCACGATGCACCGAAATACCCGTCAGGCTCGAGACCATGGCCGTGACCATAGCAATCCCTGCCGAAGGGCCGTCTTTCGGTGTGGCACCTTCGGGAACATGGATATGCACGCCGATTGTTTCGAAAACTTCCGGCTGGATGCCAAGGGCGGGTGCGCGTGACTTTACGATCATTTCCGCGACCTGAATGGATTCCTTCATCACATCACCCAGCTTACCGGTCATGGTGAATTTGCCTTTGCCGGCATGAGTGACGGCCTCAATTGACAGCGTATCGCCGCCGGTTTCCGTCCAGGCCAGTCCGTTGACAAGGCCGACACGGTTTTCTTCATTGATTTTGCCGTAGTCATATTTTGTGATACCGGCGTAATTCTTCAGATTGCGCGGGGTGATATTCACCTTTTTGCGCTTTTTCATCAGAATTTCCTTCACGCTTTTACGGGCGAGATTGGATAATTCACGTTCCAGATTACGGACACCGGCCTCCCGCGTGTAATAACGGATCAATTCGCGCAGCGCATTGTCGGAAATGGAGAACTCGCCTTTTTTCAAGCCATTCGCCTTGATCTGTTTTTCAATCAGATGGCGCTTGGCGATTTCGACCTTTTCATCTTCCGTATAGCCGGACAGGCGGATGATTTCCATCCGGTCCAGCAGCGGGCGCGGCAGGTTCAAACTATTCGCCGTACAGATAAACATGACATCGGAGAGATCATAGTCAACTTCCAGATAATGGTCGTTGAATGTATGGTTCTGTTCCGGATCCAGCACCTCCAGCAGCGCCGAGGACGGATCACCGCGGTAATCATTACCGAGTTTATCAATCTCATCCAGCAGGAAAAGCGGGTTTGAAGATTTGGCTTTTTTCATCCCCTGCACGATTTTGCCCGGCATAGCACCGATATAGGTGCGGCGGTGTCCGCGGATTTCCGCTTCGTCACGTACGCCGCCCAGAGAAATACGGACAAAATTACGGTTTGTCGCACGCGCAATCGAGTGACCAAGCGAGGTTTTACCGACACCCGGCGGCCCGACAAGGCACAGGATGGGGCCTTTAACCTTGCCGGCGCGTTGCAGCACGGCAAGATATTCCAGAATGCGTGTTTTGACCTTTTTCAGACCGTAATGGTCTTCATCCAGCACTTTTTCAGCCAGTTTCAGGTCTTTCTTGATTTTGGAGCGTTTGCTCCACGGAATATCAAGCAGCCAGTCGAGATAGTTGCGCACGACCGTGGCCTCGGCCGAGATCGGGTTCATTTGTTTGAGTTTGCGCAGCTCGTTCTGGGCTTTGGCTTTCGCCTCTTTGGTCAGGCGGGTTTTTTCCAGCTTTTCTTCCAGCTCCGCCAGCTCGTCCATGCCTTCTTCGGTATCATGCAGCTCGCGCTGGATGGCTTTCATCTGTTCGCTCAAATAATATTCGCGCTGCGTCTTTTCCATCTGGTGTTTGACGCGGTTGCGGATATTGCGTTCCATTTCCAGCACATTGATTTCGCCCTCCATGAAGGAGAAAATACGCTCCAGCCTTTCCGCGACATCAACGACTTCCAGCAATTCCTGTTTTTCGGGAATTTTTAAAAGCAGATGCGAGGCCGCCATATCGGCAAGCTTGCCGGGGTCTTCGACGCGGGCAACAGTCGGCACGACTTCGGGCGGGATTTTTTTGTTGAGTTTGACGTATTGCTCGAATTCCGTCACGGTGGCGCGCATCAGACCCTGCAGGGCATCTTCCTGACTGGCGGGCGGGGTTTTGTCTTCCAGCGGCGCGCAATAGGCTTCAAAAAAGTCGCTATTCTGCGTGAAAGAGGAAATACGGGCGCGTTTTTTACCCTCGACCAGAACCTTGACGGTGCCGTCGGGGAGTTTCAGCAATTGCAGAATGGAGGCAATTGTCCCGATTTTATAAAGATCCAGCGTATCAGGCTCGTCTTTGCCGGCGTTTTTCTGGGTAACGAGGAGAATTTGCTTATTTTCCTTCATCACATGTTCCAGCGCGCGGACGGATTTTTCACGCCCGACGAACAGCGGCACAATCATATAGGGAAAGGCAACAATGTCTCTGAGCGGCAGAACCGCGTATTTTTCGGCTGCTTCGGGCGTATCTCCGAGAATTTCGTCTGACATGGATTTATACCTTCCGGTCGTATAGGGTGTTGGTTGTTTTCTAAGCCGCGTTCATCTTTTCACTGTTCAAATCGCGCCCCGAAAAAGGGCTTACAGCACCGCTTTTTTAAAGGGGACACTCTTTGATTATGACCGTTTTTGTTTAAGAAAGGCTTGATTTCGCCTTTTCATAAGTGCTTATTATTTTTTACCGCTATCGGCGTCTTCTTTGACCTCGGGGCGTTTTTCGACAACTTCGTCGATCAGACCGAAAGCTTTTGCCTTAACGGGGTCCATGAAGTTATCGCGTTCCATGGCTGTTTCGATTTCCTTGATTTTACGTCCGGTGTGATGGACGTAAAGCTGGTTCAGGCGTTTACGCAGATCCAGAATCTCTTTGGCGTGGATCTCGATATCCGTTGCCTGGCCGCGCGCACCGCCGGAAGGCTGGTGAACCATGATGCGGGAATTAGGCAGAGAATAGCGTTTGCCTTTTGCGCCGGCTGTCAGCAACAGAGATCCCATCGAGCAGGCTTGTCCCATGCAGACGGTGGCGACATCGGGGCGGATATATTGCATCGTGTCGTAAATCGACAGACCGGATGTAACAACGCCGCCGGGAGAGTTGATATACATGAAAATGTCTTTTTTCGGGTTTTCCGATTCAAGATGCAGCAGCTGGGCACAGATCAGTGTGGCCATATGATCGTGAACTTCGCCATTGACGAAGATAATGCGCTCTTTTAACAGACGCGAATAAATATCGAAAGACCGTTCCCCGCGGGCGGTTTGCTCGATCACGATGGGGACGAGTGTACTGACGGGGGATTCAAATTCGCTCATTGTTTGCCTCTTTCATTGCTTTTAAATTGTTTGGCGTTTTCCTGAATAGGATAGCAGGGGGTTTCACCGCATTTCAAGAATGCCATGACGCGGCAGGGCGGTCAACAAAATGCCGCGCAAAAAGCACAAGAAAAAACCGCCCCCCTTAACTTTCGTAAGGGAGGCGGTATAACAAAGAAAGTATATAACTTACTTTTACCTAAGCAAGCACCTTAAAGCTTAGCGCTTCGGGCCGTTTTTTTGTGCCGGCGTCGTCGTTTTGGACGCTGCGGGCGTTGCGACATCGTTGTCGTTGCCTTTGGTGCGCTCTTGGTAGATTTCGTCGATCAGTTTTTTCGATTTTTCGTTAAACTTCTCGCGTTTCGGCGGTGCATTTCTGTTAACCATATGTGCAAAAGGTGCCGGTTTTTTGTGCGGGATGATACCGTCAATCAGGTTCAGCTTTACGCCTTCTTCCGGAGACAGCCAGTTGTCGCGCTCGAGAAGTTCGTAAACTTTCTCTTCCGCAATACCGGTATGGGCGACATAGATGTCAGCAAGAATTTTGTACAGACGATCCGTGTTTTCCAGGCTGACTTCCTGATCCTGAATTTTGCCCTGCGTACCGGAGGCAATTGCGTGGATCATAATGCTGGAGTTTTGGGAAGCGTAACGCTTGTCACCGCCGACCAGCAGCAGGGATCCCATGGATGCCATCAAGCCGTAGCCTTGCGTGTGAACCGGAGATTCGATTTCGCGCATCGTGTCATAAATGACCAGACCGTCAAGAACGGAACCACCGGGAGAATTAATAATCATGCGAATCGGCTTCGTTTTATCCTGCGCATCCAGAAACTGGAGTGATGCCTGTGCAACAGCGGCCATTGCGCCGTTGACTTCGCCGTCAAGGCGGATAATACGGTCGCTCAGGAGGCGGGAGAACAGATCCCAGCGTTTCATAACGCCGCCCGGCTCTTGCTCTTCAACCGTCGGGATAACGGTGTTGGACGGAGCCGACGTGTTCTCTTTAATGAAGCTTTCCTGATCTTTCGCAGACAGGTTTTCGAACAATGATTTTACAACGTCCAAATTTGTGTTTTGCTTTTCCATGGTCTTCTCGTGCCTTTCTTTGTTTTTTTAGTCAACGGTGTCCATTGCGTCGAAGCCGTGCCGTTTGCTTTTGCAAATCAACACAGAACCCCTTACGTAAACAAACACCGCCAAGTTATAAAGTTTTTCGTAAATTCAAAGATGACTATTTAGACATCTTTCCACTCTCTTCTGCAAGCTTTTTTTTCTTTTTATGCGATAAAACAGCAATTTTTATATTTTTATTTCTTTTTGCCGTCTGTCTTCTTATCGCCCTTCTTTGTTTTTGATGCTGTGCCTTTATCCGCGGAGGTTTTTTTATCGGAACCTGATTTCTTCGAAGAGGCTTTTTTCCCTTTTGAGGAAGATTTTTTCTTCGTATCGATCGACTGTTCCGCCTCTTCGGCGAGCTTTAACAAGTCATCAAAACTTACGCTTGTATTAATAACAGAACATATTTCCAGAATAAAGTCAACAATTTTTTCCTCATATAAAGGTGCGCGGAGTGCTTCGAGAGCTTGTGGCGTGCTTTGATAATACTCAAACACCTGTTTTTCCTGACCCGGATAACGGCGCGCTTCGTTGATGACAGCCTGTTGCAGCTCACCTTGCGAGACTTCGACCTTGTTTTCACGGCCGATTTCGGCGAGAACGAGTCCGAGCTTCACGCGGCGTTTGGCAATCTCGCGATATTCCTTTTTCTCCGAATCGGACAGGTCGAGTTCGTGGTTGCATTCCTCACCGTGATGGTGGCTGCCGTCCTGATGTGCAAGATGGTGCAGGATGCTCTCATATTCCGAATCGAGCATGCCGGCCGGCACGTCGAATGTATGGGTTTCATCCAGAATATCCAGCAATTGACGTTTGGTGTGCAAACGCGTCAGACGGTCGTAATCGGCCTGAATTTGTTCCGTGACGGCGGCTTTTAACGCTTTCAGATCATCGAAACCGAGTGTTTTGGCAAACTCGTCATCCGTTTTCGGCAGAACGGATTTTTGCAGTTTCTTGACCGTGACGGTGAAGACGGCTTCTTTACCGGCCAGTTCCTCGCTGCCGTAATCTTTCGGGAAAGTGACGGTAACGTCTTTCTTGTCACCGGCTTTGCAGCCGACCAGCTGGTCTTCAAAAGTGTCGACAAAGCTGTTTGATCCGAGCTCCAGCGCGTAGTCATCGCCTTTCATACCGGGGCGGGCTTCGCCATCGACGGTGCCGTCGAAATCAATCACGACAGTGTCGCCTTTTTTGGCGGCGCGCTTTTCTTTGACGTCTTCCAGCGTTTTATTGCCTTTTGCGATGCGCTCGAGCGCTTCATCAACGGTTTTGGCTTCCGGCTTGGCTGTGTGGCGCTCAAGCTTCAGTTTCTTGATATCCGTCAGTTTGATCTCGGGCAGAACCTCGACAACCATCGTATATTTCAGGCCTTTGCCTTCTTCAAAGCTTTCCACTTCGATTTTCGGCTGCATGGCGGGTTTGATCTTATTTTCGTTGATGGCTTTCATCGAGCTGTCATTGACAGCACTTTCCAGCACTTCCCCCAAGACGGACTGACCATAGCGGGATTTCAAAACAGCCAAAGGGACTTTGCCCGGACGGAAGCCGGGGATTTTCATGGTTTGACCGATTTCCTGCAATTTCTCGTCAACGCGCTGGGAAATTTCCTCAGCTGTCATGGTCACGGTAAAGGTTTTTTCAAGAGCGTTATCTTTGGTCTGTTTGATTTGCATCGGTTTCATCTTTCTTAAATCGTTGCTTTTAAAAAATGGACTATATTGTCCGCACTTACGTCTAAATTCACCCGGCACCGGCTGTAAGCCGGTTAGGGTTCATTAAGACATTCAGTGACAGACACTTGAAAAAGGCAGATTTACTGTCTTTTTCAAGTGTCTGTGGTGCGGGCGAAGGGACTTGAACCCCCACGTCGCTAGGACACCAGAACCTAAATCTGGCGCGTCTACCAATTTCGCCACGCCCGCTTTTACACGAAATGCCGTTCATTCCTTTTAAGGCGGCCTATTTCCGCATATATTATGCTCAGGGTCAATAGTTTTAGGGGTTTCAGACATTGAAAAACTTTGATTTTGTACCGCCGTCACCGGTTTTTGAGGTTTTTCTGTTATAATAAGGGGTATGGGAGAGGAAAACGGGTGGAACCGCTTTCCGAAAACCCTGTATTTGTTAAGGTTTCTACGGCAATATGAAAGATAGTCGGGTTTTGCGAATCGGAGGATGACACCGGAGATGACAAAGGGGAGTAAAGAACAGGATGCATTAAGCGGTAAAATTCTTGACCGCCGTTTTGTACCCAAAGATACGCTGATTATCGAGGAAGGGCAGCCTGCCTCCTGCGCCTATTATATGGAGAAAGGCGCGGCGGAGGTGTTCACAACCGATATTGACGGACGCAAGATTGCGCTGTCGCCGATCGGGCCGGAGGATATTTTCGGCGAAATGGCTCTGATTACGCGCGGGGTCCGTACCGCTAATGTGCGCACAACGGAAGATTCGACGATTGTGAAGATTACACCGGAGGATTTCCGCCGTTCCTATTCCGGTTCCAACAAGATTTTCAAAAAGCTGATGGTGGCGCTGGTTGACCGTTTGATCGGTGCCAATCACCATATTGCTGAACAGCATAAAACCATTGCGGATTTTGAGGAAGCCGCGCATTTGACGGTGATGACGGTGAGCAAATCCATCCCCGAAGAGCTGCGCGACAAATTCGTGATGGAGGTCAAGCCTGTTCTGGATCATCTGCGGACGCTTTTGAAAAAATATAAAGACCTGATTCCCGCCGAGGCTGAAGAGCTGGAGGAAAAGGTCACGAAAACAGGCAAAAAGCTGAAAGACGAATAAAAGGCTTGATGGATGGGGGCAAGAGTCCTTATGATACGCCTGTTTTATAGAAGATTTGATAAAAACAGGCGCCCGTAGCTCAGCTGGATAGAGCATTGGTTTCCGAAGCCAAGGGTCACAGGTTCAAGTCCTGTCGGGCGCACCACAACCACAATAAAAACTCCCTTGAATGGGGTTTTTTATTGTGGTTGTCACTGGAGCCTTAGCGAGGAAAAGCGGATTTTCCAATCCGCGCAGTCCGAGGTTTAGGCGTAAGTGTAAATAGCCCCCTTGAATGGGGGTTTTTATTGCGGTTGTCACCGGGGCTTACCGAAATCACACAAAGAAAAAACCCCGCCGGTAATCTGCGGGGCTTCGCCAGTTTTGTTATTTGCGTTAGTCGAGACTGCTGTCTCCGTTCGCGTAGTTGAAAATAGACAGGCAACACATTCCCATCGAAACCAGTGTCATCAATGTTGACGTGGTGAACAGCGCCAGAAGATTGCCCCAGAAAACAACCAAGGCGCAAACGCATAATGTGACCATAATGGAAATGACGAACAGCGTTTTCAGCAACGCGACATTTCTTTCGGGACCGCGGAAGTTGTCCGCGCCCTCGCCCGTTGATCCGGTATTCTTCATATGAATATGAACTTGCTGCGGTGCTGCATTTGTCATTTTTCTTACCTCACCGTTTCAAAAAATTGCACACTCCCCTGATTCCATAATAGCGCAGAGAAGTTAATATCGAATGAATAATACGTAAAATTACAACAATCATTATGAAAAGGCAATACTGCGGATGGATTTTTGATGAAAACACGGTTATGCTGGCACAGTACATATTTTAAGCAGGAGGAAAAAATGCAGGTTTCTGAACAATTTATCAAGGATATGCCGAAAATCGAACTGCATCTTCATATTGAGGGCAGTCTGGAGCCGGAATTGATGTTCGAACTGGCGCAGCGCAATAAAATCGCCCTGCCTTTTCCTGATGTGGAGGCGGTGCGCCGCGCTTATGATTTCAGCAATTTGCAGGATTTCCTCGATATTTACTACCAAGGCATGAATGTGCTGCGGGAAGAGCAGGATTTCTATGATCTGGCCTGGGCGTATTTTGAAAGAATCGCCGCACAGCATGTCATGCATGCCGAAATTTTCTTTGACCCGCAGGGCCATACGGCGCGCGGTATTGCTTTTGAAACCGTGCTGAACGGCTTGACCCGCGCCATGCAGGATGCGGAAGACGAGCTGGGCGTGACCGCGAAACTGATTATGTGTTTCCTGCGTCATTTAAGCGAGGAAGACGCGTTTAAAACGCTGAATGAGGCGCTGCCCTATAAAGACAGAATCATCGGGGTCGGTCTCGACAGTTCCGAAAAAGGCCATCCGCCGTCGAAATTCGCCAATGTTTTTGCCAAGGCGCGGGAAGAGGGTTTTTTGATTGTCGCCCATGCCGGAGAGGAAGGCCCGCCCGAATATGTGACGGAGGCGCTGGATATTCTGAATGTTGACCGCATTGACCACGGCAACCGCCTGCTGGAAGACGCGGCGCTGACCGCGCGGATTGTGGCGGAAGGCAAGGCGCTGACGGTCTGCCCTTTGAGTAATCTGAAACTTTGTGTCGTAAAGAACATACAGGATCATCCGCTGAAAAAGATGCTCGATCTCGGGTTGAAGGCAACGGTGAATTCCGACGACCCCGCCTATTTCGGCGGCTATATGAACGAGAATTTTCTGGCCGTTGCCAAGGCGCTGGATCTGAACGCCGATCATTTGCTGACCCTGACACGCAACGGTATCGAAGCCAGCTTTCTGAGCGATGCGGAAAAATCGATACTGTTTGACCGTGTCGATGCTTTTGCACAGAAGGCGGCGGCGTGAAGGATTATTCTTCGGCGGGGCAAATCTCAGCGATGAAGTTTTTGCCTGTTGATATATCCGCGAGCATATAGGGTTTCCACAACCCGAAAATACGGCAACCGTTTGCGGAAACAGCCAGGTCGCTGACTGCACCTGCTAAAACACGGATAATTTTTTGTTCACGTGTGACAAGGCAGAGATAGCTTTTTTGCTGATTGCCCCATAAATCTAAGACATCCGGCTCATCCCGTTTCAGCCCCGCATAGCTGCATGGTATCACAAAACCGTTTGATACCGGGTGACGCAGCATTGTATGTGCACCGTTTTCCATGTTCATTGGTGGAAGCGTGTATTGATCAACAAGGTTAAACTGACGGTCAAACCAGAGGACTTGACGGCTGTCATCTTCTTCTGATGCGTGGGTGGCAAGGAAATAGCGGTCGCTATTGCGATCGAATGTCGGATATGGCGGGTGTGTTCCGCGCCAGTTTATGTCGATTTCACCTTTTGTGCCGTCAGGCTTCTGCCATGTAAATTTTCCAGGCTGATATTTGCTGCGAACGGTTAGGGTGCTGTTGGGTAGTTTATGATGAACACTTGTGTGTTTGATTGTCATCATACCGTCATCAGGGTGAAAGGCCGGATGGGGAGGTCGTATACCGTAGCTTGGCTCACAATTGGTTAAATAAAGCCCTTTGGTTTCTGGATGGGTTTTACTGTTAAATTCTTCCACGAATTCAGCATTTTCGTTGAAATGACCGTAGTATATGATGTGACCGTATTTATTCACGGATTTCGGAACGCTGCGTAAATAAGTGAAACGCCGTGTCGCGGGATAGTAGCAAAGACGGCTATTCGTTTTTCCTATCGGCCCTTCGTCAAGTTTTCTGAACGTCCCTGTTTGCGTATCCAGTATAATAATCGCTCGCGGACTGATACGGTAATTTTTCGTGATAGCGTTATAAACAACATAGCGGTTGTCAATCCAGTGCGGGAAATTGCTCCCAAAGACACTGTTTTGCGTGTGTGCGCTGAGGATAGTAGGCATCTCTGTTTGAGAGAAAAACTTGACCGGATATTCGCCCGGCGCGGGATCAACCATATGTGATTTAATTCTTTCCGCAGCTGTTTTGTAGCGCTCCAGTCTTTCGCTTTCAAGCCCCAAAATGTCGATGATGGAGGTCTGCTGCGCGCCCTCCTCTGCCTGCGATATTCCCGCGTTGCAGATAAACGCCGATAGAAAAGAAAGTAAAGCAATAAAATACAAAAATTTTTTCGGCATACACATCTCGCTTAGTCACCCTTGCGGGACTGAACGGCGTTCAGATAATGTGCCAGCAGGGCATCGGCATCTGCCTTTGTTTCGTTGCGGGCGAATTCGGGGTGCCATTGCACGGCCATGACATAGCTGTCGGGCTCGTCCAGCCAGAATGATTCGATGACGTTATCGGTGGAGGAGACGGCCTGCACTTTCAGCCCTTTGCCGAGTTTATGCACGGCCTGATGATGGACGCTGTTCACAATCGCCTTTTCCCGCCCTTCGAAAATATAGGACAGCGCCGTATCGGGCGTGATATCGATTTCATGTTTCAGATTATCATAGGCATGGGCGCAGCGATGCGTGGTGTCCGTGTCGATCTGGGTGGCGATATCCTGATACAGCGTGCCGCCAAGCGCGACATTTATCAGCTGCATACCGCGGCAGATGCCGAGAACGGGTTTTTTCAGCTCTTTTGCGGCATGAAACAGTGCGATTTCGTAGTCATCACGGGCGGCATCACCTTCCCATTCCGGTTTCAGCGGTTCTTCGCCATAGCTGCGCGGGCATAAATCGGCGCCGCCTGCGAAAACGATTCCGTCCATTTCGGCCACTGCGTCACGGCTGGTCACCTTGCCGGAGATTTTCGGCATCATATAGGGAATCGCGCCCGCATCTGCGAAAAAATCGCACATGCCCTGTTCCAGAAAAGCGAGGGTTTTCTTGGCGTAAAATTTTCGGTCAGGATCCGGGTAAAAGAAATTGGCGGAAATACCGATACGTAGATGTGACATGGCGTCCTCTTATTGCCTTCCGTTATAAGGCGGCTCTTTTACGCCGCTATTTTGGCGCTGTCAAGGTCGCCGCGGCGGGCGGCGTCAAATAATGCGGCATAATCTTTTGCCTTCAAGGGCAGCGGATTGCCGCCCGATGACGGGTCGGCCAGCGCCATTGCGCCGATTTTTGCCGCATCGCCGGTTTTGATGCCGATTTCCGACAGGCTGTGCGGAATGCCCAGACTTTCCCTGATCCGCATCACCCAGTCCAGCACGGCGTCAAAACCGTGCGTACCGGGCAGGTTCAGGAAACGCGCCAGCAGTTCCATTTTGCCGTTGATGGCATCACGGTTACGGATCATCACATAAGGCAGAAGAATGGCGTTTAAAAGCCCGTGATGCTTGTCATACACCGCGCCGAGCGGATGTGCCAGCGCATGCACGCCGCCCAGCCCTTTCTGGAAGGCGGCCGCCCCCATCATCGAGGCTGCCAGCATATTGGCGCGGGCTTCCACATCCTTGCCGTTCATATAGGCGCGGGGCAGGTTCAGGGAAATCAGCCGCATGCCTTCCAGCGCGATCCCGTCCGCCATCGGGTGATAGCCGGGGGCGCAGAAGGCCTCGAAAGAATGGATAAAAGCATCCAGCCCTGTTGCCGCCGTCAGATGCGGCGGCAGGCCGATGGTCAGCGCCGGATCGGCAATCACGACATCGGGCAGCATTTTCGGGTGGAAGATGATTTTCTTTTCATGCGTGTCTTCCTTGGTAATGACGGAGGCGCGTCCGACTTCCGAGCCTGTTCCCGCTGTTGTCGGAATGGCGATAATCGGCGCGATTCCATCGGCATTCACGCGTGTCCAATTGTCACCGACATCTTCAAAATCCCAGAGCGGGCGGTTTTGTCCCGCCATCAGGGCAATAGCCTTGCCTGCATCCAGACCGCTGCCGCCGCCGAAGGCGATGACGCCGTCACAATGCTGTTCCTTGTAATAGGCTGTGCCGTCTGTGACGTTCTTTCCGGTCGGGTTGCCTTTGACCTTTGTGAACAGCGCGGTGGTCATACCGGCATCGGCATTGATTTTCAGCGCGGTTTTGACGATATCCGATTCCGCCAGCCCTTCATCTGTGACCAGTAGCGGCTTGCCGATATTCAAATCGCGGCACAGCTGCGGCAGTTTTGCCAAAAGACCCTCGCCGAAGATGGTTTTGGTGGGGTAGTTCCAGTTGCCGGAAAGTGTTTTGCTCATGCGTTCTACTCCTGTTAAAGGCGGAAATGCAGGTTTTTCGGGCGGGTGAAGCCGGAAAAACCCAGCACGGATAATGTTGCGCCGCAGCCTGAATCCTTGACGCCTGTCCATGCCAGTGCGGGGTCAAGATAATCACAGCGGTTCATAAACACCGTACCGGTTTCAAGATCAGCGGCCAGCGCGGCGGCGGCATCGGCATCCTGTGTCCAGAGCGAGGCTGTTAATCCGTAGGCGCTGTCATTCATCAAGGCGCGGGCTTCCATATCATTTTCGACAGCCATGATGCCGATGACGGGGCCGAAGCTTTCTTCCGTCATCACGCGCATATCATGTGTGACATCGGTCAGCACTTGCGGCGCAAGATAGGGCGTGCCTTTTTCGGAGGCCGGGAATTTGCCGTCATCAATCAATGCGGTTGCGCCCTGTTTGACGGCTTCGGCGATTTGTCCGCGCACGAAATCCGCTGCGCTTGTGCGGACCATCGGGCCAAGTGTGGTTTCGGGGCTGAGCGGGTTGCCAAGACGGTAGCGTTCCGTCAGCCGCACAAAACCGGCAACAAAATCATCATAAAGGCTTTTATGGACATAGATGCGTTCAATACCGCAACAGGACTGACCGGAATTGAAAAAGGCGCCATCGACAAGATTTTCGACGGCATTGTCCAGATCAGCATCAAAGCGGACATAGGCGGGGTCTTTGCCGCCCAGCTCCAGCCCGACGGGGATGAATTTGCCGATGACGGCTTTTTGCGCGGCAATACCGCCTTTGACGGAACCGGTGAAGCTGACGGAATCCGTGCGCGGATCAGCCAGCAGTTTTTCCGTATCCTGATGTGTCAGGTCAAGTTTCCGGAAGATGCCCTGCGGCAGTCCGGCTTCCTGAAAAGCGGCTTCATAACGGTCGGCAACCAGAGGGGTCTGGTGCGAATGTTTCAAAATAACGGCATTGCCTGCCAGCAGCGCGGGAAAAATGGCATTCACTGATGTCAGATAAGGGTAATTCCACGGCGCGACAACCACAGAGACACCGACGGGAACGCGTTTGATGCGGCGCAGGAAACCTTCTTTTTCCTCCGGCACGATATCCGCCAAAGCTTCTTCGGCAATGGCGATCATATGGCGGCCGCGTTCTTCCAATCCGCGCAATTCACCCGGTGACTGCGCCAGCGGACGACCGATCTGGCGGGTGATTTCTTCGGCGATATCGCTTGTCCATCCGGTCAGAATATCCAGCGCCTTTGACAGGATATCCTGTTTTTTCGCCAGCGGGGTTTTTGCCCAGTCTCGCTGTGCTTTTTTTGCGCTATGCAGGGCGGCATCAATATCGGATTCCGTATGATAGCTGCGGGTCAGATAGACGCTGCCATCCACAGGCGAAATAACCTGAAATGTGTTGTCGGCGGTTTTTTTTGCGGGTTTTCCCATGCGCGTTGTCCTTTAAATAATCTCGAAATAGCGTTGCAGTTCCCAATCGGTGATGGCTTTGCGGAATTCGCGTTCCTCCCATTCGCGGGACTGGGCGTAGTGCTCAACAAAATCCTTTCCGAACAGTTCTGCGGCGGCTTTTGACTGGCGCAAACGTCCCGCGGCTTCGTAAAGCGTGGCGGGGAACCGGAATTTCTTGGGGAAAGTCATGTCATAAGCATTGCCTTTGACGGGGGCGGTCGGTTCGATCTTGTTTTCAATCCCCCACAGCCCTGAACCGATGGCGGCGGAGAGCGCGATATAGGGGTTGATATCGGCGGCGGCAATACGGTATTCAACGCGTTGCGCTTTTTCACTACCGGTAATCGCCCTGAGTGCTGTCGTGCGGTTTTCAATCCCCCATGCGGCGGCAATCGGTGCCCAGAAACCGGGGATCAGACGGCTGAAACTGTTGACGGTGCAGGCCGTCATAGACAGCAGTTCCGGCATCAGCGCCTGCTGCCCGCCGATAAACCAGCGCATTTTATCCGAAATATTGTGATCGGCATCCGCATCATAAAACAGGTTTTTACCGCTGTCCTTATCGGTGAAAGACACATGGATATGGCCGGATTGCCCCGGCCAGTCCGGTGAATATTTCGCCATGAATGTGGCCATCAGCCCTTTTCTTTGCGCCAGAACCTTGACGAAGGTTTTGAATAGTGCGGCGCGGTCGGCGGCTTCCAGCGCGTTATCATAGACCAGCGCGGCTTCCAGCACCCCTGCCCCCGTTTCAGTGTGTAGCCCTTCGATCGGGAAACGCATATCACGGGACAGATTCAGGATATCCTGATACAGCTCGGCATGGACGGAGTTGCGCAAAACGGAATAGCCGAAAAATCCGGGAGTCAGATTATTCAGATTTTTGTAATTCTTCTCGCGCACGGATTCCGGTGTTTCGTCAAAAATAAAGAATTCAAATTCGCAGGAGGCTTGCGGCAGAATGCCTTGCGCTTCGGCACGCGCCAGAACGCGGCGCAATAAACCGCGCGGGCAGCATTTTTCCGCCGCACCGTCGAATTCCGCAAGACAGAAAATGCCGTTTTCCTCGAAGGGAATGATGCGTGCGGTATCGGGCAGCAGCCGGACAGGCGCATCGGGATAGGCGGTGTGCCATCCGGTATAAGAAGCCTGATCGTAAAGCTGGTCATTGGAATCCCAGCCCAGTACGACATCACAAAAGCCGAAACCGTTTTTTAAGGCAGAGATAAATTTATCGCGCTGCATATATTTGCCGCGCAACACACCGTCAATATCAAACACGCCGGTTTTGACGTAGTCGATACCGCCGGCCTCCAGCCCCTTGCCGATATCCGCAGCATCACCGCTGCGGAACAGGCTTTCGATATCTTTGCGTGTCAAACGGTTGGCAGCGGAGGCTGCAGAGCCTCCGGCAAAAGCTTCCGGCTGTGTTTTGAAGGCGGGCATAGCAAGGGCACTCCCTAAAAAGAAGAAAGAGATAAAAAATGTGCCGTTACTATATCACCGCTGCCCCGAACGGAAAAGCCCCGTGTTTATAGGAAAATAATCCGGCAAAAACCAGCAGCAGCATGGAAATCAGCACAATGGCAATAAAATTGAACTCGTTTTTCGGACGGAACAGATCGGGATTGATTTCGCTGCAGATTTTGCTGTTGCCATGCATTGGGTTTTTGCCGCATTCGCGCATCTGGTCGAAAATGGCAAAAAAGATAAAAACAACGGCGGCGCTCATCACCACCGAGGCCGTATCCTGCCATAAACCGTCGGGGCGGAAGACCATTAGGCCGAAGATGGTCGAACCGCCGATCAGAGCCAGTAAGACGATTTCGCTGAGCATCATATCGCGCAATTTTGACAGGACGAGGCTGTCGATATCCCTATAGAGAATGCGGACGCTATCGTCGTGCCAGTTTTTCTTTAAGGCGGTTAGTTTTTTATAAACAAGGTGAATGCGTTGTTTATCGCCGGTGGATAAAAGCGCGTCCGTGTATTTGATCAAGGCATTGAGCGGTTTTTTATCCCGTTTTTTATAAGAGGCGCGCAAAGCATCCAGCCCGTAAGAAATATCCAGCGCCAGCGTTTCCACATGTTTGCTGCGGGTGATGACGCGGTCCCATGCGAAGGCGATCAGAATGGCATAGATGACCGTTGTAAAGGAAATCGCATCGTAAAAATCCGGCAGCCCCCGCCCCGTTGTGAAATAGCAGTAAGCGCCGCCGAATAGCAGGGTGAGCATGCTGGAAGTATAGGAAAAACTGTGTTCGGCCTTGATGGTGACCAGCAGATTGGCTGTTAGGACGAATAAAGTGCCGATGACGACAAAATCATTGATGTGTGAAAAGCCGAAGATTTGCAGCCATGTGATCGACAGAACGGGGGCGAGATAATACAGCACCTGGATATTCGGGTTTTTTGCACCGAGAAAGCCGCGTGTGTAAAACAGGCTGCCGCCGGTATAAACGACAACACCGATAACGGCGGCCAGCCAGACATCATTGACGACCATCGTGCTGATACCGTCTTCCTGAAAATACCAGAAGGTCAGGATGAAAAACGGCAGGGCGGCAAAGCGCGTTAATCCGCTGCTGAAACAGGCGCTGAGCAGAACATCACCGTCATGATGCTGCGTAAAATATTGCGAGACCCGCGCCCTGAGAACCGTGCTGAGTGCAATGCCGAGACTGCCGATAAAGGCCAGAACATAGCCTTCCAGACGCACGGCTTCGATATCTTTGAAGGCGGAAAAGGCGAGCTGCTGCACAATTTCGCGGCTATCGGCGCTGACGATAAAGCCGACGCCGATCAGGGCGAGAAAACCGAAAGCGTAATCAAGCCCGCGGACTTTTTCCCAGGCTTTGGCAACCAGAAAAGGCGTCAGCCAGATGGCCAGTATCGGCCATGTTTCATATATAATCGTGGCGCCGATTTTTGATGTTTTGATCAACGCCAGCATAAAACAGGAATGCGCGACCGCCGCCGCCGCCCCTGTTGCAAAGGCTGAAAGCCAGATATGTTTTTCGACTTTCAAGCTGCTCCAAAAGCTTCTTTTACCGGTATAGCGGTTTTTGAAAAGCCTGTAGCCGATGGCAAAAGAGGCGAGGGAACAGAAAAAATGCGCCAGCATGACAAATAAAACCGGATCATTTTGCTCCAGCCCGAAAGAAGCCAGCAAAGGGTAAAGGCTGAAAAGAAAGACGGAGATAAGCATGGCAAAAACGGCTGTCATCGGAAGAGAAACCTTTGAGAAAAATGCGGAAAATGATTGACCGAAAAAACGGCTTTGGTGTCATTATTCTGGCACAAAGCGGAATCGCTGTCACCTGTGGAAATCGGGAAGAGAATTTTCAAGAGAGGCCGCGGGTTCCGTTGTCCGCTGCGGAAAGGAGTGATAGTATCTTTTGCAAGAGAGATGAAGGGGGCACGGGTGTCGCAGCAAGAGCAGATAATCCATACGGCGGAAACGGAAACGGCGTTACAAATCCTGAAAACGGATATGCACGGTCTGTCTGTGGAAGAAGCGGCGCAGCGTTTGGAAAAATACGGGTTAAACAAGCTGCCCGATGTAAAACGCGCCGGTCCGTTGACGCGCTTCCTCCGGCAATTTCACAATGTTCTGATTTATGTGCTGTTGATATCGGCGGCGGTGACGGCGCTGATGGGGCATTTTGTCGATATGGCGGTTATTCTGGCGGTTGTGCTGATTAATGCCCTGATCGGCTTTTTGCAGGAGGGGCGCGCGGAAAAAGCGATGGAGGCCATCCGCAAAATGCTGGCACCGGCGGCGGCGGTTTTGCGCGGCGGGCAGCGTGTGACTCTGCCGGCTGAACAGCTGGTACCGGGAGATATTGTGC
This sequence comes from Pseudomonadota bacterium, assembly GCA_013285465.1. Lineage (NCBI taxonomy): Bacteria > Pseudomonadati > Pseudomonadota > Pseudomonadota bacterium. The sequence goes on from CP053449.1 coordinate 34,166, forward strand.
TGATCGAAGCCGGGGATAAAGTGCCGGCTGATCTGCGCCTGTTGCAGGCGGAGGGGTTATTGATCAGCGAGGCGGTTTTGACAGGGGAATCCGTTCCCGTTGAAAAAGAGACGGCGGCTGTTGCGGAAAAACTGCCGCTGGGTGATCGCCGCTGCATGGCTTTCAAGGGCACGATGGTGGCGGGCGGCACGGGAACGGGCGTTGTTGCGGCAACGGGCGGCGCAACGGAAATCGGAAAAATCAGTGATATGCTGGCGGAAATTCAGCCGCTGGTCACACCGCTGATTGAAAAAATGAACCGCTTTGCCCGTTATCTTAGCGCCGTTATTTTAATCGGCGCGGCTTTGATGACGCTGTACGGCACGCTGCTGCGCGGGATGGAGTTTGCGGAACTGTTTATGGTGGCGGTCGGGCTGGCAGTGGCGGCGATTCCCGAAGGCCTGCCTGCGGTACTGACGATTACGCTGGCAATCGGTGTGCAGGCCATGGCGAAGCGGCATGCGATTGTGCGGCGGATGCCGGCAATTGAAACGCTGGGCGCGGTGTCCGTTATCTGTACGGATAAAACCGGCACCTTGACCCATAATGAAATGACGGTCGCGACGATTGTCACGGCGGAGGCCGATTTTACCGTGACGGGAGAAGGTTATGCGCCTGACGGGGAGGTGCTGCTGGGCGGGACGCCGATTGATCTTGCCGCGCATGAAACGCTGGGATTTATCGCGGAAGGCGGGGTGCTGTGTAACAGCGCGGTGTTGCATCAGGAACAGGATGGCTGGTTTGTTGAAGGTGACCCGATGGAGGGGGCGCTGCTGACGATGGCGCGGAAATGCGGCTTGCAGGAGGAGGAGCTGCGGAAGCGCCTTCCCCGCCGCGCGGCGATTCCCTTTGATGCGAAAACACGTTATATGGCGGTGCTGCATGAAACACCTGCGGGCGCGGCATTGCTGTATGTGAAGGGCGCGCCGGAAAAAATACTGGAGCTTTGCGGCAGTCAAAGACTGGCGGATGGCGGCGAGGCGGCACTGGATAAAGATTACTGGCGTGAGGCGGTGGAAACCATCGCAGCGGAAGGCCAGCGCGTTCTGGCGGTGGCGGTGAAATCTCTGCCCGCGCCGCAGCAGAAAATTACGGCGGAAGAGGCGGAGAACAATCTGGTATTGCTGGGACTGTTCGGATTGATTGATCCGCCGCGGGATGAGGCGGTCGAGGCCGTCGCGGCATGCCGCACGGCGGGGATCAGCGTGAAAATGATTACCGGTGACCATGCCGTGACGGCAACGGCAATTGCGCGTCAGGTCGGGCTGGAATATCCGGATCATGTGCTGACAGGACATGATCTGGATGCGATGGATGATGAAACGCTGAGCCGTGCCGTGCTGGAAACGGACGTTTTCGCACGGACAAGCCCTGCGCATAAATTAAGACTGGTGAAGGCTTTGCAGGCACATCAGATGGTGGTGGCAATGACGGGGGATGGTGTTAATGATGCCCCGGCGCTGAAACGCGCCGATGTCGGCATTGCGATGGGGCGTAAGGGCAGTGAAGCGGCGAAAGAAGCCGCGGCGATTGTTTTGTCGGATGATAATTTCGCCTCCATTGCCGCCGCCGTACGCGAGGGGCGTACGGTGTATGATAACTTGAAGAAAGTGATCGGCTGGACATTACCGACCAATGCCGGAGAATCGCTGGTGATTGTCGGTGCGGTTTTTTCAGGCATGACTTTGCCTTTGACCGCTTTGCAGATTTTATGGATTAATCTTGTCACCGATACGGCGCTGGGGATGGCACTGGCTTTTGAGCCGACAGAGGAAAATACGATGAAGCGTCCGCCGCGTCCGCGTACGGAAGCGCTGCTGTCGGGCGGGCTGGTCTGGCAGATTGTTTTTGTCTCTGTGCTGTTTGCCGGCGGCATCTGGGGGATATTCCTTTACGGCGAGAGCCGCGGACATAATCTGGATTTATGCCGCACAATGGTTGTCAATGCGCTGGTGGTGATGGAGATCGCCTATCTGTTTTTCTTTCGCAATCTTTACGGTACGTCGCTGACATGGAAAGCGGTGCTGGGAACGCCGCCTGTCTGGATTGCGGTGATGTTGGTGACGGCAGGGCAGTTCTTACTGACTTATACGCCTTTTATGCAGGGCGTTTTCGGCACCGAGAGCGTTCCCTTGCAGGATGGCGCGGTCATTATCTGCACAGGCGCGGTGCTGCTATTTATCATGGAGTTTGAAAAACAGATAAGGCTGCGGATTTTTAACAGGGTGAAACGGAAAAGGGACAGGCAGAAATGACAGAAGAACAGAATGACGGGATGATCGAAAATGTCACCTTTGACGAATTGAAAATCGGACAACAGGCCTCGCTGATGCGGGAGCTGACAAAGGAAGAAATTGATCTGTTTGCCCTCGCATCAGGGGATATCAATCCCGCCCATCTGGACGAGGTCTATGCCAATGACACGATTTTTCACGGTATCATCGGACATGGTATGTGGCCGGGAGCTTTGATTTCCACGCTGCTTGGTACGGTGCTGCCGGGGCCGGGAACGATTTATTTAAGTCAGAATATCCGTTTCAAAAAACCGGTGCGTATCGGTGATATGGTGACGGTCACGGTCACGGTGACGGAAAAACGGACGGATAAACCCGTTGTGACGCTGGACTGTGAATGCCGCAACCAGCTGGGCGAGATTCTGGTGAAAGGAGAAGCGGTGGTACTGGCGCCGACGGAGAAAATCCGTAAAGAACGCACGGAGCTGCCGGAAGTGCATTTTAAATATGCCGACCGTTACCGTGCTTTGATTGATTCCTGTGAAAACCTGCCGCCGCTGCAGACGGCGGTGGTGCATCCGGTGAAGAAACACGGAATGGAGGCGCTGCGTGAAGCGGTGGAGGAAAATCTGATTATTCCCGTTCTGATCGGCCCGAAGGCGCGTATTCTGGCGGCGGCGGAGGAGGCGGCATTTGATATTTCCGCATTCGAACTTGTTGATACGGAACATTCCCATGCGGCGGCGGAAGAAGCGGCACGCCTGGCGGCATCCGGTCATGTACAGGCCATTATGAAAGGGTCGCTGCATACCGATGAACTGCTTTCGGCGATTGTGGCGCGTGATAGCGGGCTACGGACGGAACGGCGCATCAGCCATGCTTATGTCATGGATATCCCGTCTTATCACAAGCCGCTGATTATTACCGATGCGGCGATCAATATTTCGCCCGATCTGGAAGTAAAGGCCGATATTTGCCGCAATGCGGTTGCCTTGTGGAAGATTATCGAAGGCAATGACGGGCTGGAGCCGAAAGTCGCGGTGCTGGCTGCTGTGGAAACCGTGAATGCGCGGATGCAGGCAACGATTGATGCCGCCTGTCTGTGTAAAATGGCGGAGCGCGGCCAGATTGCGGGCGGCATTTTTGACGGGCCGCTGGCACTGGATCTGGCGATCAGTCAGCAGGCGGTCGCGCAAAAAGGCATTACCTCATCCGTTGCGGGGGATGCCGATATTCTGATAACGCCGGATATCGAGGCGGGAAATATGGTGGCAAAACAGCTGACGTTTCTGGGGAATAGCGATGCGGCAGGATTGGTGTTGGGCGCACGTGTGCCGGTGATTTTGACCAGCCGCTCGGATAATCTGCGCACAAGGCTGATGTCCTGTGCGCTGGCGGTCAGAATGGCGGAGGCCCGCAGACAGGGGCAGATTAAATGACGGATATATTACTGGTTTTAAATACCGGTTCATCGAGTGTGAAATTCCGTATTTTCGGTGCGGCGGCGGATTTGCCGCTGCTGGCTGACGGGCGGGTGACGGGGATCGGCACGGCACCGGTTTTTACGGTCAAAGGGGAAACGCCGCGTGAGCTGCCGCAGGATTTGACGCAGAAACAGGCGCTGCAATATGTGCTGGACTGGATTGACGCTGCGGATGACGGCCGGCATGTTGTTGCGGCGGGGCACCGTATCGTGCATGGCGGCGGGGTGTTTTGCGCCCCTGTTTTGCTGACACCGGAGGTGCTGGACAGACTGGACGGATTTGTGCCTTTGGCACCGCTGCATCAGCCGCATAATCTTGCGGCGGTGCGGGCTTTGGCGGAGATTTATCCCGGGTTGAAACAGATCGGCTGTTTTGATACGGCTTTTCATGCCGGACATGACGCGGTGGCGGATTGTTTTGCCCTGCCGGAAAAATTGCGGGAAGAAGGCGTGCGTCGTTACGGTTTTCACGGGTTATCTTATGAAGGCACGGCGCATTTTCTGGCGCAGGAAGGAAAAATTCCGCCGCGGGTGGTTGTGGCGCATCTGGGTAACGGTGCAAGTCTGTGCGCAATGAAAAACGGAAAAAGCATTGATACGACGATGGGGATGACGGCGCTGGACGGTTTACCGATGGGGACACGCTGCGGTGCGCTTGACCCCGGGGTGCTGATTTATCTGCTGCGCACCGGTATGTCGCCGGATGCGCTTGAGGAGATGCTGTATCACGATGCGGGTTTAAAGGCGCTGTCGGGCGGTGTGTCGGATATGAAGGCTCTGCTGGAGGATGGCGGTGAAAAGGCGGTATTCGCCGTGGATTACTTTACGCGCAAAGTGACGCAATATATTGCGATGATGGCGGCGAGTCTCGGCGGCCTTGATCTATTGGTTTTTACGGGCGGAATCGGCGAAAATGCCGCGCCTGTCCGCAGGGCTGTTACGGAAGGGCTGGCTTTTTTAAAACCGTTTGATGTGCGTGTGGTGGGTGCCGATGAAGAGCGCGTGATTGCCCGTCATATCCTTGAATTTTTGTCGCAGGAACAAGAAAAATCCTAGAAATAACTTGATTTCACCTCTGAAACCTTTTACATACACAGGTCTTGGTTTTTAATAATACTGCATTTTATGAAGAGGGAATTTTCAAATGGATAAAACGGAAACCGTCACGGAAAAAACCGCTGCTGAAAAAACGAAAGACAAAGCCGCGAAAGTAACGGCGGGTGTGAAAGCGGGTCTGCAGACTGCCGGAAGCAAGCTGAAAAACGGTATCGGTGCTGTGACAAAGAATTTCCGCGCGGCCATTCGTATGGGGATTGCGCTGGCGGCAACGCCTGCTTTTATCGGGCTTGCGGCGTTGCAGGCTTTTGTCGTGCGTCCGCTGACGGGTAACCAATCCTTTATTCCCAATCTGATTTACAATGCTTCGGCAAAACTGATCGGTTTGAAGATCAAATTTAACGCCGCCTCCGCCCCTGTCGAGAAAAAACAGACATGGTATGTTGCCAATCATATTTCCAATGCCGATTTTCTGGCGCTGGGTGCGAAGCTGGACGGCACTTTTGCCGGAAAAGGCGACATCATGAAATGGCCGGTGGTTGCGCAAATGGCGCGGGCGATCAAATATATCGGTTTGCGCCGTTCCTCGGAATATAATGCCGAATCCCGCGCCAAGCTGGTGAAAAATTTCAATGACGGCCAGAATGCCATCATGTTCCCCGAAGGCACGACATCGGACGGGTCGAAAGTGCATTTGTTCCGTGCGGCGCTTCCCGGCCTGCTTTACGGTGATCCCGCCGTCGACAAGAACAAGCAGGAAATTAAACTGGACAAGGATGTGGTCGTACAGCCTGTTGCCATCAAAATCAAATCCGTGAACGGCAAAGACCCGTCCGGTGATGCAGATCTGCGCGAGCTGTATTGTATGTATCACGAAGAAAATATGCTGACCCGTATCTGGAAACGGATGCAGGTACGCGAGATCACGATCGAGCTGACGGCGATGAAGCCGCTGAAACCGCAGGAATTCAAGGATGCGAAAGAGCTGATGAACAAAGCGGCGCTGGATATTGCCACGGTTGTTAATCCGGGTCAGACGACATTTACAAAGGCGGAAATTCCGTCGCAACCGCAAAAACCGGCAAATGACACGGCAAAGAAAAAGCCGGCAGCAAAACAGAAAACAGCTGTTGCCGCGAAAAAAGCCTAAGAATTTTTGAAATTTAAGTTAAGGAGCGCATTCTCTCAAGGGGATGCGCTTCTTTTTTATCTGCGCCGTAAAGGCGCGCTGGCGGTGGAGAATTTAATCTGTTCCGGATGCGGCGCGGCTGTCTCTTTTTCCGTCAAATCAAGGATGTGTAACCCGTCATTTTTGGCTTTGCGGACGGCTTCTTTCAGATGTTTGGCGTTCGTGCGTATATAGGGGCCGTAGCTGAGATCGCTCATCTGCCAGTCTTTTTTGAAATTGTCCCAATTCCGCAGGCGCAGAAAGCCGTCATCATATTCTGTGACGTCACTGGCCAGAAAGGCGATTTTTTCATTTCTGCCGCCGGAGCCGTCACTGTAACCATCCATAAAGACCAGCAGATCATCATTGCCGAGCGTGTCGTCCAAAGCGGCGGTGTTGAAAAGAAAGGAAAGTTTTTTATCAATCAATTCCTCTGTGACGGCTTTGCCGGTCACTTCCGTTAAATCAATCAATTGGCCGCGTCCTGACGGTGTACGGCCTTCCATGATATTGCAAAGCTCCTGAAACGGCAGGGCGACATAGATTTTTTCCTGCGCCGCCGTCTCCATAACGGAAATCTGTTCCGTACCGGAGTAATAGCGCGTGATCTGGCTTTTGCCCATGCGGATCTCGCGCTCCCCCGCACCTGTCAGGTCGCGCATATGCATGCGCAGCGCAATCACAGGTTCGGCGGTGCTGCGGTTGCCGAGATAGCGGATTTTGCTTTTTTCCTTGAACATGTCTTTATGCTGTTCCATCCCGTATCTCCCCTAAATGGCCTGACGGCAGATTTTCGCCGCTTTGGGAGAGAGTTTCAGTCCTGCAATCAGGCGCGCTTTTTGCGGAGGGGGCGTCTGGCTGCGCAAATCAGCGATTTTCAAGCCTTTGGAAACGGCATCCGTAAGTGCCGTCTGCAAGGATTCCGTATCGATTTTGGAAATGAAAGGGCCGTAATTCGTACTCATATGCCACTGTTCTTTATAACTGTCCCAGTCCCGCATCGCGGTATAGGTGCCTTCGCTGTCGGATTTGACGGAGAGAACCTCGCTTTTCAGGAAGCCCATCAATATGTATTTTCTTTTCTCGTTCTTGGAACTGTATCCATAGGCGATAATCAGGGAATCGCCATCAGGAATTTCAGACAGGACGGCCTCGGCATTAAAGAGCTTTGCAAGCCGGGCTTTGGCTTCCCGCTCTTCAGCGTCCCGTCCTGTGACGTGACTGAGGTTAATCAGGCGTTTTCCGGCGATATATGCGCCGTCCAGCTCTTTACAAAGCGTCTGAAACGGCAGCATAACGGTGATTTTTTCACCTTGTGCGGTTTTAATGATGCTGCGGAAAGGGTCGGCATCGCTGTAGTAACGGCTGATATCCTCGCGTTTGATACGGACACGGCGTTCCAGCGTATCATCCTCGCCTTTGACGGGCATATTCAGTTCCACCTCGCATAATCCGCCGTTTTGCCGCGTATAGGTAATGCGCCGCTGCGGGGCGGCACTGTCGGGTTTTTCCTGTTTTGTGTCGGTTTCAGCCATATTAAATGCTCTGCCGGTCGAATTGATTTGCCAGCATAAGATAGCAGAATGGTAGTATTATGTCAATAATAACGCGGAATTTCTCCTGCAGAATGCCGTTTTGGTTTATGATGGGAAATATGATCTTTGCGCGACTGTATCAGGAGGATGTCAGCATGACGAAATTTACCGATAATACAAAAGCAAACCGTTTTGAGCTGGAACTTGACGGCGGCACGGCAATTGCCGATTACACAAGGGATGGTGACAGCCTGTCGATCAACCGCGTATTTGTGCCGGAAGAATTGCGCGGCCAGGGTGCGGCGGGAAAAATCATGGCGGAAATCGTGCAGGCGGCGGAGAAAAGCGGTGACAGGATTGTGCCTGTTTGCAGCTATGCTGTGGCATGGATGGAAAAGCACGGGAAAAAACCGCCGAAGAAAAGCGGTCACACGCCGCATTAACGGTTTTTCTACCAGCGCAGGAATGTCATCCCGGCCAGCAGTCCCAGAAAAGACAGGCCGAAGGCTGGCAGGAAATGCCAGATCAATAAATGCGCAAAACCGTCCGCACCGCAAACCAGACGCATAACCGCTGCCGCGAAAGCGGCAATCCCCAGCAGCACGGCATAACCCGTCCAGAGCGGCAGTACCGGTGCGGATTTCCTGACCAGATAAAAGGCAAGCAGGGCAGGCACAGCCATCAGCAGGATCAGGTTCACGGCGCAATGGTGGAAGATGCCGTATTTGCCGATTTCACTATGCAGATGCTGCGGTTCCGCCAGCAGGAACAGCATGATATTTGCCCCCAGTGCCAGCAAGACGGTCACCCATACGGCGGCGAAAGGCATTTTGCCGTAGCGGATATCCGGTACGGAAAGCTTAAATCCGGCGTAAAGGCATAAAATACCCGAGAACAGCAATACAGCTGTTTCGGCAAGGAAGCCGGCGCCTGTCAGAACCGTGGCAAGGTCATGCCGGAAACCCTTGATAATTGTGACGGCCAGCAGCATGGCGGCAAGGAAAACCGCACTCCATAATGCTGTGCGCTTTGCCGGCGGCAGTAGAGGACGGACGGGCGGGAGCTCTTCCGCCAGTGCGCTGATCAGTTTTTTCGTGTTTTTGTCCTTATCCGGTATCATTTATGCGTCTTCTTCTCCGTAACCGTGTTTGACAAGCCAGTCCTGCATTTTCCTGTAACCGCGATGCGCTGCGACTTTGACCGCGCTTTCGCTCATTTTCATTTCTGTGGCGGTTTCCGCAACGGAGTAACCGTCCAGCTTCATCATATTAATGATCTTGCGCTGTTTATCGGGCAGCTGTGCCAGTGCGTCATGCAAATCCTGCATCTGCACGGTTTCTTTATTACTATTCGATGGAATATGCAAAAAAGTTTCAAAATTTTCCGTTAAGACCTCTTTTTGCGTATGGCGGGTCATTTTGCGCAGGTAATCAATCATTTTGTAGCGGGCAACGCCGTACATCCAGCGTTCGAAAGGTTCATCGGGATTATAGGTATGGCGGGATTTATGAATGGCCAGCAGGATTTCCTGCACAATATCCTCAATCGCATCATGGTTGAAGATCCGTCCCTGCACAAAACGGCGCAATACCGGCGCAATTGCTGTTAACAGCTTATTATAGCATGTTTTATCCCCCTGCTGCGCGGCGCGCATCCAGACGGACCAATCGGGATTGGCTTCAAGTTTTTTGCTGTCGCTATCCGGCGTTTCCATGAGGTTTAGTTTAGCGGCGAATGCGGCAGGTGCAAATGCTATTTCTTTTTGGCGTCTTTCGGCGGGCGGTGACGGTATTCCAGCAGCAGAATATAGGCTTTGACGGCGGGCATCAGGAAAAAGACCGCAACCGCCCCCAACCCGCCGACATAGAGAAGATGAACCCAGATCGGCGGCGCGAATTTGACATCGATAATCCAGGCCAGCGGCATCAGGGAAAAGCCGAGCAGAAAAATCAGAAAAACGGCGGCACCGTCGCCGATATCATGGTCGCCCAGCGCTGCGCCGCATTCCGGACATTTTTTTGTGATGGTCAGGAAAGCGGAAAACAATTTCCCCTTGCGGCAGACCGGGCAGCGCCCTTTGAGGGCAAAGCCGAGATCGGAGAAAAGGCCCGGCGTTTCCTCCGGGCCCTTATCATTTCCCTTATGCTGTTTGGGGGCGGTTTTAGGCATTGCCCCACCAGTAAACAGCGCAGAACAGAAACAGCCAGACGACATCGACGAAATGCCAGTACCATGCGGCGGCTTCGAAACCGAAATGGCTTTCGGGTGTGAAATGTTTCTTTTTGGCGCGGAAATAGCATACGGCCAGAAAGATCGTTCCGACCAGAACGTGGAAACCGTGGAAGCCCGTCGCCATGTAAAAGGCCGAAGAGTAAATGCCGTCGGTAAAGCCGAAGCTGGCATGGAAATACTCATAAGCCTGAAAACAGGTAAAGACGATACCCAGCAATACGGTGTAAAGCAGGCCGCGGACGGCGTTGTCGTTATCGCCTTCAAGAATGGCATGATGCGCCCATGTAACCGTACAACCCGAGAGCAGCAAAATCATTGTCATCAGGAAGGGCAGGCCGAAAGCGGGGATTGCATGAACGCCCTCCGGCGGCCAGACACCGCCGATCGCATCTGTCGGGAACAGGCTGGCATTAAAGAAAGCCCAGAAAAAAGCGAAAAAGAACATAACTTCCGAGGCGATAAACAGCGACATACCGTAACGCATTCCGATTTTCGCAATCGGCGTATGCGCTTTTTCTTCGACGGCTTCGAAAATCACATCCTTCCACCAGAAAAACATGACAGCCAGAACGGCGGCGAGGCCAAGGAAAACGCCTTTTAATCCGACGGATTGTCCGAGGAATTTTACCTCATGCATATAAAGCACGGCACCTGCTGCCAGTAGAAAAGCGGCAATCGCACCAAAGAACGGCCAGATGCTGGGTCTGACGATATGATACGGATGCTCTCCGCCGCTTTTGAAGTCATATTCGATTTTTTCCGACATGGTCTTGTCCCCGTTTTTTCTTAAGGTTTATTCATTACAGGTTATTGTAGTTTTTTTCCGCGTCTTCTTCCAGCTCTTCGGAGTCGGCGGGATAAAAAGTATAGGAGAGTGTGATCGTGTCCACATCATCCATGTAAGGGTCTTCCGCCAGTTTCGGTTCAATATAGAAAGAAACCAGCATATCGACCTCTTCACCCGGCGCCAGCGTCTGTTCGTTAAAGCAGAAACATTCGACTTTGTTAAAATATTTACCGGCTTTTTGCGGTGTGACATTAAAAAGCGCCATACCGGTATTTTTGACATCACCGGTGTTTTTTGCCATGTAATGCACCTGACGGTCCTCGCCGATTTTAATCGTGACGGATTTTTCTTTGGCTTTAAAAACCCAGGGCAGTTTGCGCGAAGTATTGGCATCAAAGCGGATGGTGATATCACGGTCAATTGCTGCATGTTCGGGGGCTTTTTCGGCTTTTTGCGTCGTGCCGCCATAGCCGGTGACGCGGCAGAACAAATTATAAAGCGCAGGTGTTGTGAAGGTCAGCCCGACCAGAACACAAAAACCCAGCATAATGGAGAGGAAGATTTTTTTGTTCTTCCGGTCCATTGCGGCGATATCATGCTCTTTATTCTGTTTTTTTGCCATACCGCAGATGCTGCCTTGTTTAAGATGAAAGCCGGACGATGGTCACGACAAACATAATCGCCATATAGGCAATCAATGTTGCAAGAACAATGTAGTTCTTTTTCTTTTGACGTTCATGTATCTCCGAACGGGTCTGTTTTTCAGCAATCACCATTTTTTTATCCTTTTTTGTCAAAGCGCACCAATCATCAATGCGGCAAAAAGACCGAACAGGTAGAAGATTGAAAAGGCAAACATTTGCCGTGCCGGTTTGTGATCATCCTCCGTTGCGCGGAAAACGCGGATGGCGCAGCGCAGGAACAGCATGTTTAAAATTGCGGCCGTCGCCAGATAAAACAATCCGCCCATATGCAGCAGATAGGGGGCAAGTGCCAGCAGGCAGACAATCACGGTATAGGCCAGCATCTGGCGTTTGGTCGCACGGCTTCCGGCAATAACGGGCAGCATCGGTACGCCTGCGCGTTTATAGTCGGCGTTGCGGAAAAGTGCCAGCGCCCAGAAATGCGGCGGTGTCCAGAAAAAGATCAGCGAAAACAGCAGCAGGGATTCGGGCGAAATGCTGCCTGTGACGGCTGCCCAGCCGATCATCGGGGGGAAAGCACCGGCCGCGCCGCCAATGACAATATTTTGCGGCGTGCGGCGTTTCAGCCAGATCGTATAGACAAACACATAAAACAGCGAGGCGGCGGCCAGCAGCGCTGCGGCCGTCCAGTTCAAGGCCAGCCCCATCAGCATGACGGAGAGGATGGTCAATACAACGCCAAAGGCCAGCGCATCATCCGGCTGCATCCGTCCCTGCGGCAAGGCGCGCTGTTTTGTGCGTTTCATCAGCGCATCAATATCGCGGTCATACCACATATTGATGGCACCTGCCGCGCCGGAGGCCAGTGCGATACAGAAAACGGCAATCACGGCCAGAAACGGGTGCAGATCTTTTGCCCCCGGTGCCATCAGCATGCCGCAGAATCCGGTAAAGACGACAAGCGACATTACCCGCGGCTTCAGAAGACTGATATAGTCTCTGACGCTGGCCTCGGGAAATGCGGGAGAGGTCCCCGCGTATCCGGAATATTTCTGTTCTATCGACATTTTTGCTCTCTTGGCAGAGGCCGCGTTTTATTTAATGACCGGTTGTTTTTCAAACTGGTGGAACGGCGGCGGGGATGACAAATGCCATTCCAGCGTTGTTGCACCTTCGCCCCACGGATTATCTCCGGCCTTGCGTCCGGCAACAATCGTGTAAATGGCAATACCAAGGAACATCAGCGTCGAGGCACCGGCGATAAAAGCACCGATCGAGGACACATAGTTCCATCCGGCATAAACATCGGCGTAATCCGGAATACGGCGCGGCATGCCCGCCAGACCCAGAAAATGCTGCGGGAAGAACAACAGATTGACGCCGATAAAGGTCGTCCAGAAATGCAGCTTGCCCCAGAATTCGGGATATTGGCGGCCGCTCATCTTGCCGATCCAGTAATACCAGCCTGCGAAAATCGCAAAGACCGCTCCCAGCGACAGCACGTAATGGAAATGCGCAACGACATAATAGGTATCATGCAGCGCGACATCCATACCGGCATTGGCCAGTACCACCCCTGTGACACCGCCGAGGGTGAACAGGAAGATAAAGCCGATTGCCCAGAGCATCGGGGTTTCAAAGCTGATGGAGCCGCCCCACATTGTGGCGATCCACGAGAAGATTTTGATCCCCGTCGGCACGGCGATAATCAGCGTGGCGATGGTGAAATAGGCCAGCACGCCGGTGGACATGCCGACCGTGTACATATGGTGGGCCCAGACGATAAAGCCGACGACACCGATGGACACCATCGCATAGGCCATGCCCAGATAACCGAAAATCGGCTTGCGCGAGAAGGTGGAGATAATATGGCTGATAATGCCGAAAGCAGGCAGAATCATAATATAGACCTCCGGATGGCCGAAGAACCAGAACAGATGCTGGAACAGTACCGGATCACCGCCGCCTTCGGGGTTGAAGAAAGCCGTGCCGAAATTACGGTCGGTCAGCAGCATCGTAATCGCGCCGCCCAGAACCGGCAGTGACAGCAACAGCATGAAGCTGGTCACCAACACGCCCCAGACGAAAAGCGGCATTTTATGCATGGTCATGCCGGGGGCGCGCATGTTGAAAATTGTGGTGATAAAATTGGCGGCGCCCAGAATGGAAGAGGCACCGGCAAGGTGCAGGGCGAAAATCGCCATATCAACCGACATATCCTGATGGAACTGGCTGCCTGACAGCGGCGGATAGACCGTCCACCCCGTTCCGGCACCCGATCCCAGAAGGGCGGAGAAAACCAGCAACAGGAAAGCAGGAACAATCAGCCAGAAACTGATATTGTTCAGGCGCGGGAAGGCCATATCGGGCGCACCGATCATCAGCGGCACGAACCAGTTGCCAAAGCCCCCGATCAGTGCGGGCATGACAACGAAAAAGACCATAATCAGCCCGTGTGCCGTGATAAAGACGTTCCACATCTGTCCGGTTTCGAAAAACTGCATGCCCGGATGCATCAGCTCGGCGCGCATCACCATCGAGGCCAGACCGCCGATAATCCCTGCCATGACGGAGAAAATCAGATACAGCGTTCCGATATCCTTATGGTTTGTCGAACAGAACCAGCGTGTAAAAAACGGGGGTTTATGATCAGCCATTGTTATTTCCCTCCAGCCGTCTGCGGGAATTCCATCGCGAATTCCACGGCGTTATTGTTGTTATCATTGACGGAGCCGAATTCCAGCTTTGCTTTTTCGGTCCAGGCTTTGAATTCTTCCGGCGTGACGGCGAGGATGGTAATCGGCATAAAGCCGTGACCTTCACCGCATAATTCGGAACATTGTCCGTAATATTTTCCGGGTTTTTCGATACGGATCCATGTTTCATTGGTTTGGCCGGGAACGGCATCTTTCTTGACGCCCAGTGCCGGAACCGCCCATGAGTGCAATACATCTTCAGCGGTGATCAAGACGCGGATATTGGTGTCTGTCGGCAGCACGACCGGATTGTAAGTGTCCAGCAGGCGGTGTTGGCCTTCCTTTAAATCTTCCTCGGCAACCATAATCGCGTCAAAAGCAATGCCGTCATTATCGGGATATTCATAGGCCCAGTACCATTGGAAACCGCGGACTTTTAACGTCATATCGGCTTCTTCAATACGGTCGACGAAAAACAGCAGCCGCATCGAAGGAATAACAACCATCGCCAGAATCAGAACCGGTACCAATGTCCAGACGACTTCCAATGCGACATTATGTGTTGTTTGCGACGGAACGGGATTGGCCTTTTTATTGAAGCGAATCATAACGTAAAGCAATAGCAGCATCACAAAAATGACGATACCCGTGATGATGTAAAGCAGGGTGTTGTGGAACCCGACGATCTGCTCCATAACCGGAGAGCCCGGCTGGGACAGGCCGATCTGCCAAGGTTTTGCCAGATTTTCAACCTCTGCACGGGCTGTGCCGGGCAAAAAGGTCAGGAACGCCGCGGCGGCGCAAAGCCTGCTGATCAGCGAAAACAGTCTGGTTTTTATCACGGGGAGCCTCCTTAATACGAGAGATTATTCTTTTTATTTCTTATGGTGTCGGATACGCGCTTTTTTGACCTAGGTCAAGCGTATTTTCTGTAAAGAGGGAGGGGATGTCAAGAGTCCTGTGATGGAAAGAGGGGATATTCACATCCTTGTCTTTGCGGGGTAAATACGTTAATTTTTATCTCCCACCCGAAGAACAGGAGAGAGACAATGGCAGGCAAGGATTGCGATAGGCTGTTAAAGAAGGTCAATGAGGCGGTTTACCGCCGCGACCGCTTTATTTTTAAGGTGCTGACGGCGGAAAACGCATTGGCTCGGAATTTTGCCGCCGTCAGTTTCCTGCATAATGAATTATCGCTGCACAGTCTTGTGAATAAGAAACAGCTGAAAAAAGCCGTTGAAAATATGAATGCGGAAACGGATCCGGTGCGTCTGGCGCATTTAAAGCGGGTGAAACATTACCAGATACATCAAGGCAGCGGCACAAAGCGTGATCTGGTGCGCCGCGCTTTGGCAATGTCTTCCACGGAGGGGAAGTGGCGCAAGGCAAAAGCGAAAGGTGACTACGGTATTGTCGCAGGCGCTTTTGACAAGCTGGTGAAAATCAGCCGCGATTTCGGCAAGAACAAGGCGGGAAAGCTTGGCTTGTCTTCGCCTTATGAAGCCCTGATGGATGAATTTGATCCGGGGCGCGATGTCCGCCATTTTGACAAAATGGTCGCCGGACTGGAAAGTTTTATCAAGCCGCGTATCGCCGGCTTGCCCCCCGCAGAAGAGACAGCGGAGAAAACAGACCCGCTCTTTGCATTGCCCAAAGATGTGCAACGCGAATTATGCCGGAAAATTCTGGACCATATGGGGCTGGATATGGACGCGCTGGAATTCCGTGACGGGCCGCATCCGACCTGTTTCGGGGAAAGCGGGCGCGTGATGATGACGATGTCCTATAAGGAGGATGATTTCACTTATGCGGCGCTGGCTGCCGTGCATGAGGGCGGTCACGCCTTGTACCGTCAACATACGCCTGCGGAGTATCTGCAAGGGCCGGCGGCGGAGGTATCCAGCCAATCGACCGATGAATCCATGGCGCTGATTTTTGAAAACGCCTATGGCCACAGCCGCGGCTTTGCCGAATTTCTGGTGAAGACTCTGAAAGAGGATTTCGGTATCAGCTCTCCCGATCTGACGGCGGACAAGCTGTTCCAGCAATTGCAGAAACAGGACATGTCGCTGCTGCGCGGCGCAACGGGGGAAGAGGTTTATCCCCTGCATATTGCACTGCGTTATAATACCGCCCGCGATATGATCGACGGCGGCAGATCGGCGCAGGATATGCCGGAGAAATGGGCAAAGGAAGAGGACGCGCTGTTTGGCTGCGGGGAAAAAATCACGGAACGCCCGATGCAGGATATTCACTGGTATGGCGGTAAAATCGGTTATTTCCCTTGCTATCTGACGGGG
The DNA here is from genome assembly GCA_013285465.1 of Pseudomonadota bacterium. Lineage (NCBI taxonomy): Bacteria > Pseudomonadati > Pseudomonadota > Pseudomonadota bacterium. The sequence continues at coordinate 50,340 of CP053449.1, forward strand.
ACATTAATGGCGGCGCAGATTTTTGAAACCGCGCTGGATGAAAAACCGGAGCTGGAGCAGGCGATTGCCGATTTCAATACCGCGCCGCTGATTGACTGGCTGAAAGAGAATGTTTACAGCAAAGCGCCGCGCCATACATCGGATGAATTGGTCAAAGAAGTGACAGGCAAAAAGCTTGATATTGATGCCTTTAAAAACCGCGTTATTAAAAGTGCCGCGGCGAATGGCAATAAAGCGGTGAAAAAATCCGCGCCACAATCAGCCTTGCGGAAAAAAACAGGAGGAAAGTTTTCTCCTAAATGATACCGGATATTGCTGCTTTTCCCCATATGCCGCTGGTCGCATTTTTTGGGCTGTTTATCGGTTTTTTTGCACCGCTGACCGCCTCGGGAGGGTTTCTGGTTGTGGCGTTTTTGCTGACGCTGGGATTGTCGCCGCAAGCGGCGGTCGCCTGCGCCATGTTTGCCTCGATCGGCAGCGCCTCCATGACCTTTACACGGCTTAAACGCGACGGCAAGGTGGTGTGGAATTTTCTGCCGCCCCTGATTGCCTTGACGGCTTTGGGAAATGTCATCGGCTCCTTTGTTGTCGTCAACACGCCCGACAATATTTTAAAGCCGCTGGTCGGTTTTTTGATGGTCTTCGCTGCTTCGATCATTGCTTTTCAGTCCCGTCTGGGGGTGGAGAGGCAGAAAAGCAGCAAAAAGAAAACCGTGCTGGGGATGGTGCTGTATTTTCTATGCGCGGTTTATGCGGGATTTTTTGTCGGCGGATCGGGCGTTATGCAGCGCTTTACGTCGCTGACATTTTTTGGTTTTACTGTTATGCAATCGGCGGCGACCGGGGCTCTGCCCTGGGTGATTGCGGCATCCGCTTCTTCCGTCGTTTTTTATCTGCACGGATATCTTGATTTCGCCTATGCGCTGCCGCTGCTGGTGACGATGGGAATCGGTGCCTATATCGGGGCGCATACCGGTCTGAAACGCGGCGAAGCCTGGGTAAAAGGGGTTTTTGTCGGTGTGACTTACCTGACCGCCTTTTATTTCTTTACGACCGCATTGTTATTTTAATCCCGCCGCGGCTTAACGCTTTGTTAAACCTGTTTCTTTACAATATGATAAATGTATTTATTCCGTAGAGGAGTTATCTTATGACAGAAGACGAAAGAGAGTGGGTAAAGGATCTGGAAGGCCAACGCGCTGAAGAGTGTAAGGGTGCAGGACCTGTTTTACAGGGAGAGTTGCGGCAGGACGTGGTTCGCAGACTTGAAGAAAACAGTTTGACGCCCAAGCAGATCGAAGCATTTTGTGACAGTTTTGATTCACCGGATGTAAAGCCGGGGGCGTGGAATTCGACAAAAGACTTCGTAGAAGAAGCATTTGATGCTGCCGGTGTAACAAATAAGGCTTATCTTCAGCGCGTTATAGGAAGCTTCCAAAAACCGACAGAACAGGAAAAAAGAGATGGTAAAAAGTCGCTGATGGACAGAATTGGTGGCGCCGTAGAGGCGAGGGAGGTTCGGATGAAAACCGTTCCGCAAACACAGAAACCGGGCGCTAGAATGTGACGAAATTCTACTGTTGCAACATAGTGGGCGATATTTTGTTTGGTAGAGGCATTTATTGAAGAAATAAAAAATTTTTAAAATTACGCCCCTGATATATTCGGGTGTATTAAGCTTCCGCCGCCGCTTGTTTTGCGGCGGTTTTTTTCGTAGAGTGAAAGCAGGGTTTGTGATAAAACTCCGACATTAAGAAAAAACAAAAAGGCGCCAAGCAAATGTCTCTCGCGGTGGATAAATTCAGTACGGCACGCAAAAATATGGTGGATTGCCAGATCCGCCCCAGCAAAGTCACGAATGAGGCGGTTATCAATGCCTTCGAAACCGTGCCGCGTGAATATTTCGTCCCCTCCTATCTGCAGGGTATTGCCTATATCGACGAGGATATCAAACTGGGCAAAGCGGGCTGGCTGATGGAGCCGGTGATTCTGGCGCGGCTGCTGCAGGCGGCGGCGATCCGGCAGGATGATGTAGTGCTGGATATCGGCTGCGGCAGCGGTTATTCCACGGCGGTGCTGGCACAGTTGGCGATGACGGTGATCGGCGTTGACCAGGATGCGGATATGATTGAACAGGCGGATGTGCAGTTGCAAACCATGGATGTTTGCAATGCGGCGCTGGTGCATGGCAATCCGCGTGACGGCTATCAGGCGCAGGCGCCTTTTAATGTGATTTTAATTAACGGTTCCGTTCCCGGCGTGCCGGGGCATATTACCGACCAGCTTGCCGAAGGCGGGCGGCTGGTAACGGTATTGCGCGGACCGGAATACGGCACCGGACAGGCTGTTCTGGTGACAAAGACAAAAGCCGTTATCACGACGGAATATCTGTTTGATGCGTCAACCTATCCTGCGCCGGGTTTTGAAGATCAGGCGTTTTTCACCTTTTAGCAGTCCGGCTCTGAACGGAGGCACGATTCTTGCGACCTTTTATAAAAAAGACCCCCCGCGCTTTCATACGGGTTTTAACCGGTGTTGTTGCGCTGCTTGCCCTGACGGGGACGGCGGTTTCAACGGCAGCGGCGCAGCAGGCGGTGCAAGAATCGGTGCGGAAAAATGACGGCGGACTTTTTGCCGTGCTGGAACATGTGCATCAGACCCATCCGCGTCTGGCGGCGGAACGTGCCGGTCTGGAAAAGGCGGATGCCTATATCCGCGAGCAAAAAGGTGAGCTTTTACCGACCCTGTCCGCGCGGGCAAGCGCGACCAGCAGTCTGACGGAGCCGGGGGCTTTCGGTTCCCTGAACGGGGAGACGGGAGATGTCGGTTTTGAGCTGTCGCAACCTTTATACCGCGGCGGCAGCACTATGGCGCGTATCCGCGAAGCGGAGGATTTTTCCGAGGCGCAGAGCGAGCGTTACCGCCGCGTAGAAAATGATGTATTGCTGGAGGCGGTTCAGGCGCATATTGCGCTGGTGCGCGATGATGAGCATGTCCGGCTGCGGGAAAAAAACATCACCAATCTTGAAAAACATCTGGAATCGGAAAATACGCGTTTTGATCTGGGCGCGAATACGGCCACGGATGTTAATCAGGCCAAAGCGCGTCTGGCGGCGGCACGTGCCGAGGCGCAACGCGCGCGCGGTAATCTGGCGGCAAGCGTGGCGGATTATGTCCGCGTCAGCGGAAGACAGCCGCCGGATATTTCCGGTATTTCCCTGCCGCAGGCGGTGCTGGCCGATCATCTGCCGTCACTGGCAACATTGGAAACCGCGCTGGCGGCCGCAGGAAAGATCAGCCCCGATATTCTGGCGGCACAGTTGGAGGAAAGCGCGAACCGGCAGGCGCAGCGCGCGATTAAGGGGGAATATTATCCTGCCGTCACTTTGACGGGACAGGCGCAGCGCACCTATAAACCCGTTTTTGCGCCGGGAATTGATTATCAGGATCAGTCGCGGATTGTTCTGGAGGCCAGTATTCCGCTGTATAAAGGCGGGCGTACGACGGCCCGTTTGAATCAGGCGCGGCATGACGGCAATAAATTGCGGATGGAAACGCTGGATACGGCGCGTGAAGTAACCCGCCGCGTGACAACGGCCTGGGAAAATCTGCAAGCGGCAAAAGCCGAGGCCGATGCTCGTCAGGTGCAGGTGGATGCCGAGGCGCTGGCGCTGGACGGTGCGCGTGCGGAATTTACACTGGGCGGGCGTACATCGCTGGATGTGCTGGATGCCGAGCAGGAAAAACTGGATGCCGAGCTGGCGCTTTTATCTGCGCGCCATGATGTGATTCTGGCCGAATTTGATCTATTGGCGGCGACCGGACAAATGACCTGGGATGTGCTGCACACGGCGCTGCAGCATTAAAATGCATGACCGGGCTGTTTGGTGGAATAATATTATTGACAGTTTTATGAATCTCTCTTAAAAAGAGACCCTATGCACGGAAGCCGCTTTGCGGCGGGACGTGCAAAGCCTAAGAAATGTGCGGGTGTAGCTCAGTTGGTTAGAGCGCCGGCCTGTCACGCCGGAGGTCGCGGGTTCAAGTCCCGTCACTCGCGCCATTTCTTTCCCCCCCCCCCATTTGTTTGCAAGGACTGTTAAAGTTGTGACGCAAGCACATTATCAACAGCTTTATCAGCCTCTGCAGTTTTTCGCTGATCTGCCGCTTTGGATTGCCGCACATAGGGCAAGCGATGACACGCTTTCTTTTGAGGCTTTGCCGCTGGATTTATCTTTTAACGCTTTGCCGAGTCATGCTGTGCGCGTGTTGCATGACGGGCGGGAAATCTGCATTTATAAATGCAATCTGGCGCAGTTCACGGACGAAGACGGGCGGGATTGTGCTTTGTTTTCTCCGCTTGTCGTGACATGGCGGGACGGTCATCCGCCAAAAGGGGATATCAGCCGCCGCATCATTGCGCATTGTACGGATTCGGCGCGCGGCTTCTGTTCATCAAAGCAGGATTCGCCGCAGATGGATGTATTGGTGACCAGCGGAAATTTGACCAAAGAACGGGCGGGTTTGCCGTTTTTTACCGCGCTGGGCTGGGAGATTATTACGGAAGACACGGCGCAGCGGCAAATCTATCAGATGATTATAAAATCACTGGAAAAGGCGGCTGCGGCATTTTTGGAAGAAGATGACAGGCCGGTGTCTTTTGCCGTGATGACATTGCCGCCCGTTACGGAACAGGACCGGCACAGCTGAAAGATGCCTGCCGGCTTAAAATTCATCCGGTTTTGATGGCACATTACTGCGTGATTGCACATTTTGCGCCTCCTGCACGGCGCGGCGGAAATCAATCGGTGAATCAATCGGCGGCAGCAGGACTTCCCCGACCCCCATTCCGCGCACGACCACGCGGCCATAGCCGAACATCCTGCCGATAATCCCCTGACTGACCGTCACGCCCTCAATCCGGTCGATACTCAGCTCACCGACATGGCGGGCAATCAATCCGCGCTTATAGACAAGACGGTCAGTGGTGATGGCGATTTCCGTTGTCGCTTTCACAATCATCATGCTGGCGAAAATAAACAGACCCATAATGAAAAAGCCCATCACCATAAAGCGGACAGCGGGGTGCAGACCCCAGAGAATTTTGAGATAGCCGCCCTGCTGGTCAAGAATGAATTTTTTCGCATTTTCAAACTGTTCGGGAGGCAGGCTGGGGAATTGCGCTTTGATCTGCTGGCTGATTTCCCACCAGATGGCGCCATAGGCGAGCGCAAAGCCCGCACTGATTCCCATCAAAATCCAGATAACGGCATTGACGGTGTACATCCAGTGGAATCTTGCGCCCATCAGGATTTCTTCATTTGGTCCTAAAGATTGTTGTACGTAAAGCATGCGGCACTTACCTTGAAAGAGATATCCAAAACGCTGATGTTATTTTGGCATGATGTGACAGAAAATGCACAGAAAAAATATCTGCGCACCCTGTCAGTCTACATTTTTTCGGCAGGCTTAGGAAGATTTCTTTCCGTTACCGTTTTTCTTGCCGTTTTTGGGCTCTGCGGCTTTTTGCGGCATCAGGATGGAGAGAATAATGCCGATTTCCCGTGCCAGATGCGTGCGGGAAACAACGCGGTCCACCATACCGTGTTCCAGAAGATATTCTGCGGTCTGGAAACCGTCGGGCAGTTCTTCGCGGATGGTTTCCTGAATGACGCGGCGGCCGGCAAAGCCGATCATCGCGCCGGGCTCGGCAAGGTGGATGTCACCCAGCATGGCAAAAGATGCGGAAACGCCGCCGGTTGTCGGATCGGTCAGCAGCACCAGATAAGGCAGGCCGGCATCTTTAACCTTTTCAACAGCAATCACGCTGCGCGGCATTTGCATCAGTGACAGCATGCCCTCCTGCATACGGGCGCCTCCCGATGCGGGAATGGCGATCAGGGCGGCCTTGCTTTCCACGGCGATTTCGGCGGCGCGGAGAAGGCCGTTACCGACGGCGGCCCCCATTGACCCGCCCATAAAGTCAAAATTAAAGGCGGCAATCACAACGGCATTGCCGCCGATTGTGCCTTTGGCGACAATGATGGCGTCCTGCCGTCCCGTTTTATGACGGGAGTCTTTCAGGCGGTCGCGGTAACGTTTGCGGTCGCGGAATTTTAACGGATCATCGCGTTCGTGCTTTAGCTCGATTTCGCTGTATTTGCCGTTATCGAACAGCAGGTTCAGACGCGCTGCGACGGAAATTTTCATGTGATGATTGCAGGACGGGCAGACATTCATATTGTCTTCCAGCTCGCGCTGGAACAGCATGCCCTCGCAAGACGGGCATTTTGTCCATAGATTATCAGGCACCTCTTTCTTGGTGACAAGGGCGCGAATTTTCGGACGAACGTAATTGGTAAGCCAGCTCATGCTTTTATCCTGTGTTATTTTGCTGAAAAACCCGTGCGGAGTGTAGCGGTTACGCGGCGGCCGTGCAAGGGGGAATTGCCGCGGCGATTTTTGCGGCGGCAGCGGCGGGGTCAGCGGCTTGTGTGATAGGGCGTCCGATAACCAGATGGTTTGCGCCGGCTGAAAAAGCCTGCTTAGGCGTCATAATCCGGCTTTGATCATCTTGTGTGACGCGCTCTTCCGCCGGGCGGATGCCGGGAACCATCAGGACGGGTGCGGTGCCGAATCTCTGACGCAGGGCGGCGATCTCCAGCGGCGAGCAGACCAGACCGCCCGCCCCGGCTTCAAGGGCTGTTTCGGCAAGGCGCAGAACCTGCGCTTCGGTGTCATTTCCGGCGCCTGTTTGCTGCAGGTCTTGCGCGGTCATATGTGTCAGAACCGTTACGGCCAGAATCGTCATAGCGGGCGCGTGGGTTTTTGCCGCATCGACAGCGGCGGTGACCATGTTTTTGCCGCCGCCGGCATGGATGGTCAGAAAAGCGGGATTTAAAGGCGCAACGGCTTTGACGGCGCCGGAGACGGTGTTGGGAATGTCATGCAGTTTTAAATCCAGAAAGAAACCGGTATCTTCGGCGGCGTTTTCCAAAACGCGGCGCACGCCGTCCTGCCCCAGGGCATAGAAAAATTCCATCCCCAGTTTGATACCGCCCAGATGCGGGGACACCTGCCGGACAAGCTGTGCGGCTTTTTCAGAATCGGTGGTGTCAATGGCGCAGAAAATTTTTGATGTCATGAATAATAAAACCCGCGAAAGATTGTCTCGCGGGTCAGATTAACGCGGGTTGCGCCTTCGCGCAAGCCCTGCCGTATGATGGCGCATTGATCAGCGTGTTTTCGCCGGTTTACGCGGGGCGCGGCTGGTTTCGTTGACGTTCAACCCGTCATCGATACCTTCCATACCGGACATATCGTAAAGCTCGTTATTGCCGAAGCTTTTACAGAACAGCGACAGCGACGTTTCGCGCAATTCACCTTTGTCCTTCATACCCATATCGGAATCTCCTAAAGTTAAGCTATACACTAGAATTATCCTTCAAAAAGCTTAATATTTCCTTAAATTAGGATTTTGTATTTTGAAATACAAAATCCGCGTTCAGCTGCCACGCAGGCTTCGCCCGAAAGGGCGGCCCGCGCTTGCGGGCTATCTGTTGAGCGGTTTAATATAAAAACCGCTCAACAGATGTCTTTCAAAGACCATTATACAAGAGAATTGTGCCGGAATGAAACAAAAACAGATACCCCCTGCGGATTTACAGGCATTTGATGATTTTACCGCGACGCAGCCGATTGCGGTTGACCTTGTCTATGCGCAGCCTGAACACCGCGATAATATCTTCGGATGTGCCCTATACCGCGGGGATGCGAAATTATGGGGACATAAGGATATTGTGGCCTTAACACTGCTGGCGGCGCAAATCTGTCACAAGGAATATGGCTGGATATTGGAGATCAAGGATTCGCTGCGTCCCGTCGAGGCGCAGGCCGCTATGCAGGAAACAGCGATTGTCCGCGCCAATCCGCATTGGATGGAAGAGCCGCGGCTGTTATCGCCGCCGGGACATGGCGGACATCCGCGCGGTATGGCGATTGATCTGCTGCCCTTGACGGAAAACGGCGAGGAGATTGATATGGGGACGCGGTTTGACCATCTTTCGGAAGACCGCAGCAATAATCCGGCGGCGCGGGATTATACCGCTTTTTCAGAGGATGAAGCCTATAACAATCTGATTGTTGAAAACCGCAGGAAACTGACGGATGCGATGCTGGATGCGGCGGCGCAAAACGGTATGGAGCTGTTGCCGCTGCCGCAGGAATGGTGGGACTTCCGCTTTTACCCCGCCTATACAAAAAGTTTTTTACCGCTTTTCGATGCGGATCTGCCGGAAGAGATGCAAATGATGCTGCATGGTGACGGCAGAGTATATTCAGAAAGAACATATCCATGAGCTTTGATTTTTCCGCCGTCTTCTCATCCGCGCCCTTTGTGATCGCCGCCGTTCTGGCCGTGCAATGGGTTGTCGATACGGTCTTTCCCTTTAATGCCGGAAAAGCGCGCCCGTTATTGTGGCGGATGGCGGAGCGCGGCGTTTTGGTTTTTGCCGGCTTGTTGAATAACGGCGGTAAAGGGGCGGTCACACAATTGCTGCGCGGCATCGTCTTATTGCTGTTTCTGCTGGCGGGCGGATTTATACTGGGCGGGGTCTGGTCATTTGTGACGGCGCTGCTGATGTTTGCGCAAGGCGCAGTGCTGTTTGTCTGTTTCTATATTTGTCTTGGTTTTACGCGTCTCCATAAGATCCACTCACATCTTTTGGAGAGACTCGGGGAAACGCCGCCGGAACGTGCGGAGATTGTACGGCTTTTCGCTTGTCTCGGAATTCCGGTGCCGCGTATTTCCAAAGAAATGTCACCTTATATAAAGGCGGCGGCGGTTTCGGCAGGATATTATATGAATATCCTGCTGACGGGTCCGCTGTTCTGGTTCTGGCTGGCCGGGCTTTACGGCATGTTTTCCTATGTTCTTGTGATGGCGGCATTGATTGTTCTGCCCCGGCAGGGCGATTCTCTGTTCACCCTGCCGCTTCGTCTGGCGGCGCAATTAATGGATTTACTGCCCGGTCTGATAACGGCGGCGCTGCTATATGTTGCGGCATTGGCGGCGTTTCGCGTGCCGCCGCGGGCGGCGCTGGCGGATTTGCGGCAGGACCCGCTGCCGCTGCTGACAAACGGGTTGCTGGCGGTGACGGCGGTGATGGCCTCTGCCGCGGGGGTGATTCTCGGCGAGACCGCGCCGCATTGGTATATCGGGGTAAAAGCGGCGGAGACGGTTCTGGGAGAGGAAGCGGCGGATGCGGAAGGAATAGCGCAGCCGGAAGCGCTGCGGGCGGCATTGCGTCTTGCGGCGGTTCTTCACCTGTTGCTTTTGATCGCCGCAGCGGCGTTTAGTATAAAATTTGCCGTATAGGCGGTTTTTTTGTAATTTTCGCAATGGAAACGTAAAAAAACCGCATCATTGTTTTATTTTTTTTCACATATACCTTTTTTTCTCTTGTATATGAGTTTTTAATCGTCTAGGGTATGACTGCTTCGAGAAATGGCGCAAAAGCGCACAAAAGGTAATGATTCCCAAGGGAAGACCACCTTAGTTCGCTGGAATATATAGAGAAATTATGAAAAACCTCTCTGATGTGATTCGCCTGTTCTTGAATGGAAAGTGTAAAAGGTAAAGGTTAATAAAATCTGAACAGAGAAAACCGCCTGACAGCTTTCCGGCCGGAGCATAATGAAGAAGGTTTCGCTTTCGGATGGGAAAGTCAGAAACCCGCTCAAAACCTGAAGAAGGGGGCCGTAAATGGCAGATAAGAACAGCAATAAGGAACGCAAAAAACTTCAGAATATTCTGAAGGAGCCGCTGACTGGTCACCGTGTCATGCTGGCCTCGACGTTTCGCGCTGCGCAATCCGGCGCTCCCGTGGAATTCGGTCTTGAAGATCTTAAAAAATTCGTTGCGACGATTCCCGGCCAGAATGATGATTTCAAGGCCGAGGTGCAAAATATGCTGGAGGCTTTGCAATCCGGTAAGGCACCGAAACGTCCGCAAATCAACACCCCGTCCAAACAGGTTCTGTGGGGCGCGGGTCTGACCTATCTTGCTTTGAACCCCGACCAGCTTGGTGAATGGGAAAAGCCTGTCGATTGGCAGGGGCTTGAAAAATCCGGATTGTGGAAGCAATTGACGGAAAGCAGCTATGCAACGCAGGAGCTGTTGTCGCATTCGCAGAATGTCGAGGAAGTGCTGCGTCACCGCCATACCGCATATAAATGGGGTAAGCCCGGCAGCGGTGTCGGATACGACCAGAACAGCAATAAAATCAATATCGACTTCATGCACTGCCTTGTCGTCGGTTTCGAGCACGCCCGTGCCGATGTGATGCGCGAGATCGGTTACGCCTATCTGTCACGCAGCTATCCCGAGCGGATGCAGAAAGTTTATAAAGAGCTGTCGCCGCTTTTGGTGAAGTCACGCAAAGCGTCTGCGAAAAAAGGCCCGCAGCTGTCGAAAGACGAGTATAAGCAAATGCGTGTCTTGAGCGCCGAATGGCAGCTGCGCCATATGCTGTTTAAAGCGGCTGAAGGCAATACGGTCAATAAATATGTGGATAATCTGGGTCAGGTGCGGATGCAGGATTTCGGTGTCTCGCTGAATAATTCCGGCGTGACCTCCGAAGGATTCGGCTTTATGCCGCCGCCGAAAAAAGGCAATAACATGTCAGAAGAGCTGGCGCGTTACCTGAACCTTGTTCACACGGTGCGGATCAGCTTCTTCCAGAATAACGGTTTGTTTGATAATGACGATGCGGCCTGGAAACAGGGCGGTGTTGATACGGATCAGGTGCGGACGCTGGAGTCGCTGAAAAAGAAAACGGCGGGCGGTCCGAAAGGCGTTGACCACCCCGATTTCAAAATGCTGCTGGATTTATGCCGCGGTGATGAAGGTCTTGAAAATCTGCAGCCGAAACAGCATGAGCGTCTGTATGGCGATGATGTGATCGAGCGCAAAATCCGTGAAAACGATAAAAAGCGTAATCAGATTATCACGCATATCTGGGATTTATACGCGGAAGAATTGATCGAAAAAATTCTGGAGCAAACAGCCGAGCAGGTTGAGCAACAGCTTGAGAACGGCGAACAGAATAAAGACGAAAATAAAAACGATCATCTGCAAAATCAGGATGGTCCGCCGCAACAGCAGGACGGACAGCAGCAGGACGGTCAGGATCAGGATGGCCAAGACGGTCAGGACGGCCAAGATGGTCAAGACGGTCAGGATGGTCAGCAGGGCCAACAAGGTCAACAGGGCCAGCAGGGTCAACAAGGCCAGCAAGGCCAGCAAGGCGACCAGAGCGGCCAAAAAGGCGATCAAAGTGGTCAGGACGGCCAGCCGAGCGACCAAAAGGGCGATCAGAGCGGTCAAGACGGCCAGCAAAGTGACCAAAATGGTGATCAAAGCGGTCAGGATGGCCAGCAGAGTGACCAGAACGGCGATCAAAACAGCCAAGACGGTCAGGATGGTCAATCCGGCGATCAGAATGGTGACCAGCAGGACGGTCAAGGTCAAAACGGTGACGGCACGCCTGAAGAAGGCAAGCTGGGAACCGATGAAGACAGCACGGTTCCTGTTGACGGTGCCGGTGATATGCCGAATGTTGAAGATGCTGCTGAAACGCCGGGCCAAGAAGGGCAAGGTCAGGATGCGGACGGCCAGGACGGCGACGGTCAGGACGGCCAAGGTCAGGATGGCCAAGACGGTCAGGACGGACAAGACGGTCAGGATGGTCAAAAAGGCCAGAAGGGCGATCAATCCGGTGACCCGAGCGAATCCAGCGATCAGGCCGGAACCGGTGACGGTAAATCACTGTCTGAACTGGCAAAGCAGGACTGGACACAGTATGAGAAACGTGTTGCGGAATTGCGCGGCCCGATCATGCAGACACGGAAGGTCTTTAAGCGCGTACAGGATCTGCAAATGCAGAATAAAAAGAAGAAATCCTCTTCGATGGATATTCTGCCGCAGGATGGCGAAGTTATGGACCGCTTCAACATGGAGGCGCATAAGCATCTGACGCTGAAAAAAGCGATCGGTGATGTGCAGGAAGATGATTTGAAACGCTTCCACCTTGATGATGATTACGAAATCCCGGCCGAGATCGATATTCTGATTATGATTGACGGTTCCGGCTCTATGGGTATGGGCGGCGGCTCCAGTGCAAGCCCGCTGGAAAGCGCGCTGCAGGCAGGTGCGATTCTGTATGAAGCGGCTGCCGGTAAAGACATGAAGATGAATGTCTATGTCGGAATGTGGGGCGATTCAAACGCGCCGATCAAGATTAAGCCCGGCGATAACCGCACCAAAATCGGTCAGGTTATGCAGGCAATGCGTAGCGGTTTGCACAGCGGTACCGATCTGGCGCCTGCGATTAAACGTGCGGCGGAAACGATTTCCGAACAGCGCGGCAAAGGCGATACATTGAGCGGCTTTACGCATATTCTGGTTCTGTCCGATGGTGATATCGGCGATCAGGCGGAATCGGTTAAGAATCTACAATCGCTGTTTAAATTCTGTGACAAAGTCACGATGGATACGGCCATTATTAAGCCGCGCGGCGGTTCGTCCGAAATGGAACGGATGGCCAAGACCTTTAAAGGCAAGAAAAGTAAACCGAATGAAGAAATCGGTACCGTCATCGAAAATAAAGGTGATGCTGTTCCGATGGCGATTGTCGGCTTGCTGCTGAACAAGATCCGCAAATGCGGCAGCTTTAAAGCCGAGCCGCATCAGAAAAAACGTCGTGATATGAAGAAAGCGGCGAATGAGATGAAGAAACGCGGCGGCGGACGCAGATGGTAGGATAAGGTTTACAGGAACCGTATTTATTTAGGAACAGAAACAAAGAGAACACAAAACAAAGCTTAAAAAAAGAAGAAAGAGGTAGGCAAGATGGCAAAGAAAAAAGGTGAATTGAAAGGCAACGGAACAGATAAACTGTTGCACAAGAAAATCTCCGATCTGACGGACGCGGACGTCGATAAGCTGGAGGTCGCACTCGGCACGAATGCACGCCCTTACCCGATGTGGGGAACGGTTGTCGTTGACGAGGACGGACATCAGTCTATCGAACAGCGCCTTGGTAAGATTAAAGATGATGAAGAGCCTCTGCGTCTTTACTCCGAGCGCCCTTACGAGGAAGTCATCGGTATGATGTACCGGGATATGCCTACGCCCAGTATGATGCCGATGCTGAAAGACATCCTCGAGATGATCAAGCCGGAAAGCAAAAGCCGCATCTACTTTATGAAAGGTGATCCGGGTGCCGGTAAATCCTTCCTGGGTGGTCTGGTCGGCCGCGCACAATCCACACGCCCTGTCGAAATCTTCGATTGCGGCGGTAAGAACATGAACGACCTTCTGTTCGAGATGGTTCTGGATTTCGGTGCCGGTGATGCGCTTCCCGAAGCAATTGACAAACGTCTTGCAGCCGGTGCGTTGCAGCCGCTGTCCTACGGTCTGCTGAAAAGCGGTCTGCCGAGCAAATTCGTCGAGGAAACCGATGAAGGTAAACTGGTCATTGACTGGGAAGGCCTGAAAGAATCCGGTACGGATAATGTCGAGAAAGCTTTCCAGGTTCTGACGAAAGTCAGCAAGCTTGAAGGTCTGGACAGTGCCGGCGGAAACGCGCTGGGTATGAACTCGCAGTTCGGTCTCGCGATTCGCGACTTTGAAGAAGGCAACTTCTCGACTTATGACGAGTACAACAAATCGAAAGAAGGCACGGATAACGCCCTGCAAACATTCCTGCAATTCGCCAATGGCGAAATTGACGAATGTACAGTTGTTAACCCGCTGAAAAACAAAGATCAGACCAGTGGTCCGAGCGAATACACATTCCGCCGTGAAAACACGAAAACGGGCTGGGGTATCGTGATGACAGGTAACGCGGTTGAAGATGGTACGACAACCCGTTCGCTGAACAAATCGGTCTATTCCCGTCTGTCTCCGGTGACGATTCCGAAACCGTCCCTGATGGATTGGCAGCACCGTATCTGCCAGATCATGACAGGTCTGCCGGTATCGACGCTTTACCATTCCTTTAAGGACAAAGCGGATAAAGATCCCGAGCAATTCACGGAAATGCTGCTGTACTGGCGTACTGCCGGTCTGACGGAAGAGCAGAAAGCCAATGTTCCGCAAATCCACACATCGCTTCTGAAAAACTGGAAGAATGTTGTGGAAGCCTCCGAGAAACTCGCCAAGTTCTACAAAGGCTGGGCCGAGCTGACGGATCCGGACAAAGCGCTGATCAAAGACGGAAACCTTGTTGAAGAGGTGGATGAGGAATACCAGAAAGAAGTCAGTATCGACTTCCGTAAGGTCATCCAGCATCTGCAATATGCGATGCCGCTGCGTGCGCGCATGACGAAAAGCGAAAGCAACGAGGATGTTGATTTTGATCCGAAATCATGGGCGGAAAAACCTGCAAAACGCGTTAAGCGTACGCAGGAAAGCGTCGAGCGTAACTATGGTACGCGCCTGACCGATCTGCTTGCGGATAAAATCTATGAAACCTCCGGTGCTGCCGGTAAACCGGTTCTGTACAAGCATCTGAAAGAGCTGATGAAACAGTGCGGCCTGAAAGACCTGCACCTGCAGGAAGGCGCACATAGTAACGTCAAATCTGTCGAGGCATCGCTGAACATCAATCTGTTTGCGACGACCGATCCGAAAGAGCAGATGAAACTGGCGCAGAAAATGTTTGCCGATTATGTCCGTGAAAGCAATACGGATGTGAAAACGCAGGATGACAACGCCATTGTAACTGTTGCGCAGATCAAGGAAACGCTGGATCGTGTGAAAACACAGCTCAGCAGTGATGATGCGACTTTCGTTATCCCGAATACGGATGTCGAAACGCTGTCTTCGCAGCCCTTTATCACGGCGGAAAAAGTCGATGTTGCCAATGAAGCAAACCGCGACTTTGAGCCGGTAACGGAAGAACTGGTTGACCATGATGCTCTGATGATGACGCTGGCCTTCCCGAAAGCGAGCGAGCAGAATCTGAAAGCCGTCTGGGACAAGGAAAACCACCTTGCGCTGCTGCTGATGAAGAGCAACTACGCGCAAAAGCGGATTGACCTTGAAAGCGATATCGAAGAGCTGAAAGCACAGCAACCTTCGGCTTCCGCTGATAGTGACGATGATGCAAGCGGCTTCTTTGCCGGTGGCGATGATGATCTGGTCGGAAAACAGAAAGAGCTTCTGGACCTTCTGAAGAAGGAACAGGCG
Organism: Pseudomonadota bacterium; assembly: GCA_013285465.1. Taxonomy (NCBI): domain Bacteria; kingdom Pseudomonadati; phylum Pseudomonadota; species Pseudomonadota bacterium. Next base: position 65,593 of record CP053449.1, read on the forward strand.
CAGCTGAAAGATTTCGGTCAGGACACAGACGAAGTCGACACATATATCACAACGCTGAAGAAAGACATCACCGCAGCAGGCGGCACAGTTGAAGACGATACCCGTACGGTAACGCCCTTCACCGGTGACATGATCCTGGATGATGATGTTAAAATCGCTGAGAACAACTCGGATACCGGTATCGGCGCGACGACAGTCGTGGTGAAAGCCACAAACGAGAATGGCGAAGCAGAACGCGTTCCGGTTCATATTATCGTCAACAACAACAGCCAGAAAACACTGGTTGTCGGTGGCGAGACATCGGAACGTCTGTCGACCCTGTTCCGCGAAGTCGGCGTGAAACATGTGAACCGTAATGACAAGAACGCGGCGTCTCAACTGCGCGAAGCACTGGATGACATCCTGCGCGGCGCATCCGAGGAAACGCGTAACAATGTCCGCTCGGCTCTCTTGTTCCGTAACGATCCTGTTGATGTTCCGGAAAGCAAGATTATCGAGCATAATGAGAAGGCAAGCATGGAAGATATTCTTCTGTCTTACGAGCCTTACCTCGGTAAATATCTTGTTGCGAAACAAGCCCCGCGCAATATCTGATTGATAAGGCGCTAGGCCCGGCACTGAAACGGACACCATGATCAAGGACGCGCTTGTGACGGAAAAGAAAGACAAGTCCGAAAAAAACAGTGACCCGAAAGAAAGATATGAGGGGGGAGGCTCCGCAGGCGGAGGCTCCCCTTCTTCATCTCGGGACAAGGCTGCTGCGACGGAGCGTAATATCGATATCGTGGCACGGCAGGCTGCACGGCTGCGGGCGATGGAAGCAGGTCCGATGGAAATATTGCCGCATGGATCACGGCTTTATTTTGTTGATAAAGGATGGGAAACCTCTATCATAGAAGGCGATCCGAACGTCAGAACTGCTGCGACTCTGCGCACATTTGAAGAGGCGTTCAAAGATCCGGAGGTGGGAACGATTTTTGTTCCAGAGGGTGCGCTTGTAACATTGGCCGGGGTAACGCGAATTTGTCGCCGTTACGCCGTGAGCAAAGTGATTTATAAAGAAGAAGAAGGGAAACAAAGCGATGCCTGATAACAAAAAAAATGACAGTTCTTTAAAACAGGCTTTCATTGCGACACTGTGCAAACACCCCAAAGCTTCTGATTACCAACAGGATGCCTTCCGCAGCGCCGATATTATGGGGCTTTACAAAAAGCTGAAAGAGGCCGGCGAAACGCTGTCGAAAGAAGATTTTCTGGGTGCGGATAAAAGCGGGGAATATTTCCTTGGCTCTTCGCGCGCATGGGATAATTTCCATCATATTGTTGAAATTCTGCGTGATAACGGTGAAGAATTTACCGCCGATGATTTCCTGACGGTGAAAGAAGGCTCTTATTACCAGCGTCCGCTGATTGAAAGCGTTGTCAGCCATGACAAAGTGGACAAATTGTTCAGCGCCGATGTCTGGAAAGGCCGTTTCGAAGAAATGGAAAATCTGTGGTATTACATTCCGCCGAATAAGCGCGGTCAACTGGCGCAGGATGAAGACGGACGTGTGCCGCTGAAACTGAAACGCGAAGTGCTGGAACTGGATGAACAGACGCCGTTGCGCGAGGAATCGTTGAAAAAAATCGGTGTTGATTATAAAGCCATCCCGGATATGTTCTCCAAACGCGGAACATTTGATGCGTTTTTGCAGACATTGTATGAAAACAACACGCCGCTGAAAAAGGAAGATCTGCTCTTCGTCAATAAAGACGGCGACACCATGTTCCACAATGCCGCGGCCTGGCAGTATTACGATAAAATTGTCGACAGTCTGCAGCAGACGGGACAAAGTTTTGGTATTGAAGAGCTGACCTTTAAACGCGGCCGGAAGCCGTCTATTCTGGAACGCGCCGCACAGCATAAAATGCTGCATAAAGTCTTCGAGCCGCGCTTCTGGATCGGACAAGTCGACGAAATGGTCGGGTTGTGGGATAATCTGCCGCCGGCACAAAAAGTCCTGAGCGGCCGCAACAGTTTCGATACGGTCGTTGCCGATGTGGAAAATATGACATACCGTTCGCATGTCTCTTTGAATGAAGATATGACGGCATCCTCGCTGACGACGCCGATTGTCGCCAATGACGGCAAGCAGAGCAAAGTTCTTCCGATCGGTCTGCGTGACACATGGGACAATATGGACATCGTGCGCGAGAAATTGCAGTCCAAAAAGGATGATCTGAAAGTAGCACATCTGCGCCAGACAAGCGGTGCATTGGAAAACACGGTCTTAATGGTGGCGGCGGAAGCCGGACAGTTCGATAAGGTTCTCGATATTGTCCGCAGCGATTCCGATACGCTGCAAGTACAGGACTTCCTGAAGCCGAATAAAAACGGTGTCTCGCTGCTGGATGTTTTGATTGAAAAACGCCAGTTGAAGAAAGCCTTTGCACCGGAAATCTGGGCAGGCCGTCTGCGTGAGATGCATATCCTGTGGAACAATGTTCAAAACCGTGACCGCGGGCAGGTTGATTTCCAAAAGGTGGTCAGCCAGGTGAACCAGATGACGGTGCGCCAGAAGCTGCGCCGTCCGGGCCGCAAAATGTAATCAAAATGCGGATATTTTTTAAAAACGGCGCAGCATTTGTTGCGCCGTTTTTCTTTTCATGTTGCAGCAAAGCGATTCGAGCGGATTGCCGCCTATATTGCTTTATCCGGCGAAATTGTGGAAAACTCCTGCATTATTGTAATAATATTGCGCATATTTTGAAAAAAACACCCATTATAGAAATAAAATTGACAGAAATCTAAAATTTTTGTTAACATTTTAGCTGTACTATCGTTTGCATTCATATGTGACATTGCAGAGAGAAGAAGGAGGTTAATACTCGGAATCTGCAAAAGCTGTGAATGTTTATTTTTAAAACAATCATTTGAAAAACGGGGTCTTTTACGTCATGAAACAGTTAAGCCAAGCCAAAGTCATCTTCGTCGTCGGAAATAATGTGCCGGATCTGGGCATTGGAAATGTTATTCCGAAAGCGCCGAAACTGCGCATGGTTGGCGAGGATGAGACACCCGAACTTCTCCCCAAAGAAATCCATTGCTGCATTGCCGCCACCGATTAAGGCGCAGCATTTTTAGATAAAACAGGCGTGACAGGTTGCCATTTTTTATGATGGTTGTGTCGGTTTTCTGTATTTTTGCATTGTTGCGATTGTGCCATTCCGGTAAACAGAAGGTAAAATCGCCACGGCATCTGTGATGCATTCTTCAATCAAGGAGGCAGTGTCAGCGAACCCGTTTTCCTTCGCGCTGTTTGCGATTTTCCTCCAATTCGGATCGACAGCGGATCCTGTCGCCATGATATCTTGTAAAGATTTATATGGTTGCAGATCAAAATCTTTACAGATAGTTCTGTAAAGCACATCAGGCTTATGTGTCAGCCTGTTGAAAGCTAGCTGCAACAGAGAGACGACCGCCGATTTTTGTGTATCCTTAATGGCATTCAGTTGCTGTTGCTGGAAAGTGAAATAGTCCGTCACATTATCTTTAATTGCGGTCGTCCATTGAACGGTCATCATTATATCCCTTTTAGAATCACATTATGAGAAAAATGATACGCCTGTTTTATTAATATGTCAAATGACACCAACTGGCAGAAAGGGTATTTAGAAATGCAACGCGCGGCCGTATGCATCCAGCACTGATTCATGCATCATTTCCGACAGGGTCGGATGCGGGAAGACGGTGTGCATCAATTCCGCCTCGGTCGTTTCCAGCGTTTTGGCAATGCCGTAGCCTTGAATCAGTTCCGTGACTTCCGCGCCGATCATATGGGCGCCGAGCAGCTCACCGGTTTTGGCATCAAAGACGGTTTTGACCATGCCTTCCGGCTCACCCAAAGCAATCGCCTTACCGTTGCCGATAAAAGGGAAGCGTCCGACTTTGACCTGATGGCCTTTTTCTTTTGCGGCGGCCTCGGTCAGTCCGACAGAAGCGACCTGCGGCATGCAATAGGTACAGCCGGGGATCAGACCCGTTTTCAGCGGGTGAACATCTTTGACGCCTGCGATCTTCTCAACGCAGATTGTGGCCTCGTGACTGGCTTTATGCGCCAGCCAAGGCGGTCCTGCGAGATCACCGATGGCATAAACGCCTTTCTCACCCGTTTCCGACCATTCATTGACGGTGACATGCGTGCGGTCCGTTTTGATTTTGGTGTTTTCCAGACCGAGATTTTCAACATTGCCGACAATGCCGACCGCCATGATAACGCGGTCAACCGTCAGTTCCTGCTTTTTACCGCCTGCTTCGAGCGGGACGGTGACGTTATTTGCGCCTTTTTTGAAATCGCCGAGTTTGGCGGAGGTGATGATTTTCATCCCCTGTTTCTCAAACTGTTTTTGCGCGAAGGTGGAAATTTCCGCATCTTCCACCGGCAGAATACGATCCATGACTTCAACGACCGTAACATCGACGCCAAGCGTGCGGTAGAAGCTGGCGAATTCGATACCGATTGCGCCCGAGCCGACGACCAGCAGTGATTGCGGCAGCGTGTCCGGTGTCATGGCTTCCTTATAGCTCCAAATCAGCTTGCCGTCCGGCTCTTTGCCTTCCAGCGCGCGTGCGCGTGCGCCTGTTGCGAGAATGATATTTTTTGCCGTCAGGGTTTCGGTTTTTTTATCCGGTGTTTCAACCGTGACTTTGCCGCTGCCGGCCAGTTTGCCGTGGCCGTTAAAGACGGTGACTTTATTCTTTTTCATCAGATGCGCGATTCCGGCGCTGAGCTGTGCCGCGACACCGCGCGAGCGTTTGATGATTTTTGAGAAATCGATGCTGACATCCTTGACCGACAGACCGAAAGCATCAGCATGTTGAATCAGGTGATAAACTTCGGCAGAGCGGAGCAGCGCTTTCGTCGGAATACAGCCCCAGTTCAGGCAGATGCCGCCCAGATGTTCACGCTCAACCAAGGCGGTTTTCATACCCAGCTGTGCGGCACGGATAGCGGCAACATAGCCGCCGGGTCCGCCACCGATAACGATGAGATCAAAATTTGACATGAGTTTCACCCTCCTCTTGTCTTAATGTAACTGCCGCTATTGCCGTATGATCAGCGCTTCGGAGCCTTGCCTTTTTTCTGCTGCGGAGACGGCTTGTTCTCTGCGGTATCTCCGGCAGGATTGTCATTGGCAGGTTTATCTTTTTTCTTCCACAATGTCCATGGCATAAAGACCGCTTTCAGCCCGTTTTTGAATTTGCTGGTCGGTTTTTCCTGATAGCGTTTTCTTTCACGCAAGACGCCGACAACCCGGTCCAGCTGGTTTAAATGGTCTTCCTCAAGGTTCTTGGCCAGTTCCTGAATATCCCGGTCTTCCGCGGGGATATCTGTGACATCGACATCGCTGGAATATTTCACCACTTTGGTATAGGCGATATTCAGCTCTTTCGTGTTTTTGGTATCGGCCAGGATATCGGTCAGCTCCGTCAATGCGGCGCGGCTTTGCGTATAGGCCTGATCGACATAGACTTTGCTTTTCAGAATTTCGCAAAGCCTGTCGAGATCATCACCGTAATCCTCAACCAGACGCTCGGAATAATCGAGCAGGGCGTTCAGGTTCTTCTCCGAAGCGTCATCCAGACGAATCGACGGGTTGATATCAGGCGCATATTTGTCAATCGACTGGTCAAAACTGAACAAGCGGTCACCGATTTCGGATTTTAAATCATCCAATACGGCAGTGCCGTTCATATGAATCATCAATCCGACGGTTTCTTTCAGCAGTGTCATGGGTGACACTTTATTAAATTCATCCGGAGACGCGCTGAGTTTCTGAAAGGCCGTGCCGATATGCACAACAACAATTTCCGCATCCGGCGGTGCCGCCTGTTTTGCCTTGGTATAGGCGTAACGCGGGGCGGAGGCGCTGAAGATATTACCGTCTAAAAAGGTATAACGCTCACGCACATCCGGCGTATTGGGATTGGGGGCGGTATAGGTATATTTTGCCTGAAACAGCGACGGTGCCGTGCAGCTTGCGCGCACTGCTTCCCACAAATCCATATTGCGCCAGCCGTCCTTATCGGAGAGTTTTTTGATGTTTTGAATCCAGGCCGGGCGATAGGCTTTCATATCCGTTGCCGTGACAATCAGATCGGTCAGGCTTTCGCCCATTTTTGTTTCGCCGTAAAGGGTTTTCAGAATTTTCTCAAAATTCTCGACATCATAATAACCGTCCGCACCGGGAACGAAATGTTTGATATTACGGAATTTGATATTCGGAAAAATATTCGGCGCTTCGCGTTTGAAGGTCTGGAGAACTTCACTGGCGGTATAGCGCGGTTTTTTCGGGTCATCTGCGGACGGAACCGTCAGGCTGGCACCGACAAGTGCGCCTGCCGAGGTCACGGCAATCATATCGAAGAGCTCGGATGTATGTTTACCCGTCTTTTTTTCGATTTCTTCCAACATTCTTGCGGGAATTAACCCGCGTACACCACCCCCGTCGATCACCAAAACCGTGTAAACGCGTTTTTTCGTGCTCATTCGGGTGCCTTTCTCGCGAAACGGCGCAAGCGAAAAGCTGACGCGCCGCTGTTCCTTTTTGAGAGCCTGCCTGTAAGAGGCTCTTTTACGAAACGTTTTTACGTGTCAGCAGTATAAGAGATTCCCATAGGGATGTCAGTAAATTATTATTTTCCAGAACTTTGCGGTGTCGGCGGGGCAATAATGCCGTCGCCGGGAGCGTCGATGCTGATGGTAGGAGACGGATTTTTGCGCCGTCCGCCCACGCCGGAGGAAAGCGCCCAGACAGATGTATTAAACGCACCGCAACCGCGGCATAACGGTTTCCATTTTTTGCCGGACTGTCCGCAGGAGCGGCAGACCCATGCGGGTTTTCCGGGTGTTTCGGCGGCCATTTCCAGCCATTCCCGTGCTTTTCCTTCATCACCGCCATCGACCAGTTCCAGCTTGGCCAGCATGCGGTAGTCACCGGATTGTTTGAACAGCCCGCGTGCTTCTTCCCATTTTTCCGCAGCCATGGCCGCGCGCCCCAATATGGCAGCGGAAGCGCTGCTATGCGGTGCCTTTTTGAACAAGCGGCGTACCCAGTAATAGCGGTTTTCTGCGCGGTCCAAATCGCTGGCATCTTTCTTGCGCAGCGCCGGTGTCATGGAATGCCACAATTCCTGTAAATCCGGATGCTGGTTCGTTTCCCATGTTTTCTCGACCACTTTGATCGCAGCGCGTTGCTTATTGGTTTCCAGCAGCAGGCGGGCATAGAAAACAGCTGCCGGCGCAAAAGACGGGTCGATGCGATAGGCTTTTTTCGCCAGACTGATTGCCGTGTGCAGAATGTCCTGATCTTCGGTTTCCATGGCGCGCGCCAGCAGGAGTGCCTGACGGTGATGTTCGCCCGCTATGCGGTCAATAGCACCGAGACGGACGGCTTTGGACAGGCTTTGCTCGGCCTTTTGCCATTGCCCCTGCGTGGCTTCATTTTCAAAAAGCTGTGCAACGATCCATGGCTGTTTCGGGGCGATCAGCTCCGCATGCTGCATCAATTCGACCAGACGGGCATAATCATTTTCATTTGCGGCCAGTTTCATCAAGCCGCGAATCCCGAAGAAAGAGGCGTGTTTATCATCCAGCAGGGTTTCAAATTCCAGCTTGGCGGCGGCAGTGTCACCGGCCATTAAGGCGGCTTGTGCGGTCAGTAAACCCGTCAGTGGCGCATCGGGAAGAAGTTTCTTTGCGCGTTTTGCCTGTTTGGCGGCGCCTGTGCCGTCACCTGCGGCAACGGAAGCCAGACCGCGGGTAATGGCAAGATAGCCGTTTTCGCGGCTTTGCACTTCGCGGTAATGGCGGACGGCCTTTGGAACGGAAATAAAAGCGCGGTAAAAACGGTAGCCGAGTGCAAAAAGCACAACAATAAAAGTGATAAAGAACAGCAGGAACTGTGTGGATGTTTCAATCGTGTAATCCTGCCAGTCGATACGGACATCACCGGGATGGGCCATCACCCATCCGACCGCAGCGACCAGAAGACCCAGCCGTAATATAAACCAGATTGCCCGTATCATAATTGTTCCAGCCTGTTTAAAAACCTTCTATAGACGTTTTAAACGCTTTTTATCGGTTAATCAAACTCTATGACGGTTTGCTGGTTGGGGTTTTTTGTCGGGTCCCATTGCAGATTAAGCGGTTTTCCGCCTTTCGGGATGCCGAGAGGCTGTAGGAAATTACGGTCAATAAAGTTTTCCATGCTGTCGATGGAGACGGAACCTGCGCGTCCTCCGCTGCCGTTTGAAAGGCGTCGCAGAATATCCTGACTGATCTTCATATTCGCATCCTCGGCCAGCAGGGCGGCGCGGGCTTTTTGTACCCATTTTTCTGCGGCTTTTCCGGCGGGTCCTTCAAGATTTTGCAGGGTTTGTACCGCACCGCGGACATCACCTTTTAAAATCTGTGCATGTGCCGTATTGACGACATTGGTGATGGGATGGTTGGGCGTCAGGATACGTTCGCCGTCTTTGGTGACAGTGACAAGACTGCTGAAACGCTGGGCGGCAAGATCGCTGATGGATAAATCTTCTCCCGATAATCCGGCGGCGACGATATCCGTTGCCAAATCGCCGAATTCCGATTGCAGTGCATCAGGCGTGAGAATACCGGATTCGGCATAAGGCGCCATTTTATTGATTGCGGCGGATAACTCCGGAGAATTGCCGACAAGGTCGCGGATGATTTGCAGATCATCTTTGAAAGGACGACCGCTGCCGACGCTTTCACGGAATTGTCCGAGCGCCAGCAGCATTGCGGCCGCACCCAGATCCTGACGGCTGACATCCTGCAGCAGTCTTGCGAGTTCTTCATTTTTTTCGCGGGCATCGGCAACAGCATCATCCAGCCTGTTCACATCACCTTGCATATGTTGAATAACGCCTTGCAGGTTTTTCACCGATTCATTGACATTCTCTTTTTTGCCGGAGCCGGTCATGCTGTCGATACGGTCCATTAAACCGTTCAGGCTGGAATACTGGCTTTCAAGTCTTTCAATACGGCTGCCGATTGTTGCGCCGCCGATTTTGCCGATCGCACCGACGGTTCTGGAAATCGTGTCCGTGCGGTTTTCCAGTTTTTCCAGTTTCTGATGCAGAAGACCGGCATAAGACGGGGAATTAATGGCATTGCCGCGTTGAACATCTGTTAAGGCGATGCCGAGATCATTCAGGCGTTTTTCAATTGCGGCAACACGATGTGCGCGTTCCTGCAAAGAATCATATTCCGGCTTCATCATAAAAATAAAGGCGGTTGCAATCAGCATGTAAAGAACGGAGGCGGTCATAATCGTCCGTTCAACGAAATTCCATTTTGTCTGCCAGACGACCTGACGGCGGCGGCGATCCATAAAGGCGCGGCGGTCAACACCTGTCCGGCGCTGGACGCCTGCGCGGCGTTCCGGGCCTTTGTAATTCGGGTCCAATCCTTTACGGCGGTCCTGCCCCGAGCGGCGCTCCTTGGCGGAGCGGCGGCCATTGGGGTTACGGTCTTCGCGGCGGTCATCAGGGATGATGATATCATTGCCGCTTTCAAGATAGCGGACGGCTTTCTCATTGCCATGCACCGCTGTCGCGGGGGACGGTGTTGCGCCGCTGACGGTCTGGCTTGTGGTGGAGCTGATCGCCATATTTCCGGTTTCATTGCCGGATTGCTGTTCCGCTGCGGATTCGTAGATATCAATCCCCTCGTCCTCTGCCAGTGCGGTCAGCTGTTCCAGACGGTTATCCGGAATACTGTCACGCTGTTTCCAGCCCTGTACGGTGCTGGGGGTCAGCCCCATTTTTTTCGCAAGCGGGCGGATACCGCCGAAACGGTTGATAATTTCTTCGGCGGAGAGGGGAGAGCTCTTTTTGATCATAGGGATGTGTTTCCGTTTTATCTGAATTGCTGTTCAATGCAATGCAACATATGTGCATGGTCGGGTTTTTCCGCTGTGAGGATATTTCCCCACTGTACGTCTTTTATCGCCTGCGCCGTACGTGTGCTGATACATATTGCTGTTATTTGACCATATTTTTCCGTCAGCTCATAGTTTTTTGACAGACGGATAAAGTTCTCAGCCGTACGTACGGAATAAAATAACACACAAGCTATCTTTTCATTATGCAGGAGGGATTGTAAATTTTTTGTAAAGTTTTCGGCACGTACGGCGGAATAAACCGTAAAAGTCGTGATTTTGGTGTTTTTCACGTCAAAATGATGGGCGCGGTCCCTGCCGCAGATATGCAGCATGTTTTCAGGCAGGGTGTTTTGGGCGGATTCTCTTTTAAAAACAGCCTCTAACGCTGTTGCGGAAGCTGCTGTGGCGGCGATATTGCGGAATCCTTTTTTTTTCAAAGCGGCTGCGGTTTTTTCGCCGACGGTATAGACCGGTTTTTGCAACAGTTCAGGAGGAATATCCTGCCAATGGGCGGCGGCGCGCGCGCTGGTGAAAATCAGTGCATCCGCCTGTACGTCTTTTGGTAATTGGTGTGAAACCGGACGGATTTCCAGCATCGGTTCGGAAAAAGTTTCAAAACCGCGTCTTTGCAGTTCACCGGCAAGTGCCGCAGCCTGCTGTGCAGGGCGGGTAATCAGAATGGTCGGTGTACGTATAGCCGTCACGCGACCCGCCCCATCAGTTGATCCAGAATATCCTGCGGGACTTCGGCGCGGATATCGCGCCCCAGCTTGTCACCGATGGCGCTCGCCGTGCCGTCATCGGTCTTTTGTACGGGTTTTGTGACGGCGGCATGCCAGAGCATTTCGCCGTTTTCGGTGGCAAGCGCGCCTTCCAATGTCAATTTTTCTTCCTGTTCATTATAGACCGCATGGGCGGCAATCGGGGTTTTGCAGGAGCCGTCGAGGGCGGCGATAAAGCCGCGCTCCGCCGCGACGCAAAGTGCCGTCACGGGGCAGTTGACGGGGGCAAGCAGATCACGGCAGCGCGTATCCCCTTTGCGGATTTCAACGCCGACTGCGCCCTGCCCTGCGGCGGGCAGCATGTCATCGGCATCCATCACAGCGGTAATCTCATCGGTCAGGCCAAGGCGGTTTAAGCCTGCGACGGCCAAAAAGGTTGCATCCGCCACGCCGTCGCGCAGTTTTTGCAGGCGGGTTTCGACATTGCCGCGGAACAGCACGACATTTAAATCAGGGCGTTTTGCCAGCGCAAAAGCCTTGCGGCGGACACCTGCCGTGCCAAGCGTCGCACCTTTAGGCAGGTCCTCAAGCGAGGCGTATTTGACCGACAGGAACGCATCATGCGCATCTTCGCGCGGCAGGATACAAGCCATTTCGCCTTCATCCGGCAGAAAGGCGGGGACATCTTTCATGGAATGTACCGCCATATCGATACGGCCTGCGAAAAGCGCTTCCTCGATTTCCTTGATGAATAATCCCTTGCCGCCGGCTTCCAGCAGGCTGCGGTCCTGAATTTTATCGCCGCTGGTGGTGATGATTTCGATGGCGATTGCGCTCTCTGCCGCCAGAGAAGGATGGGCGGCGCGCAAAGCATCAGCGACCATATGGGTCTGGATCAGGGCAAGGCGGCTGCCGCGCGTGCCGATGGTGACAAGGGGTTTTTCCATTATAAAACTCTTTCCGGCTTTTGTTTTTGCTTCTCTCTGTTTAAATTAAAACGACTGATAATGTAAGAGCGAAGGACTTAAAAAATAATGTCAGCAGAAAAGAAAAAAGTCGCCTATCAAGGCTGCCCGGGCGCTTATTCCGATATGGCCTGCCGCGCCGCCGCGCCGGATTATGAGCCGCTGCCCTGTAACAGTTTTTCCGATGCCTTTGATGCGCTGGAGGAGGGAGAGGCTGATTACGCGATGATTCCGATTGATAATGCGATCGCCGGACGTGTTGCCGATATCCATCATTTACTGCCAAACCGCGATTTTTACATTCAAAAAGAATATTTTATGCCGATCCATCACTGTCTGCTGGGGGTGAAGGGTGCGAAGCTGGAAGATATTACCCGTATTTTCAGCCATGTCCATGCACTGCCGCAATGCCGTAAATTCACCAAGCCGCTGGGGGCGGAAGAGATTGTCTATGGCGATACCGCCCGTTCCGCACAGAAAGTGGCGGAAGACGGCAATAAGGATTCCGCTGCGATTGCCTCCGCACTGGCGGGGGAGATTTACGGGCTGGAGGTACTGGCGGAAAATATCGAGGACGAGCCTTATAACACCACGCGTTTTATCCTGCTGTCAAAAAATGCGAAGGTGACGGAATATAGCGAGGACGGGCGTTATATTACCTCCCTGATTTTCGAGGTGCGGAACTGGCCTGCGGCGCTATATAAATCGCTTGGTGGATTTGCCACGGCGGGCATCAATATGACGAAGCTGGAAAGCTATATGATGAAGGGCAATTTTGTTGCCACGCAATTCTATTGCGAGGTCGAGGCGCATCCGAAGGAACAGCGTTTCCAATATGCGCTGGAGGAAATGGCCTTTTTTGCCAGCAGTATTCGCACGATGGGAACTTATGAGGCTGATATTAATAGGCAGGATGGGTAAAGTAAGTGGGACTTGGCAAGGCTGGTGATAATATGAAGGTAAAAAGCAAAGTGCAAGTTTTTGGAACGAAAGGAGAGGACGCTAACTGCAATCTTTGTAATAGTAAACTAAAAATGAGCCAAGCACATGTGCCGCCGAAATCTTGCGTTGAACAGAATAAAAGAGGGCGTGGTGTTAGCCACTATTTTTGGGGAGAGGGGAAGTACAACCTACAAAATGGCATTCATTTTTATACATTGTGTAAAAGCTGTAATGGTAAGTTGGGTGACCCTTTTGATAAAGAGCTGGCGTCTTTCTCTCGTACGTTACGAAGTAAAATACACTTATTTAAATATCTCCCTAACTATTCTTGGGGGATTGACTGTAAACCGAACTTGATAGCTCGTTCGCTGGTCGGTGCTTTCTTAACGGGCTCTCGTGGTTGTATTGATGCTTCGCATAGGGATTTACAACATTATATTCTCAATACAATAAGTGGGTTGCCGGGTAACTTAAAGGTAGGTTTCTGGCTGCACCCGTATGATAGCGTAATTGTGAAACCGGATTTTATTATGGCTGCTCCCAAGAGAGCGCCCCGACATGTTCTTTTTATAATGAAGTACTTTCCCCTTGCTTGGATACTTTATTATCAAGACGAGGGTACTGCTAGCTTTTGCAAGGAACACAATATTCACGATTTTTCTCAGTATCTCAGTACTGACGTTGATTCTATATCAAGAATTAGCGTGTATCCGAAAAAATATAAGCATCAATATTGGCCATCAACTTCTGATAATATACGAATTTTGATAGGAGAGAATGTTGTTAATAATGCTGTTTTAGGGAGTAGCTTGCAAGCAAGTTCAGAATGACGCTGTACGCGTTGTAACGAAAATTAGCGATTATTCTTCTGCGCGAGTTTATGGGTCAGATATTGATCGACTTTGACCGCGCCTTCATAGGGTTTGCAGATATTTAAAGGGGCGTAGCCGTTGAAATCGGCATTGGGGCTGGTCATCCACTCGCTGGCCTTGTCTTTGTCGCCGTTGTGGAGGGCGGCGGCTTTGTCGAAAATATCGCGCATGATATGCGGGTTGAAATCCATCGTCTTTATCCTTTGTTAGGCCAGCTGTTACGCCAGCATCGTCAGCGGGTTTTCGATCAAATTCTTGAAGGCTTCAAGGAATTGCGCGCCGACGGCGCCGTCAACGGCGCGGTGGTCGAAAGAGGCGGTGGCTGTCATCACCGTGCCGATGGCAAGGGCACCATCTTTCACGATCGGGCGTTTATCGCCTGCGCCGACCGCCAGAATACAGGATTGCGGCGGGTTGATGATGGCAACGAATTCCTTGATACCGAACATACCGAGATTGGAGACGGAGATCGTGCCGCCCTGATATTCCTCGGGTTTCAGCTTGCCGTCTTTGGCACGGGCGGCGAGGTCTTTGACCTCGGCGGAAATGGCTTTCAGGCTTTTGTTATCGGCATCCTTCACGATCGGCGTAATCAGCCCGTCGGGGATGGCAACGGCGACGGAGACATCGGCGCGGTCATAAATGACCAGCGCATTATCCGTCCATGAGGTATTGACGGCAGGCACTTTTTTCAGCGCCAGCGCGGTGGCTTTGACGATAAAGTCATTGACCGAGAGTTTGAACAGCCCGTCTGCGCCGTTATTGATTTGTTTGCGCAGATCGAGCAGTTTATCCAGCACGCAATCCACCGTCAGATAATAATGCGGTACGGTTTGTTTTGATTCCAGCAAGCGGCGGGCAATGGTTTTGCGCATACCCGAATTTTCCTGTAGATGATGCGGAATGCCGAGCATTTCGGCAAGCACGGCGGCATCGGGGCCGGAGCTTGCGGGGGCGAAAGTCGCGCTTTGTGGTGCGGCGGCGGATTTCTGTGCCGTGCCGCCTGTTTTGGCGTTTTCGATATCGGCTTTGACAATGCGTCCGTTCGGACCGCTGCCCTGAATATTGGCAAGGTTTAATCCGGCTTGTTCCGCCAGACGTTTTGCCAGCGGGCTGGCGAGAATGCGGGAGGCGGAGGTTGCGGGAATTGGCGCGGGCGCGGCGGTGGGTGCAGGCGCAGGTGCTGCCACAGGGGCGGCTTTCGGTGCGTCCGCTTTGACCGCTTCTTTTGCGGCGGGTGCGGTGGCATTGTCATTGCCGCCTGCCAGCAGTTTTTCAACGGCGCCGTCATCTTCGCCTTCTTCCAGCAGCACGGCAATCAGATCATTGACCGGCACATGATCCGTGCCTTCGGGAATAACGATTTTCGCCAATACGCCTTCATCAACGGCTTCGACTTCCATTGTCGCCTTATCGGTTTCGATTTCGGCAATGATATCGCCGGAGACAATCTCGTCCCCTTCGGCTTTTAGCCATTTGGCAAGTTTGCCTTCCGTCATCGTCGGCGACAAGGCGGGCATTAAGATTTTAACCGGCATAGCACACCTTCTTTGCTGCGTTGATAATCTCCTCGATTTGCGGCAGCGCCATCTTCTCGAGATTTTCCGCATAGGGCATCGGCACATCCGCGCCGTGGACACGCAGAACCGGTGCATCGAGATCGTCAAAAGCCTGTTCCATGATAATGGCGGCGAATTCCGACCCCATTCCTGCGACGGGCCAGCCTTCTTCAATAGAGACAAGGCGGTTGGTTTTGCGGACGCTGTTCAGGATGGTTTCCGTATCCAGCGGACGCAATGTGCGCAGATTGATGACCTCGGCAGAGATACCTTGTTCCGCCAGCGCATCGGCGGCTTCCAAAGCACGCCCGACGGAGATCGAGAAGGAGACCAGCGTGACATCTGTGCCTTCGCGTTCGATTTTGGCCTTGCCGATCGGAATGACGTAATCTTCGGAAGTCGGAACCTCGAAGCTTTTGCCATACATGATTTCATTTTCCAGCACGACAACCGGATTCGGGTCACGGATGGCGGCTTTCAGCAAGCCTTTGGCATCTGCGGCGGAGTAAGGGGCAACGACTTTCAGACCTGGTACATGCGCATACCAGCTGGCATAGCATTGCGAATGCTGTGCGCCGACACGGGCGGCGGCACCGTTCGGGCCGCGGAAGACAATCGGGCAGCCGAGCTGACCGCCTGCCATATAAAGCGTTTTCGCAGCGGAGTTGATGATGTGGTCAATCCCCTGCATGGCGAAGTTGAAGGTCATGAATTCGACAATCGGTTTTAATCCGGAATAAGCCGCGCCGACGCCGACGCCGGCAAATCCCATTTCGGTAATCGGCGTATCAACGACGCGGTCGGCACCGAATTCCTGCAACAGACCTTGTGTGACTTTATAGGCGCCCTGATATTCGGCGACTTCCTCACCCATCACGAAAACGTCCGGGTCGCGGCGCATTTCTTCAGCCATGGCATCGCGCAGAGCTTCGCGCACCGTCAGTGTGACGGTATCGGCAAAGAATTTATCTTCGTCGCTGGCAGGGGCGGCGGCGGTTGCGGGTGCGCCGGGGCGTTCCGGTTCAGCCGGACGCTCCATCTGTTTTTCAACCGCACAGGCTTCGACAGGTGCAGGTGCAGCGGCGGGGGCTGCACCGATATCGCTTTCACTTTCGCCTTCTTCCAGAAGGACGGCAATCGGCGTATTGACCGCGACATTATCCGTGCCTTCGGCAATCAGGATTTTCCCGATTTTGCCTTCGTCAACGGCTTCAACCTCCATCGTGGCCTTGTCGGTTTCGATTTCAGCAAGAACATCGCCCGCGGAAACCTCGTCCCCTGCGGCAACATGCCATTTGGCAAGCTTGCCTTCCGTCATGGTCGGGGAAAGTGCGGGCATGAGAATGTCGATCGTCATGGCAAATACCTTTTTAAAGAGCAGTGTTTTTTAAAGTACGATATCCGTCCACAGTTCCGACGGGTCGGGTTCGGGACTTTGTTGTGCGAATTCCGCGGCTTCGTTGACGATGGATTTGATCTCTTTCTCCACCGTTTTGATATCATCTTCGGAATAGGTGCCGTCATCCAGCAGCAGTTTTTTGATGCCTTCAATCGCATCGCTTTCGGCGCGGACGGATTGTACCTCTTCCTTTGTACGGTATTTGGCCGGATCGGACATCGAGTGACCGCGGTAACGATAGGTATCGAATTCCAAAATCATCGGGCCGTTGCCGTCGCGGACGTAATCGGCGGCTTTTTGCGCCTCTTCATAAACGGTGGTGACATCCATACCGTCGACTTTTTTGCCGGGAATGCCGTAGCCCTCGCCGCGTTTATATAATTCACCTGCGGCGGCGCGTTGCTGGCTGGTGCCCATCGCATATTTGTTGTTTTCGATGACGAAGATCACCGGAAGCTTCCATAGGGCGGCCATATTATAAGCTTCATAAACCTGACCCTGATTTGCGGCGCCGTCGCCGTAATAACAGGTGGTGATGCCGCCGTCTTTACGGTATTTATGCGCAAAAGCCAGACCTGTGCCCAGCGGCGCGGTGGCACCGACGATGCCGTGACCGCCGTAGAAATTCTTTTCGCGGCTGAACATATGCATCGAGCCGCCCTTCCCTTTGGAATAACCTGTGGCGCGGCCTGTCAGCTCGGCCATGACGCCTTTCGGATCCATACCGCAGGCCAGCATATGGCCGTGGTCGCGATAGGCGGTGATGACAGTGTCAATGTCTTTCAGGGCGGATTGTACGCCGACAACGACGGCCTCCTGCCCGATATAAAGATGGCAGAAACCGCCAATCAGACCCATGCCGTAAAGCTGGCCGGATTTTTCTTCGAAACGGCGGATCAAAAGCATCTCGCGGAAGAAGGTCATAAGCTGCGCGGCGGGCAGGCTTTCCTTCTTCGCAGATTTCTTTGGGGATTTTTTGGCTGCACTCTTCAAGGATGGTTTCCCCCCTTTTTTTGTTCCGGTTTTGACACTCACGATTTGCTACTCGCCTTATCTTTATCAAATTCGGTTACTAAAGTATATGATTCCCGCATTTTTTCAAGCTTGCAAATACACAAAAAAACGCAGTAATATGCCTTTTACAACGCATAAATCAAAAAGGCGCAAGTTTTATGATCGGTCTCGTTATCGTTACCCATGGAAAATTGGCAGAAGAGTTCCTGAATGTTGCCGAACAGATTTCCGGCAAACAGGAGGGGATTGAGACGGTTTGCATCGCCGAAAAAGACAATATTGAGGAAAAACGGCAGGAATTGCTGAAAAAAGTCCGCCGCGCCGATGGCGGTGACGGTGTGATCGTTCTGACCGATCTGTTCGGCGGCACGCCGTCCAATATCGCCATTTCCGTCGCGCAGGATGAAAATGTCGAGGCTTTGACGGGCGTGAATTTGCCGCTGTTGATCGAGCTTTTGACCGTGCGCGGTCAAACCGGCCATGATTTACAGACCGTGGCACAAAAAGCGCAGGAAGCCGGACGGAAATATATCCATGCCGCGACATCATTGCTGGAACAAAAAGAAGTCGGCTGATTTTCCCCATGCCCGCGCCGCCGAAAATTTTGACACAATCCGTTACCGTGACGAATGAAAAAGGCCTGCATGCCCGCACGGCCGCGCAGATCGTGGCGGAGGTGCAGCGTTTTCCGGAGGCGGTTTTGTATGTGGAACGCGACGGTTACAAAGTAGACGGGCGTTCGGTGCTGGGATTGCTGACGCTGTCGGCAACGCAAGGGACAAAATTGACACTGCATATATCGGGGAAAGAGGCTCCGGCGCTTTTGGCGGCATTAACGGCGTTATTCGCAAGCGGATTTTTGTCCGCTGCGCCGGAATAAGCCCTAGCCAATCGCGGTAAAATCTGTCATAATTTGAAGCGATAAAACGAGAAACAGGAAAACCGGCTTGAGGGGGAGGTTTTCTGCGAAAGAAGGAACGCCGGAAACAGGCGGAAAGCGAGAGCGAAAGAATGAGCTTGCAGCAGGATACAGCCTCAGTCGTCGGAACCAAACCCACAGAAATGATGCGTTGCGTTGTTGATGAAACCGGGGAAGTGGTTTTCGCAAGCCCTGCCCTGAGCTGGCATCTGGGTTCCAACACCTCCGAAATTCTGTCGCGTCCCATTGATAAAATCATCCATATTTTGTCGGGCGATAGCGGTGTTCCGCAAAATATCATTGACATCCAGTCCGGTTTTTACGATACGGCTCTGCAGCGCAAGGGGCGTGACCCGCTTTTGGTGCAAAGCCGTATTGATAATATTCACCTGCCCGACGGGCGGCGTTTCGTTGTGTTCTGGGTTGATCCCGATCAGAACGCGGCGGCTGTTGCGCAGGGTGCGGAACTGTTATCAGGTTATGAAAGCACGGCATTGGAACTGGCGAATATTGCCAGCCGCTTTGTGTCGCGCAAACGCATTAACCAGCATATGCACCGGAAGCTGGTGCGGGAAACCAGCGGATTATCCATCCCGCGCATCGGCCATATCTCGCAGGATGACGGTGAGCTGCGCCATTTCCTGAATCTGTCGAATGATTTGCTGGCGGTTTACCGCCGTGACGGGTCTTTTGTGCGCGTCAATTACGCTTTTAACCGCGTCTTGGGCTATACGGATGATGATCTGCGCCAGATCCCGTTTATTGATATGATCCATCCCGAAGACCGCGAATATGTTTGCGTTGAAATGAACAAGCTGACCGCGCTGGATGATTTTGAAGAAAAACGCGTTGATTTTCAGGCGCGCGCACGTTGCAAAGACCGCGGCTGGCGCTGGATTGAATGGATTCAGAAATCCATCGGCGGGCATATTTACATTATCGGCAGCGATATTACCGACCGCAAACAGCATGAAGCGGAATTGCGGTTGCAGGAACAACAGCTTTCCGAAGCCCAGAAAATCGGGCGTATGGGGCATTGGTACTGGGTGGTGAAGGACAGCCATATCGACTGGTCGGATAACCTTTATGAAATTTTCGGCGTAAAGCGCGGCGAATTCGAGCCCAGTTTGAAGAACATCAAAACCCTGATGCCGGATGAGGATGCCCAGCAGATTTTGCGTGTTTTCCGCCAATCCATCCGCGATGCCAGCGATTGCGTTCTGGAATTTCGTATTCGTATGGGGCCGATGAAAGAGCTGCGCTATATCCATTGTGAAGGGCGTTGCAAGACCGATCCGAAAAGCGGCAAAGTAAAAGCGCTGTTCGGCATTATGCAGGATATTACCGAGCGTAAATGCCATGAGCGCGCTTTGAATGAAGCAAAAGAAGCGGCGGAAACCGCTTATGCGTCGAAAACGCGTTTTCTGGCGAATATGAGCCATGAACTGCGTACGCCGTTGAATGCGATTATCGGTTTTTCACAAATGATGCAGCAGCAGCTGCTCGGCCCGCTGGGGAATGAGCGCTATGTCGAATATATCAGCGGTATCCGCGAAAGCGGTGAGCATCTGCTGAATCTGATTAATGACATTCTGGATATGTCGAAAATCGAGGTCGGCAAATACGAGCTGGAGATTGAGGATTTCAATCTGTCCAAGCTGGTGCAGTTGGCCGTGCATATGATCGAAACCCGCGCCCATGAAGGCAATATCCGCCTGATCGCCGATCAGGTGCCCGAAAATATTACCATCCGCGCCGACCGCCGCGCCATTATGCAGATTATGCTGAACCTGATGTCGAATGCGGTAAAATTTACCGCCAATGACGGCGAGGTTGAAATTTCCTGCAAACAGGGCGAACAACTGGTTGTTATCACTGTACGCGATACCGGTTACGGCATTCCCGAAGATAAAATCAATCTGGTGACTCTGCCGTTCGAACAGGTCAAAAGCGCGATGACGCGTGACCATGAAGGATCAGGCCTTGGCCTTGCCATCACGAAAGAGCTGGTGGAAATGCACAGCGGTACGCTGACGATCAAAAGTAAAGTCGGTGAAGGTACAAGCGTCACCGTTCTTCTTCCCCAGAATTACTGATCTATTCTTCCTGCGGCAGTTTGGCTGCCAGAAACCAGAATTCTTCGATACGGTGCGCGAAATCGACCATTTCCGAGAAGCTTTCCGGTTTGGTGATGAAGGCATTGGCGTAATGTTTATAGCTGGCGCGGACATCATCCTCATGGCCTGACCCTGTCAGCATGACAACGGGAATATCTTTCAGATCCTTATTGCCTTTGATTTCTTCCAGAACCTCAATGCCGCTTTTTTTCGGCATATTGATATCCAGCAAAATCATATGGGCGCGGGGATTCTTTGTATCGGTCAGAAATTCCAGTGCCGCTTCGCCGTCGCAGGCGGTGAAAACGCTGACGCTGCTGTTTTCGCAATGGCTGAAGGCTTTGCGGGCGATTTCGATATCCAGTTCGGAATCATCCACGATCAGAAGATTGATCGGCATTTTATTCGGCGTTTGTTTTTTGGTATTCATAAGATACATCCTTTGGATAGAAAATTATTTAATTAAATCAGTATATTATACATTATCGTGATGCGGCAGGGTGAAACAGAAACGGCTGCCGCCCTTGTAATCCGTATCAAGCCAAATACGGCCTTTGTGGTATTCTATAATTCTTTTACAGGCGGGTAAACCTATACCGGTGCCGGAATATTCGGCGTTCCGGTGCAGTCTTTGGAAGACTTCGAATATTTTCTCGGAAAATTGCGGCGCGATGCCGATGCCGTTATCACTTACGCAGATAATCCATTCATTGTCATTTTGTTTGCAGGAAACATGGATGCGCGGCGGCCTTCCCGGGTCTTTATATTTCAGCGCATTATCAAGCAGGTTCAGGAAAACCCGCGATAAAAGCGCGCCGTCGGCATGGACAACGGGCAGGTCATCCCGCGTGACGGAGGCATCATTCTCCGCGATAACGCTCGCCATATCCTGTTTGACCGTGTCGAAAACATCATTCAAAGACGTTCGTTCCTGTTCGCCGTCACTATGATTGATACGCGCATAGTCAAGCAGGCTGTCGATCAGGGCCGACATATGTTTGGTGCTTTTGCGGATGACTTCCAGATATTCCCGCGTTTCCGTTGCCAGTCTGTCACCGTCGCCGTCATTGATGAATTCGGCGCAGATCGAAATATGCCTGAGCGGTGTTTTTAAATCATGTGAGGCGGCATAGGCGAATTGTTCCAGCTCGGTATTTGATCTTTTCAAAGCCTGTGTCCTTTCGGCCACGATACGTTCGGTGGCGCTGGTTTGTCCCGTAATAATCAGCAGCAGAAATTGCAACAGCGAAACAAAGACAACGCCGCCGATCATGGTAAACCAGACTGCCCAGGGACGGTAGGCGGAAAAATATTCCGGCGTGGCGATATAGGTGATATTCCATGACCGTCCGGCAAGCTCTATCTGCCGCATTTCCCGCAAGACCGGCTGACGCGGTGTTTCTGCGGGAGAAGAGGGCAGTGCGGAGATCTCTGTGCCGCTATCTGCTGTTGTGATCTTGATGCCGTTTGTCTTTGTCGGCGACAGCAGCGTGTCAATCAAATGGGGAATATTCAATGTGACGACAACAAAGCCGGTTACGTTTCCGTTCATTTTATCATCATGGTTTTTAAAGACCGGGTCGGCGATGATGATTCCCTGTGTGTCGTCGGTCAGTAATAAGGGTCTGCTGGCCTGCGGTGTTTTTTCGGACAAGGCCTTTTCAAGCGCGATGCGTTTTTCTGCGACGGACCCCAGATCAAAGCCGATCGGAGGGTTTGAGTCTTTTTCCGGCGCAATCAGCAAAACCGGAAAGTAATCGGAACGGCGGTCGGCCGGGACAAAAGCGCTATCTTTGTTTTTTTCCAAAATCCGGAAACGGGGGCCGTGTTTCCTGCCGGTTTTTCTTTCAAACAGGGCGCGCTTATTCGCGGTGATATAAGGCACCCATTGCACATTCCGTATCTCGTCATATTGCGCGAGAATATGGCGTGTGAAAATGCGGAATTCATCAGCGGTTACTTCCTCGGAGGCAACATAAAGGCCGGAAACGGAATGCAGAACATTCCGCATACCTTCAAGATAATCCTGCACCTGATCGGTTTTACCTGTGACTTCCGTCTGAAAGCGGAGCTGGACACTTTTTTCTTCGACATGTTTAACCCATAGGAATACGGCAAAACTGGCAGCGGCCACACCGATCAGCGGCAGGGTGACGGTTATTTTCCGCTTTGCGGAAATGGATGCGGTGGAAGAGGCCAGCAAAATGAACAAAGGCGCGGCAATCAGAACGCCGATCGTATCGCCTGCCCACCAGGTAAAATACTGAAAGAAAAGTGCGCCCTCATCGACAATGCCGACGAGATTGAGCCATGTTACCGATAGCGCGGCGCTGATCAGGCATCCGACGGGGCCGCCGAGCAGCAGGAAAAGCGCAATATCCCGCCCGCTTTCCAGATGGCCGGGAAGACGGATACAGGTTCTGACCAGTTTTGCGCCCAGCCATGCCTGCATAAAAACAGCGGTGGAGATGCCCAGCGGCACGATCAGGAGCGCAGCACCTGATGAGGCGGCACCGGCCTGCGCGACGGCGAGGATATTGGTGCAAACGGCACCCAGCAGAATACCGGGCAAAACGGCATTGCCCCATAGCAGCACCGCCCCCAGCGCGATACCGGCGGCGGGCCAGATCGGCGTGGCGATTTCCGGCACCAGTTCAAGCAGCAGGCTGGCCGCACCTAATCCGAAATATAGCAGCGCCGCCAGAATATTGCGGCGGAATGCGGTTTTTTTATCTATACCGTTCCGTGTCATATAAAATAACCTGTTTCAAAACAAAGAACCTCCTAATAGAATATAAACCGATATGGATGTTGTTGCACAATAATAAGGCGAAAAGAGACATGTTGAAAAAAACCGGACAGATTGTTTTGGCGGGCGTTTTAGGTCTGTTGACGCTGCTTCCCGGAGGCTGCGCCGCACCCTATAGCGCACCGCCGCAGGTGAATGCGCAGGCGGTGCAGCAGGAAACGCTGGAACAGAAGAAACTGCTGTATAAACGGGCGGAGCAGGATAATGACCGTGTGGCAAGGATTGCCTTTCCGCTGATGACAGCGAATACCGCGTTTTGCGGGCGGAATGTTACGGCTTTTGACGGTTTGTCGGGCTGGACGCTGGATGCCTTCCCGCCGCAGGAACAGCAAATGGCGCGGCAGTTATTCGGTCTTGGGGCGGAGGTGACGCTCAGTCAGGTTGTCAAAGGCTCCCCCGGTGATAAGGCGGGATTGCGCAAAGGCGATGTGCTGGTTTCCATCAACGGTGTCCGGCTGATGACAGGGCGGCAGGGGCTGAAACAGGCCAGTGACTTGATGAAACAGGCGGGGTTGCGCCCCAGCCAGATTCACTTTATGCGCGGCGGTCAAATTGCCAATACGACTCTGACACCTGTCCAGAGCTGCGCGTTTTCGGTTTACATCGATCAGAAAGCGTCAAATTTGAATGCCTATGCCGACGGGCAGAATATCGTGATTTCGCGCGGGATGATGCGCTTTGTCGAAAGCGATACCGAGCTGGCGCTGGTGATCGCGCATGAGCTGGCGCATAACGCCATGGCGCATGTCGACAAGAAAAAGAACAACGCCTTAACGGGGGCGCTGGGCGGGCTGGCGATTGATGCGCTGCTGGGCGCGGCAGGGGTTTCGACCGGCGGGCAGTTCGGTCAGGCCGGTATGCAGGCCGGAGCATTGTCTTATTCCGTCGCCTTTGAACAGGAAGCCGATTATATCGGCATGTATTTCATGGCGCGAGCGGGATTCGATACGTCAAATGTGGCGACATTCTGGCGGCGCATGGCGGTGGAGCAGGGAAATGCGGCGATCCAGATCCGGTCAACGCATCCGACCTCGCCCGAGCGTTTTGTGGCCATTTCCCGCACGCATGAGGAAATCCAGAGTAAGAAAAAACGGGGGCAGACGCTGGCTCCGAATATGCAGAAGCGGTAGAGAAAACGTGACAACGGAAGCATGGCGTCAATTATCGACCGTTGAAGGTGCGGATGGCCGCCACCGCTGCGGCTGGGTCGGTGAAGGCAAGATTTTCGAGGGCAGGGCTTTTTACGAGGACTATCACGACAGCGAATGGGGCGTGCCTGTCCATGATGATGCGAAACATTTTGAATTTCTGATTCTGGAAGGCGCACAGGCCGGACTGAGCTGGGAGACGGTTTTGAAAAAACGCGCCGGATACCGCGCCGCCTTCAAGGATTTTGATCCTGCCGCGGTTGCCGCCATGACGGATGAGGCGCTGGAAGCATTACTGCAAAACCCTGAAATTATCCGCAACCGTTTAAAAGTCTTCGCGGCACGGAAGAATGCGCGGGTGTTTCTGGAGATTCAAAAGGAATGCGGCAGTTTCAATGATTATATCTGGTCATTTATTGGCGGTGCGCCGCTGGTGAATAGTTGGGAATCTCTGGGGGAGGTTCCCGCGACATCAAAGGAAAGCGACGCCTTGTCAAAAGATTTGAAAAAGCGCGGGATGAGCTTTGTCGGCTCCACCATTATCTATGCGCATATGCAGGCCACAGGTCTGGTGAATGACCATCTGACGGGTTGTTTCCGTTATGCCGAAACGGTGAATCTATAAGCCGCGCACCGGTTTTTGCGGTTTTCTGCGGCGCATATTGCGGGAAATTCCGCCCGCGGCAAAAGCCGCGCCCAGCAGTGCAAAGGAAATTCCTGCCGCCGTGCCGAAGGCTTTGTTCATGTCGCGGGTTTTTTCGGCATGACGCAGCGGTGTGACTCCGTGCCAGTGCAGATCGGAAATCTCTTTCCACTCCGCGCCGTCTCCGCGTTTTTCATACAGAAAGGCGTTGAGCGTATTTTTATCCATCGCATCGGCGGCGGCGTGTTCCTCATCTGTGACCAGCGGTTGAAGGCGCGTCAAGGCCTCGCTGCGCGCATCGGCGTAAATTTCTTTCGCGTTTTCCATGCCGCCGTAATAGGGTTTCATCCAGTAATTGCCGCGCTCCATATTCGTTAATACGGGTGTGGCGGCGATGGCGAAGGCGAAACACAGACCCGCCATGGCGTAATCGGCGTTTTTCAATAGCGTTCCTCCGGCTTTTCCAAGAAAGTCGGTTTTTTTCTGCGTCATGGCTTTGGATACTCCCCTTTTATATGACAGTCGTTATTTTTAAGAACCGGCTGTTTTAAAGGATACCTGCGTTATGGCAGCACATCCTTGCTGCCGCTATTGTAGCGATTCTGTATGTATTATGTCAATAAAAAACAGGGAGGAATAAAAAAAGCCCCTGTTTGACGAGGGGCTGTTTTAAAGCGTTTTCAATGGTGAGCGCTCAGGGATTCGAACCCTGGACCTACTGATTAAAAGTCAGTTGCTCTACCGACTGAGCTAAGCGCTCCCATAGAAAACAGTCAGCTTTTCCGTTGCTGAAAAAGCTCGTGGCACATTACTGCAAAAAAGCCAGAAAGGTCAAGGCGTTTTTTGCCTTTGCCCGCGATAAAATTCCCTTTAGATTTCACGGTGGTTTTCAGGGCGGTTTTCATTACCGAAATGCTTGACAAAAAAAAGCGAAAGCATTACTAAGAATGTCATGCCCAGATGGCGGAATTGGTAGACGCGCTAGCTTCAGGTGTTAGTTCTCGTAAGGGAGTGGAGGTTCGAGTCCTCTTCTGGGCACCAAAATTACGTAAATTCTGATAAATAATTTCCCCCTAACATGCTGTTTTAAAAAGACTTATTCCGATGATGTTGCCGGATAAGCCCTCCTCAAACCCCGCATTCGGTATACTTTTCGGTATACATTGTTGTATACTAAAAGGATAGGCTTTGACCGGAAAGGATGCGGCGATATGTCCGATTATCTGATTGAGCGCGACGGATATTACTATTATTTCCGGCGTGTGCCCAAACACATTAAACCCTATGATTCGCGGCGGCATATTAAAATCTCGCTGAAAACGCGGGATAAGGCAACGGCGAAAAAACGCGCACTTGTCCAGAATGAGTCGATTGAAAAATTCTGGCGTAATCTGGCACAGTCTGCCCCGACGGATTTGCAGCGCGATACGCTCTACCGTGATGCGGTACAAAAGGCACGGATGCACGGTTTTGTTTACCGCGATATTACCGACTTGTCGGAGAACGCTTCAGCGGCGGAACTGGTGGACAGGTTGCTAGCTCTGAAAGAGGCGGAAGACAAACAGCCTGGTGCTGCCGTTGAACTCGGCGCGGCGCTGGTCGGCACGGCAGAACATCCGGATATTAAACTCAGCGAAATCTGGGAAATTTACCGTCCGAAAATCGGTGATCGATTGGTTGGTAAGACCGATCATCAAATCCGCAAATGGGAAAACCCGCGTAAGCTGGCGGTTAATAACTTCATCAAGGCCGTTGGCGATAAGAACATTCTGGAAGTCAATCGTAAGGATGTTCTGGCCTTTCATGACTGGTGGTTGAACCGTGTCACCAAAGAGGGCAAGAAACCGGCCAGCGCCAATAAGAATTTCCGCCATGTGAAGGATATGCTTGATATCGTTTTTACGGCGCTGGATATAACGCCCGTTGTTGATGTCGAAACGCTGTTCGCCAAAATCAAGCTGCGAGTTGTTGATGACAGTCGTCAGTCCTATGAGGCGGAATATGTGCAGCGTGTCTTTATCAGCGGCGATGCCTTAAACGGCTTGAATGAGGAAGCACGGGCGCTTGTCTATATCATGGCCGACACCGGGGCTCGTGTGGCTGAAATCACCGGACTAATGCCCGAAGATGTTCGGTTAGATACACCGATCCCCTATATTCACATTCGATCAAATGCGCGGGGCGGGTTGAAAACTCTGCATTCCGAACGGCAAATTCCGTTAGTTGGTGCGGCTTTGTACGGTGCCAAGATGTTTCCGAACGGGCTGGAACGCTATTCCAGCGGTGACACGGCCTCAAATGTTATCAATAAATTTCTGCGCGAAAACAATCTGAATCCGTCTGAAGGTAACTCACTCTATTCGCTGCGCCATACGTTTAAAGACCGGTTGCGTGATATTCAGGCACCGGAGGAAGTGATCGACAATCTGATGGGGCACAAATCACGCGGCCCGAAATACGGGCGCGGGCATATCTTGGAGACCAAGCTGGAATGGCTCAACAAGATTGCTTTTAAGCCTCCGAAGTAGGAAATCAGTTTACTGCACTATTGCGTGAGCTTAAAGAAAACAACCTCTTCTCGTCCAGTTTAACTCTTAGTTTACTCAAAATTTTATATTGGTAGGACTGATAGCGTATTACATTTTCATGCAATAATCGGCCTAAAACGATACCGGGCGCAATACGCTGTTCTGCGGCAAATGTTTCAATAAACTCACTATCGGGATTTAAACACATCATTTCGAATTCCCTCCACTCTGCTTTGGGAATGAGAGTGTTCTGGGAAAAACTATTTGCCTCTGCTTCTAAATTGATCACAGAAGAAGCAGGCTCCATGTCAATAAACAATTCTTTTTTGCCGTGCAAAAGAATATGTCCCGCTTCATGAAAAAATGTAAACCAAAAACTGTCTTCAGTCTTATAGCGTCCACTTAATTGAATAAGTGCCTTCTCCTTTGTTAACCAACGTGCTGCACCACTCAACCTTGTCCCGTTGAATTCTGGAATAATAGTGAGCGCCACACCAGCTTCGGCACAAATTTCTTGCGCCTGTGGGAAAGCGCTATCAATGGGCTCTCTTGTTAATTCTCGGATTTTCTTGAGAGCACTTTTAAATTTATCGGCGTTGTATGACTTAGTTTCAATATCTTCTGCCTGTATCTGGCCACAGCGCAACCAAGCAGCAACAGAAAATTCATTACTATCGAATTTTTCTGAAGCACGATAGTAAGCTTTTTGGATATTATGCCATTGGCTAAGCGCATCTACGGATGCTACACCGAAAAACGATAAAACTTTCTTTAGTTGTTCAGCCGGGTTGCTTTCTTTATCTAAAAATCCGAATTTAACAAGGCTATTAACAGGAAAGCGGCCTAAGATTTCCTTGTGTTTTTCTAAATCCTTGTGTTCGACTTCCTCAGCCAGCTTTAGTCTATAACGTGCCTCCAAGTTGGACCATAGGCGCGCAGAGACACCCAGGACTTTCTCAAATTGCAAAGCTGTTTCAGGGGTAATAGCAGCCTTGCCAGCGATGATTTCGCTGATCATTTTTGCTGTTCTTCCGCAACGTTCTGCAAATTCCTTCTTTTTTATGCCACGTGCCTCTAATGTTTCTTCCAGAATTTCTCCGGGAGTAATAATATAATCAGGCATAAATGTTTCTGTACTTGTGCTCATCGGTGATAATCCTCACATATGTCTGTTATGACGATAGATGTTATTTTTTCTTTATCTATTCCACCGTCTTTTTTGCGTGGAATGGGATTATGATCCGGAATAAAAATAATCCTCCATTGTTTTTCTACATCAACAGCAAAGAGCTCGTCTTTGTCTTGCGTTAGTTGGTGGCAACGCTCCGGCGGTGTATGCGGCACATGTTCTAAGTTATCCGCCGAAACTAGAACCTCTAGCCGTCGCGCTATTTTACGTGCGCACTGCCGCCCGAAATTCTTTTGAAGCTCTTTCATGCTTTCGCATACTTTTTTCAGCTTCTTACTTTTAAAGTTTACATCCAATTTATAAATTTTTCCTTAACGTATTAGGTAAAGGTTTTGTTTATACGAAGTTATAAAAAAAAATACCCAAAGGCAAGTAAAAATTCTTAGTTGGTAAAAATAGTGCTATAGTGCAAGATACGAACTCGGGGACATTTACTTAGGTGTAATAGCGATGCCATATGATGGTAGAGATATAGCCAACTTTATTCTTGATATCTGCGATGAAAATGATCGTAAAATTACCAACCTTGCTTTACAGAAAATCATCTACTTTTGTCACGTCTGGTCTTTAATTGACTTTGATCGTCCTTTAATTAAACAAAGATTCGAAGCATGGCAGTATGGCCCTGTCCTTCCTTATGTATACAGAGAGTTTAAAGAATTTGATGCCAGTCCTATAACAAAAAGAGCGCAAAAGCTGAATATTGAAACTGGGAAAAAGGTGGTTGCCTCCATTCGGTTTGATGAAACAACAGAAGATTGGCTTAAAAGAGTGATTAACTTTTATAGCCGATTGTCAGCAGGACAGCTAGTTGAGTTGACACACACAGAAAATGGGCCATGGGCAAAAGTTTGGAAGCATGAAAGCGCCGTTAATCCGGGAATGAAAATTGACGACAGAGAAATCAAAATTTACTACTCCCAAGTTATACCGCCTTACGGAATACAGTAATTTAAAACCACCTTGACATTGCGTATAAAAATCATTACGTTTTTGGTTAAGGATTTTATATAGGATTTTTGTATTATGGCTACACTTAAAATACCAACTTTGTTACATGCGGCCCGTCTTTGTAAGGAAACGCCTGAGCTAACTCAAAGGGAGTTTATAAAAATCTTCTACAGTAAGATCCCGTTCAATTACAATCCGCTTGTAGCTGGTATGAGGGATATGATGTTATGGGGTATACCTTATGAAACAGTAGCACAGGGGATAATTAGGAAGGAAAAGCGACAAAAGGTTGCGGATAATTTTCTTGAGGCACTGCCGCTCATGCAAGAGTATGTTGATAGTATTTCACCGCATCATATTCAAGAAATGCCACGCGTTTACTACCCCCTTTCGCACGATTTGCGGATACCATTCTCTTCCCCTCTTGTTTATCAACAAAACAATCAATTACATATACCCTCTTTTATTTTTTGGAAAACGAACCCTCTAACCGAAGAACAAAAGTCGCTCTTGGCGACAATAATTGATGATTTGTTTTTAGAGGACCCAGATTTCGAAAACGCTAACTTCCAAATAGTAGACTTTAGTAAACCAGCTAAAAAAGAAGATCGGGAGTTATTGATTACAAATACAAAAGAGATACCTCGCCTTACGCAGAGTGAGAAAAATCGTAAACTGGAAAACCTCGTTCAAGGTTTTCATTTGGCTGAAGCAGAAATAGCAAATGCTCGACCCTCTCAGGAAAAAAATAGACCGCAACCTGAAAGTTATTCAAAAGACCAATACACCTTATTCTTGGAATAGAGAGTTCTGGAGACGGCCTAAGCCGCCTCCTGTTGTGTTTGCGGTTGCAGCGCTTTCAGAAAGTCTGCTGCCTTTACAGCCTGACTTGCGGCAGTGAAGATCGCTTTCTTGTCAGCTTTGAGAACGGCCAGCCAGTTCTCAAGATAGGCTGCGTGATCTTGTCTCGGTTCAACTGTGATACCGAGATCGGCGCAGAGGAATGCAGCACTCAGCTCTGCGACCAGTTCTTCCACCGCATAGGCGTTATCGCCGAAGCGTTTGCCGAAGGTTCTGTCCAGACGGTGCTTTGCACCTGTCCAGTGGCTGAGTTCATGCAGCAGCGTTGAATAATAGGCCTCTGTTGCCGTGCTGGTCTTGGAGCCGAGAAAGCGGCTTTGCTCGGGCATTGTGATACTGTCATCTGCCGGGCGGTAAAAGGCACTGTTGCCGGTATGTTTGATTGTTGCATTTGTATGCTTGATGAATTTCTCGACATTATCGAGGATTTCGACCGGATTTTCCGGTACGGGCGCTGGCGGTGCTTGATAGCCGTCTACCTGATCGGCGTTAAAGACGTAGGATGCTCTGGCGATATAGCGTGTTTCAAGTTCACCGTCGGTGTTTTCGATCTCATCTGTTTTATAGAAGATTACCAGAGAAGATTTTTCGCCTTTGCGGACTTGGCAGTCTTTTTCTTGCCATTGCTTGTATGTGCCCCATGTTCCGGTGCTGAAGCCTTGTGCCTGAGCTGAAACCCAGAGGTTCAGGATATTGATGCCGCGATAGTGATTGCCGGTATTGATGTTGTTCGGGCGGTTGAGGCCGGTTCCTGTACGGTGCCAGGGCATTTGCCAATCGCCTGCGCCTTTTTCGATAGCGGTGATGATGTTCTGCGTTACCCGGCTGTAAATATCTGAATGTTGTTTTGTCATTGTCTTACTTCCTTTTGCTTGGCGTTTGTTGGCCGCGACCGCCGCGGCCGTCTCATGGCAACCGATAGACGGCAGACCAAGCCAAAGGCGCACTCCAAAGGAGCCGCAACAAAGTGAAGGACGCGATAAAGCGGGCTGTTTCTTGTTTTCCGCGAGGAAGGCGCAAGCCGGGGAAGAAACCGACCGTCAAGCGTTGCGCCGCAGGGCGCATGCCGTCAGGTTCGCCACAAAAGAGACGACCGCGCCGGTTAGCGGCGATAGGCAAGCTTAAAAAAGGGAGAAGGGTTAAATGGCAGGTGTTCAGGGAATTTACAGGTGACGAAAGAATAGTGCATTGCTGTCCCTATGGCGCAGACATTAGTAGCGATACCCACGCTCAATAGGGTCAGAAATCGGTATAAAACTGGACAGCAAGCGTCCACCACGGAGCCTTATAGTATCAGAATTGGACTAGGTCACTCATGGGAGTCCATACCATGTTGATCGCCCTGCCCCATGCCGCGCAAGAAGGCCTTTTTCCACGAGTGATGAAAAAGTCGCCTTCAGAGTATTCGGACTTGCGCCATACTCCCGAACGATATCTCTGTTTGTAACGCGGCCATGATCACGAACATAATCCAAAATCTTGATCGCCAGTTCCGGCAAATCAGCGATTGCCCTCCGCTCACGCTCCACCTTATCGGCTAGGCGGCGCTTTTGTTGCTGTAAAGCACGTAGAAAAAAACTTAGCCAAGGTTGCCAATCCGGCGCTTCGCTGCGGATCGTGCCCTGCGTTTGGCGCAAGGCGAGGTAATAGCCGTCCTTGCTGTTTTCAATTACGCTCTCTAACGAGGAATAAGGCACGTAGGCATAGCCTGCCTGTAACAGCAGGAGTGTGGTTAGTACGCGGCTCAATCGGCCATTACCATCTTGAAAGGGATGAATGGCCAAAAAGTCGACTGTGAAAACAGCAACAATTAGCAGTGGATGTATCCGGTCAAGCTCACGGGCTTCGTTTAGCCATGTGACAAGCTCCTGCATCTGGCGCGGCGTGTCAAACGGCGTGGCGGTTTCAAATACGACACCGATCATCTTGCCGGCAGCGTCGAATGCGCCGACGTCGTTGCGCAGGGCTTTGTAATCCCCCCGGTGCCGCTCGTCTTTTTCGCTGTAACGCAGCAAGTCGCGGTGAAGCTGTTTAATATGATTTTCAGTGATCGGGATATCTTTCCACGAATGAAAGATCGCTTCCATCACCTCGGCGTATCCGGCGACTTCCTGCTCGTCACGGCTGGAGAACTTCTTGACCTCTAGCTTATCCAAAAGTTGTTCCACCTCTCGGTCGGTCAGCTTGCTGCCTTCGATGCGGGTGGAGGAGCCGATGCTCTCGATTGTTGCGACATGGCGCAACGCACGCAGGCGCTCGGGTGCGAGGGTTCTAAGGGCGCGCCATGCACCCTTGAACTCGTCAATCTCAGAGATCAAAGCCAGTAATTCAGGCGTGATCTGAATGGAATCAGTATTTATCATACCTGATAATATACCCGATTATACCGGATTGTCCATACCTGGTAATATATCCAATTATACCGAATTATGGAGGATGGCGGATTCTAGGGGGGGAGAGAATATCTAGTGGCATCCAATCGGCGTACGGTTGGTCGTTAGTCCAGAGCGCGAAAGCTTTTGGTCGATGGGTGTCCAGAGGGAGCGCTGAAAGCTCCCTTTGGTCTCAATGAAATTGTGCGCATCCAAACCGCACAGGGTTGGTCAGGGTTTTCAGGGGCAGGAACGCCCATGAAGCGATGGGGTATTGTTAAAGGGGAGAGCGCAGTCTCCTCCTTTGACGCGGGCTCAAACAGCGATATGTTTGTCTCCGTGAAACGGCCCTAAAAGAGGGATGCAACGGGAGAATACGGGTAGTAGTTTCTCCCTTGCCAAGATCGTTTTGTACTACAAAACACATCTTGCGCGGCAGGCGCGATTCGAGGTTTTCTGGGATTTTACTTGATAGGCTAGCGCGGGTTTTTGCGGGTGCTGTTAAACTTTTTTACTCCCGCGAAATCGTCCTTGCCTCTTCATCGCTCCAGGGCAGTCTTTGCACAGCGCCTTTGAGCAAAGTCTGCGGCTTTTTGCGGAGCGTTTCGTCTTTCGTATAGGTTTTCAGAGGCTTTGCTGTCTCGTTCAGCACGATAACAGCCTCGATCACCTTCACATGGACAAATTCAGCGGATATTTCCTCGATTTGTCCCGTAACCTGCTGTTTTCCGGTAATTTTATGCTTTGCCGCCTTGCCGCGCCCCTTTTTGCGGTCAGACCAGATGTTTTCCGTCCAGCGGATCACATCTCCAGGCGTTAAATCCTCCGCTGCGGCGATCCATTCCGTACTATCGGGCATGGTTTAAGCGTCCTTCCATTAGGAGAGTTTAGCAAAAACAGCGCGGAATGGCGAGAATATTAGGTCACAGAAATGGCTGAAAACCGGCCATAATTTGTGCAGTGCGACATGAAAGCACCGCCGCCCTCGTGATAAAATATAAGGATAGGGGAAAAGAAGGTGTTTTAAGATGGCTGATAAGGGGAAATATCCACCGCCTTATTCGCTCAGATTAACGTTTGAAGAGCGAAAACAGCTCCGGCAACAAGCCGGAACCAAGACGCTGAGCGCCTATATCCGCGAGAGGTTGTTTGAACAGCCCTCTCCACGCCGTCATTACCGGCAATTATCCGAAGATCATGCTGTTTTGGGCGAGCTTCTCGAAGAACTCGGCAAAACACGGCTGTCAAATAATCTCAACCAGCTGGCCAAGGCCTGTAACAGCGGTGCCTTTGAGGTGTCCGATGAAGCGGAAGCCGCAATCATCGAAGCACGCGATGATATTAAGCGTATGCGCGAAGAATTGGTGGCGGCGCTTGGCCTCAAGCCCAAAACAGGAGAAACGCCGTGATCCTGAAAGCCAGTCAGAGAAAAGGCGGAAAAGACCTGGCTTTGCACCTTGGGCGCGGCGATACCAATGAACATGTCACCGTGCATGAGGTGCGCGGTTTTATCAGTGAAGATATGATTGAAGCCTTTCAGGAGGCCGAAGCTTTAAGCCGGTTGACGAAATGCGAGCAATATCTGTTTTCTCTCAGCCTTAATCCGCCGAAAGAAGAATCTGTAGGGGTTGGGGATTTTGAAGAGGCGATTGATAAGGTCGAGAAAGCTCTCGGTCTGTCAGAACAGCCGCGCGTCATCGTGTTCCACGAAAAGAACGGGCGGCGGCATTGTCACTGCGTCTGGTCGCGTATCTTCCATGACGGCGAAAAATTCAAGGCGCTGAATATGGCGCATTACAAATTAAAGCTCAACGCCATTGCCAAAGAGCTGTTCCTGCATCACGGCTGGCATCTGCCGCCGGGATTCAAGAACAAAGAAGAAACCAGCCCGACCAATTACACGCTGCATGAATGGCAGCAGGCGGAACGGCTGAAAGACGATCCGGTTAAGCTGAAGGCGTTTTTTCAGGAATGCTGGAACGGTTCGGACAATAAGCAAAGCTTTGCAGGTGCTCTGCAAGAGCGCGGCTATTATCTCGCCAAAGGCGACAGGCGCGGCTATGTGGCGGTGGATTTTGAAGGGGAAGTTTATTCGCTCTCACGCTGGCTGGGCGTGAAGAAGAAAGAGCTGAAACAAAAACTCGGTGCCTATGAAGAGCTGCCAACGGCAGATCAGGCAAGAGACTTTCTGCAAAGCCGGATGCAGCAAGGAACAACGCAGCTTTTGGCTGAAAAACGGGCGATGTTCAAAGAGCGGAAGAAGCCTGTTGTGCAGGAGCTGCGGCAGCTGGTGAAAATCCAACGCCAAGAGCGTGCAGAGCTGCTGGAGCGGCAGAGAGAAAGATGGATTGTAGAGACCAAAACCCGCGCGGGGCGGTTTGCAAAGGGCGTGTCCGGCATCTGGGATATGATGACAGGCAAGAATGCCGAGATCAGGAAGCAGAATGAACAGGAAGTGGATACTGCGCATAGACGAGACCGTGCCGAGATGGAAGCAATGGTGCGACGTCATCTCGAAGAAAGCCGCGATCTGCACAAAACGCTGAACTTCTACAAGGAACAACATAGAGAAGAAGAATGGCAGCTTAAGAAGCAGATTGCCGGGCATATCAATGCCGCGACTGTGCCGGAGAAGCCGAAAGACAGTCAAGAACAGATTAAAGAGAAGTTGGCGGTGCTGGAGAGCAAGATTGCGGCATTATCAGGCGATATTGCCTCTTTGCAGGCATCACTCGACAGCGCATTGCTGTCTGATGATATGAAGGCGAAAATCCGTGCGCTTATCTTAAGAGCGCAGGAGACCATCATGGCCGAAAAAGTGCAGAAGAAACGCGCGGAGATAAAACAGCAGGAAAAAGCTGATACGGCAAGACTGATCCAGATGCAGCAGGAGCTTTACCGTGCCTTGCAGCAGCATGAGCAGTTAATACAGCAGCAGGAAGAACAGAAACGGCAAATAGCAGCAAATACGGCGTTTTACGCACGTGTGCAGCATATGAGCTATGATCTAAACGGCTTGCCGCTTTATCCGCTGAAAGTGACCGCACCACCGGGTGAGCCGTTCAATGAAGTGCGATACAAAGAGACATTAAAGCGCGAGAGCAATACCAGCCTTGTTAAAACCGTTAAAACAGTGCCGCCGAAGAAGCAGCATGTGACAACAACCGGCCTCAAGCAATCGACACTGACGGTTTCGGAAGTTCTGAAACGCGGCAAAATACCGCCGCGAAATGCTGGAAGGAAAACACGCGCTCCAGCGTTCAATGCAAAGACAACAGTAAAATTCTCAAAGACTGTTTTGCAGCCGTAAAGAGCTTGCTCAGATTAACTTTGTGAGTTATGCGATTTAGTATGATAACGCCCTTCACCGGAATATGCGGCAAGTTTTATTTTTTTAAGCCGAGCTCTTTCAATACATTATCTTTGTCAGATTTAATTAAAAATCTATCTGCGGGCATTTTAAGCACTTTGTCTATCAAGTCTGGCTCAAACAACTCTGCTGCAATCCGGCCTTGCTCTGCGCTTGGTGGAGAGGAAACACCTATTCGATTGAAAAACTCTGATACTTCTTGATCACTTAATTTTTTGGCCATGTTTTAATCCCGTTTCCAATATATAGTTTTTAGCGGCGATGCCATTTATGGCGTCTTAGAATTGGCAATCTTAGCGCTTAAGTAGCCACCTATTTTTGCTACAATTTTTTCATCGTTTTTGTTAATGGGCACCCTGCCTGATTCCACTCTGGAAATATCATCCTCTTGAGCACCGATCTCTTTCGCTAGCTCTTTTGTAGATAAGCCTGCAGCGATACGGAATTGTTCCAATAATCTACCAAGAGTTCTTTTCGTTCTTGTTTCTTCCCATCTTTCAAGAAACTCTTTGCTCGGTTTTAGCCCAGAAGAAAACTGCTCTTTATTTGGATCCGTCATTTCATCTTATCCTCATTATTTCCAGTGTATTCTACGGGGCGGCTAATCGCTTGTTTTCATTAATCTGAGTCGCCGCCGTTAAAGAGGCATAATGGCATACAGAAATTATTATGTCAATGTGTGGACGTAAAAACGTATATATAACAATACTTTAAATATGTTGTATTGCATTACATTGTCAAAATCGATGCTTGGCTATTTATACTAAAATGTGTGTTCATGATGTTGATAAGTATTCTGATTGGCCCACCCTCTGTGCGTGGTGGGGCAGGTAAGATACCTTCCATCTCGAAATATCGGGTGGTTTCAATGTTTACGCTTGTCTGAGAAGACAATTTTCCATTGGTAAAATCTTTGCTTATAAAAAAAAATCCTTGCACCTGTAGTAACTACAGGTTTTATATTAGAACTATGAAGTGGAAATTCAACATTAACAAAACCAAGGCCAGCGCTATTGGTAGCGTCTTTGCATCATTTGGGGCCATTTTGGCCTCGTCCTGCTGCATCATCTCCATTATGTTTTTTAATATAGGTATTGGTGGAGCATGGCTGGGAAATTTAGCTGTTCTTCATCCTTATCGTTTTCATTTCATCAGTGTTTCCGTATTGATGTTTGCTGCGGGCCTGTTCTTATTTGTGCGTGGCCAATTAAAAACTAAAGAGGTTTGTGACCCTAAAGACGGCAAACTCATAAAGCGTGTGCCTATCATGCTGACTGTATCTGCAATTCTGATTGCTGCGGCGATTGTATGGCCGGAAATGGAACCCATTCTTTTAAGAGCTATACGATGAAAGGTATATTTGAAACCCATTCCACAATCACATGTCCAAAATGTGGCCATGAAGAAACCGAAGAAATGCCAACGGATTCCTGCCAGTATTTTTATGATTGTAAAGGGTGTGGTGGAATTCTAAAGCCGGAACAAGGTGATTGCTGTGTGTTTTGTTCTTATGGCACTGTAGCTTGCCCACCGATACAGCTCGATAAAGGATGTTGTAAATAATTACTATACCTTCTTGTTTATCAAGTTCTTTGCTTGCTCCCCGTTGACAAAGTAAGGCTCTCTGTTTAACTCTAAAGATATGAAGATGGTGTTTCATATCATAACTCTTGTAATGTTTGTATTCGGTACGACCGTGTTGCCGTCAGCTGCGTGGTCGATAGGCTGCCAGGGGCTGGATTGCGCTGGTCTCGCATCTTCCGTAACAAACGAAATCGCGGCGGCATCCTATAATCAGGACAAAAATTCAGAACGGCCTATTCCGCTTGAAAGTCAGCATGATTGCGGTGATTGTTGCCACCATGCCCATGCCATTAATGCCGTTCTTGCTGTCACTTTGGTTGATTTTTCATGTGCCGAACATTTGTACGGTATATCTGACAACCTGAAACTTTCCATTATTTACGGACTTGACCGTCCGCCACGCACTTTTGCTTAAGGGCGAAGTGCGTCTGGAATTCATTTTTTCATAAAGCATTTTGCCTGTTTACACGGTAGCTAGATCAAAGGATCGATCTGCTACGAATTTGTATGACGAAAGCAAAAGAGATGAAATAAAATGATAAGAAAATGGATTCCGTTTTTGATTTGCGCTGTTTTGGGGGCGGCTCCTATACAGGCGTTAGCGCAAACCAACCATAATAAGCCGTTATTTGCTGTATTCGATGCAGTACTCAAAAATTCACCATCACTACGTTCCGGTGTCGCAGCTGTTGATGTGGCGAAAGCCGGAACAGTTCAGGCAGGATTGAGGCCAAATCCTTCAGCTTCATTTGAGGTGGAGAATTTTTCTGGCGATGGCCCGTTTTCTGGTGTTAATAGTGCCGAGATGACGCTCGGATTTACGCAGGAAATTGAAATAGCCGGAAAGCGGCGGTTACGGCGCGAGGTCTCCGGATATAATGTATCGATTGCCCATCAGAACGCTGTAGCATCGGCGCTGTCCTTATTGGCTGAGGCTTATCAGACTTACGCGGCGTACATTATTGCAGAAGAACGTCTGGCGCTTGCAGAGAAAAGGCGCACACTGGCCGATAAAATGCATGATGCTGTAAAAAAACGCGTGAAAGCAGCTGTTGCATCAGATATTCAGCATACACAAGCAGATATTGAACAACAGACAGCTGGTATCCAAAAAGCAAGGGCAGAAAGAGATTTGAGAAATGCGGTTCTGCGTCTTGAGCGACTGACAGCAACGGATATGACGCAGTTTGCAGCGGGTCGTGAATTTTTAAAAGCACTTCCTACGCTCCCGACCGAAGATATGTTTTTGTCATCTATTGCTGACCTGCCACAGATACATCTTTTGAAGTTTAAAGAATTGCAGGCGCAAAGGATGTCAGAGCTTGCAAAATCTAACGCTGTCCCGAACCCGACAATAGGACTGGGGGTGCGGCGGTTGAACGATGCAGATCGCAGCGCGTTTCTCGCGAGTATATCATTCCCCCTACCTGTTTTTGACCGTAATCAGGGAAAACGGCAAGAGGCACATGCTCTGAGAGAGCAGGCTGAGTTTGATAAACGAGCGGGCGAGCTGCTTTGGACGGAAACAGCAAAAAACGTCTATACCGGTCTGGAAGTAGCTGTGCAGAACGTTTTATCCTATCGCGACAAAATTATTCCTAGTGCACAAAAAGCCTATGATCAGGCTACGCAAGGATATGAGGCTGGTCGGTTTTCTTTCCTGCAAATGTTGACTGCGCAAAGAACGTTATATGAAGCCCAAGATGATTATTTGAGTAATTTGCTGTCGCTGCATGAATCAAAAGCACAAGCGGATTTTCTTATGGGAGTTCATCGGGACATAGTTGAAAAAACAGTCTCTTTACATGAAGGAGAGAGCCAATGAAAATATGTAATTTTGTAATAGCCCTCGGACTATGTCTTTCGCTTTCGACGTCTGTGGCGGTGGCTTATGCGCAATCGCATGATAGCCATATGCACGAAGAAACCCATGAGAAACATACGGTGACGGAGAGTGGAGGGCATGATGATCATAACGATCATAGTGAAGAAGGTGATAGTCACGATGAATATGATCACGATGCGCATGAGGAGCAAGATATTCATGACGATCATGGTCACGGTGCAGAAGACAAACATGATGATGAGCATGGAGAGCATGAAGACAGCAAGACGGAAATATCGTCGGAAATGGCTTATAGTGCCGGTATTGTTACCGAACAGGCAGATTCGAAAACAATTGCCAAAACAGTCGCATTGACGGGGCGCATTATTATAAACCAGAATGCAAAAGCAAATGTGCGGGCGCGGTTTTCCGGCATTATCCGTAGCGTGAACGTCAATCTAGGAGAGGCAGTCGAGAAAGGGCAGCTTCTGGCAGTTGTTGAAGCAAATGAGAGCTTGAAGGATTATAGCGTCACAGCGCCGATCAATGGCGTTATTCTGGAGCGCAATACCAATCTGGGTGATGTGGCAAATGGCAAACCTTTATTTGTCATTGCTGATTTATCTGAAGTTTGGGCGAAATTCCATATTTTCCCAAAGGATGCAGATAGAATAAAATCCGGACAAAATGTGCGGGTTCATACATTAGATGAAGGCAAACAAGGGGTAGCCAAGATCGATATGCTGTTTCCTATGGCGGATGAGGCAAGTCAGACATTGGTTGCGATTGCTCCACTATCAAATCAGAGCGGTTTATGGCGTCCCGGTATGACGGTTGAAGGCGATGTTATAGTTGCCGAAAAACCGGTACCTCTTGCTGTCCGTGTGTCCGCGTTGCAAACGATGGAAGATAGAACAGTTGTCTTTTTGAAAGAGGGAAATTCTTATGAAGCAATGCCTGTCCAGACCGGTATCAGCGATGGAGAATACGTTGAAGTTCTGAGCGGAATACAAGCGGGACAGGAATATGTCAGTGAGGGTAGCTTTATCATTAAGGCAGATATCATGAAAGCCGGTGCGGAGCACCATCACTAAGATGAAAGCGGAAACGGAATAATGTTAGAAAAAACAATTGAACTTTCTATACGGCACCGCTGGCTTGTCCTTGTTGCGGTTCTTGGTCTCTGTATCCTGGGTGGATACAACTTCAATCGATTGTCGATTGACGCTGTGCCAGATATCACCAATATACAGATACAAATTAATACAGAGGCATCAGGTTATACCCCGCTTGAGGTTGAGCAGCGTATTACCTTTCCAATTGAAACGGCAATTGCCGGTGTTCCGCGATTGGATTATACGCGCTCTATATCCCGCTACGGTCTTTCACAGGTGACAGTCGTGTTTGAAGAGGGCACGGATATTTATTTTGCTCGCCAGCTTTTGGCCGAACGTCTTTCGGAAATAAAGAGCGAAATGCCTGCTGGAATTGAGCCCGGAATGGGGCCGGTTGCGACAGGTTTGGGTGAGATTTACATGTATACGGTCGAAGCCGAAGATGGTGCTGTAAAAAAAGATGGTACGGCTTACACGCCGATGGATTTACTCACTATTCAAGAGTGGGTAATTATGCCACAGCTCCGCAATTTGAAGGGCGTGATAGAGATTAACACTATTGGTGGTTATGAACAGCAATATCATGTGATGCCATACCCGGATCAACTGCTTGCTTATGGCATTACGATTACTGACTTAATTACAGCACTGGAAAAAAATAACAGTAACGTGGGTGCCGGTTATATTGAAAAATATGGTGAACAATATCTTGTTCGTGTTCCGGGGCAAGTGAAAAATATTGAAGATATTCGCCAAATAATTATTGCGAAGCGTGATGAGGTGACTATTCGTATCGGCGATGTTGCGGATGTTGCTTTGGGCGCACCATTGCGTACCGGTGCTGCAACCCAAAACGGGGTAGAGGTTGTTTTGGGAACTGCAATGATGCTTATGGGAGAAAATAGCCGTGAGGTTGCTAAGCGCGTCGCAAATAAATTGGAAATAGTGAATCTCTCATTGCCTGAGGGTGTTGTGGCCAAGCCGGTTTACGACCGCACGGCTCTGGTAGATCGTACGATTAAAACGGTTGAAAAAAACCTTATTGAAGGCGCTTTGCTTGTTATCGTCGTTTTATTTCTGCTTTTGGGAAATTTTCGGGCAGCATTAATTACGGCATTGGTTATTCCAATCACGATGCTGATGACTATTACTGGTATGGTAGAAAACAAGGTGTCTGGGAATTTGATGAGTTTGGGGGCTCTTGACTTTGGCCTGATTGTTGATGGGGCTGTCATTATCATTGAAAACTGTTTGCGGCGTTTCGGTTTGGAGCAACATCGGTTGAAGCGTCTGCTAAGTAAAGAAGAGCGCTTTTCTCTTGCGGCAAGTTCGGCTGCGGAAGTGATTAAGCCCAGCATTTTCGGAATTTTGATTATTACCATTGTCTATATCCCGATTTTTGCACTGACAGGTGTGGAGGGTAAAATGTTCCATCCGATGGCTTTTACAGTTGTGACGGCGCTCCTGTGTGCATTAGTGCTTTCTCTTACTCTTGTACCGGCGGCTGTGGCTGTTTTTATTACCGGTAAAGTGCAAGAGAAAGAGAATATTGTCATGCGCGGTGCGAAAAGAGGATATGAGCCGTTACTGAAATGGAGCTTGCGTCATCCGGTTATTGTGATTTCTACAGCGCTCGTATTGGTTATTGTTAGTCTGTTCGGTGCGACACGTATGGGGACAGAGTTCATTCCAAATCTTGATGAGGGGGATATAGCTATGCATGCGATGCGTATTCCCGGTACGAGTATGACGCAATCAGTTGAAATGCAGTATGCGGTTGAGAAAGCTGTTGCTACATTTCCTGAGGTAAAAATGGTATTTAGCAAAATCGGTACGCCGGAAGTGGCGACAGATCCGATGCCACCGAATGTGGCTGATACATTTATTATTCTCAACCCCCGTAGGGAATGGCCCGATTCATCGTTATCGAAGGCTGACCTTGTTAAGCGGATTGAAGAGGCTGTTGAGAAACTTCCAGGGAATAACTATGAATTTACCCAGCCGATACAAATGCGCTTTAACGAATTGATATCCGGAGTGCGATCAGATCTTGCTGTGAAACTTTACGGTGACGATTTGGGACAGCTTTTGGAAACGGCACAGAAAATTGAAGCCGCCGTAAAAAATGTGAGCGGCGCTGAGGATGTTCGCATGGAGCAGGCGGATGGCTTGCCGACCCTGAGTATCGTTCCTGATCGAAAACGCCTTGATCTGTACGGGCTAAATATATCAGACGTGCAGGATGTGGTGCAAATCGCTATGGGAGGTCGACAGGCTGGCCAAATCTTTGATGGAGATCGTCGCTTTGATCTGGTTGTGAGGCTGCCTGAACGCTTGCGTACAGATATTAAAAAACTGGAAATGCTACCTATTCCGTTACCAAACACTTCGCACGGAGAGGCAAGAAATCCTGCCTATGTTCCTTTAAAAGAGGTGGCTGATCTTAGTATTGCTTATGGCCACGCACAGATTAGTCGTGAGAACGGTAAAC
This sequence comes from Pseudomonadota bacterium, assembly GCA_013285465.1. Lineage (NCBI taxonomy): Bacteria > Pseudomonadati > Pseudomonadota > Pseudomonadota bacterium. Next base: position 108,939 of record CP053449.1, read on the forward strand.
GCCGCATATTTGTGACGGCGAATGTCAGAGGGCGTGACCTTGGCAGTTTTGTGGATGAAGTACAGAGAACGATACGACAGCAGGTTAAGATTCCTGCCGGGTATTGGGTTGATTACGGTGGTACGTTTGAGCAGTTGATATCTGCGCGTCAGCGCTTGGCGGTCGTTGTTCCGGTTGCATTGTTGCTGATTTTTGGATTGCTGTTTATGGCTTTTAATTCGGCGCGTGCGGCATGGCTGGTATTTTCCGGTGTGCCTCTAGCGCTAACAGGTGGGATAGGTGCTCTGCTGTTGAGGGATATTCCCCTTTCCATTTCCGCTGGTGTGGGGTTTATCGCTTTATCCGGTGTGGCCGTATTGAATGGAGTGGTCATGCTCTCATTTATTCGTGAGTTGGAAGACAAAGGAACGGATAGATATACAGCAATCATTGAGGGGGCATTGACCCGCTTGCGCCCGGTTTTGATGACGGCTTTGGTCGCAAGCCTTGGGTTTGTTCCTATGGCTTTGAATACTGGTGCAGGGGCTGAGGTTCAGCGTCCTTTGGCGACGGTCGTTATTGGTGGAATTATATCTTCGACGATTTTAACCTTATTGGTTTTGCCTGCTCTATACCGTTTGGTACCAGATAAGATATCCTTAAACAGAAAATCACAACGACAATCCACTGTGGAGAGTTCTCATGGGGCATAATCACCACCATCACCACCACCACCATCATCACGGTGATCTATCTATTAAAGGAGAACGGCGGCTACTCTGGGCAGTGGGGGCTAATATCCTTTTGACGCTTGCGCAAGTTATTGGCGGGCTAATTTCGGGTTCGTTGTCACTTATTGCAGACGCGCTGCATAATTTCAGTGATGCGGCGTCCTTATTGATAGCGCTGGTTGCTATCCGCATTGGAAGAAAACCGCCGGATAAATTTAAGACCTTTGGTTATAAGCGTGCTGAAACCATTGCTGCGCTCGTTAATTTGACCACACTAATCATAATCGGTTGTTATCTTTGTTACGAGGCAATTGTGCGCTTCTTTGCCCCTGAGCCAATCATGGGGTGGACCGTTATAATTGTTGCAACTGTGGCATTGGCGGTAGACCTTTTTACAGCAGCTTTAACTTACGCGCAGTCAAAACATAGTATGAATATGCGCGCCGCCTTTTTGCACAATATGACCGATGCGCTGGCATCTGTGGGCGTAATTATTGCTGGCACACTGGTGTTGCTTTACGGTTGGCTATGGGTGGATGCGGTTATGACACTATTGATCGCCGGATATGTGCTGTGGCACGGTTTTTTAGAGATGCCAAAAGTAGTTCATTTGCTAATGGAAGGGACGCCTGAGCATATTGATATCAAAGATGTGATTTCTGCAATGGAAACACAGAAGGGTGTAATTAATATTCACCATGTTCATATCTGGCAGTTGGATGAAAGCCGCATAGCTCTGGAAGCACACGTTGTGGTGCTTGAAAAGGAAGAATACGAAAAAATTAAGGCAGAGCTCAAATCGTTGTTACATGACAGATTTTCGATTGAGCACTCTACATTAGAATTTGAAATGAATGCGCGGATTTGTCCATAAGACTGGGTCAGATTAAAAATCTTGTATTATATGATATCTCGGCTACATTAAAATTGATGAAGAACTTTATTTTAACATTCTTAATAGTGCAGCTTTTTATGCCAGCTTTGTTACCGTGGCTACCTCACGGTTCTGTACATGCATGGCACAATCACCAGGAAAAACACTCTCAAAGCCGCAGTCAGTTAAATTTTGTTCAGGTACATGATCACCTGACACATGAGCATGAGCAAGAAGCTTCAGTCAATAAGCACCACCCTATAAGTCTGGACATCTCGGCGTATTTTAGTGATTATCTCCATGTCGATTTGCAGCACTCCAATCGCGACGTTTTGACGGCTTCTACGCAGGACAGTGAGAACTTTGATTATACACTCACGACTGATTCATTGCTGCGATCACGCTATAAGCTAGCTTCTGTGCAAAATCGTTCGCCTCCTGATCGACTAACGACTAGAGTGAAAATCACCCCTCTTTTTCTATCTACGCAGCGCTTGCGTATTTAAAATCTAAATTTGGAGCATGTTTGTATATCTATCACAGGATAGATATCTGTACCCTATGCCTTCAATTACTAATCCAAAAAATTCACTCTATGAAATGGAGACACTATTAATGACTAATTTTTTACAATTTTTTAAGGGACGAGAGCGATTGCTGACCTTTGTGGGTTTTGGAATAGTTTTCGCCGTTATCTTTGGATTTATTCCGGAAACTTTCGCTCACTCAGTAACAGAAGGCGATAAAGGCTATATTCAAGAAAGTACTGGAATACTTACCATGCCGTTTCTTTACCTTGGTGCAAAACACATGATGACCGGATACGATCATTTATTATTTTTATTCGGAGTGGTTTTCTTTCTATACCACCTTAAAGATGTAACGATCTATGTAACCTTGTTTGCGGTTGGCCATGTTATCACACTACTTTCAGGTGTTTTAATGGGGATCAGCATTAATGCCTATCTTATTGAAGTAATTATTAGCTTCTCAATTATTTATATAGCACTTGATAATATGGGTGCATATCAACGCTGGTTTGGCTTTCAGCCAAGTACAAAGATAGCCACGCTTATTTTTGGGCTCTTTCACGGTTTTGGCCTAGCCACTAAAGTACTGGATTATAAAATTTCGCCGGACGGCCTCTTCCCTAACTTAATAGCCTTTAATGTTGGTATTGAAGTAGGTCAGATTTTAGCTTTGGCCGTAATATTAATTTTAATGGGTTATTGGCGACGCTCAGAGAGTTTTATACGCCATTCTTATGCGGCAAATACGGCATTAATGACCGCCGGCTTCCTTCTTATTGGCTTCCATGTAACCGGATTTCTTACCGCATAACTAACTTAGATTTAACAAATAACAAAAGGAATTATCATGTATAATAAAAATACCCCTACACAAGCCGAGCTTCCTTCAACAGGCAAGCTTATTAAATCAACAATTATAGCGGCAGTTACCGCTGGTTTTTTACTGGTCACTGTTGTTATGCCTGCCGAATATGGTATTGATCCGACAGGCATTGGCAAAACTATAGGCCTGAAGAAAATGGGAGACATCAAAGTCTCACTTGCTGAAGAGGCGGCAGCAGATAAAGCTAAGAGTTTGATTGCTCAAGATGGTTCTGCAAATTCAACTATCGTAGAGCCTACGCCGGAGGCTGCGCCAGCCATATTAGTCCACGAAATGCAGGTAACACTTTCTCCTGATGAAGGCACTGAAATTAAAGTTGCCATGGCAAAAGGAGCAAAGGTTACTTACTCATGGTGGACAGATGGTGGTAAAGCAAACTTCGATATCCATGGGGATTCTAAAGAGCTTAAAATTGACTATCATAACTACGAAAAAGGCTCAAAGAAACGTGTCGACAACGCAACTATTGTAGCAGATTTTGATGGTAGCCATGGCTGGTTTTGGCGTAATAGAACATCTAAAATAATGACCATTACCCTGCAAACAAAAGGTGAATACACTAAGATTCAGCATATGAAATAAAGAGGGGTGAGCATGAAGACCTTATCTCATCGGCTTCTACCCGCGCAGTTCTTCTAAGAAGTCTTTTTGTAAATCGTTGGGCTCATCGAGAATTAGTCGCTTGTCTTGTTTTCCGATGTTTATCCCCCGCTATTTGACGGTAAAAGGTTGGTTGCGTTAAATATTTATCTCAAGATCGTGGCCTCTCACCGCAACCAACCAATGTTTTTTTGACGCAGAACTTATACTAAAAGAGTCTGCTGATGGAGTATTGTCTGCAAGCATAGCAATCAGATAAAAAAGTGAGGGAAAGGTAGCATTTGATTCGTATAAGGATTATATAAAGGCTATAGCTATAAGAGAGACGGATTTATGTTGTTGAGAACTGTGGACAAATTATTGGATAGGTTTTTCAAAAGGGAGGCATCCTTCTCTCGGCTTGATAGGCTTGAAGAGGATGTGTGGGGACGCATCAATTTAAGAGATGATAGTTATCAGGTGTCCTTTTTTCTCCTTCCAATATGGGAAAATGCTAGATTTCGTTATGTATCGTTAGCAATAGCATTGGTAATAGGGCTTATTGCTTCCCAACTATCGACTATAAGTGTGCACCCTGATAGCATGGGGCTGGAGGTGTTTTCAACAAACGCCCCATATATGCTCACATCCTCCATTCTCAACGCCATATAGAAAAATATGAAAAAAACAGAACAATTTATCACATTTGCGATATTAATCATTTGCATGGTAAGTGCTGGTGTTTTAGTGGGGCAACTCTTTAAGAGTGACGATGCTGCATATCATAGTGCGGTATCTGGTGATATGCATGCTCTTTTCCATCGTGACTTGAAGCTCAATGAAAAACAGGATGAAGAGCTGCAAAAAATTGAGAAACGTTTTTATCAGCAAAAGACGTTATTGGAAGAGCAAATGAAACTGGCTAATTTAGAACTTGCTGAAGCGATTAAAAGTGCGGATTACTCTTCTGCTGAAGTCCAAAAAGTTGTCGATAAAATTCATGCTGCGATGGGAAAATTGCAAAAACTTACCCTACAACATCTGACTGATATGCAGTCTGTTTTGAGTGATGAGCAAAACAGAATACTAGAGGAGAAAGTCGTTGAGCAGCTCTACCGAAACGCCGGACGGTAATTATGCTCCGGAAAGTTCTGATGAAGAGCTAATGCTTGCTTTACAGGGCGGGCAAGATAGTGCTCTTGACGATTTAATGAAGCGGCACAAACAGCCACTTTACCATTTTATTGTCAGCTATACACGTGATGACGATATTTCATACGATCTCTTACAAGAAACTTTTTGTCGGGTATTCACCCGCTCGGAAACATATAATTCTACATATAAATTTAAAACGTGGCTTTACCAAATCGCGCTGAACTTGTGTCGCGACTATTCGCGCAAGAAAAAATTATTATCTATTATGTCTTTGGATACGTTTTTTCGTAGTGAAGAAAATGGATCGTTACATGATGTTTTACCAAGTGATGCGAATATTGAAAGCCTGACGGAGCATCGCCAAACCTTAAAGCTACTTGGAAAGCATATTGACAAACTACCTCATAAATTAAAAACAGCTCTAATTCTCTTTGCTCTTGAGGATCATTCACAAGAAGAGTGTGCTCGGATATTAGGGGTTACTCCAAAAACAGTAGAAATGCGCGTATATAGAGCACGTAAAATTTTGATGCAAAAACTTGCGAATAATTTTTAAGTACAATTTTGGCGCCCATCGTAGCTTATAACTGTTAGCATTATCCTATATGAAAAGATTCTTGAGGGATGGTACGATATTCTTCGTAACATATTAAACGACTGTATTCTCGGAGAAGGTCATGACATTTAAAAGAATTCTATGTATTAGCGCTGTTCTTATTTTCTGCACATCGGGTTCCGCTATGGCGGCATCCTTTGAAGACTATGTGCGGCGTTTAAATGAACACCCTCAAGTGGAGAAACTTCTGGCTGAAAGTGCAGCATCCAATGCACAAGGAGCGGGGGAGCTGGGGCTTCCTGATCCAATGTTCATGATTGGTGTCGATAATATGCCTATCTCCGATCCGGCTTTTGATCGTTTTCTGCCAACATCCAAGGTAATCGGTTTTTCCCAAGCTATTCCTAACCCCGCTTTACGTGGGGCAAAAGCTGATAAGCTGCAACAAATGTCTAAGAAACAAGCACTGATAGCTAATTATACGCTTAGCAGGCTTCGTTTTATGCTGGTTGCTAAACTGGCAGAATATGAAAGTGTTAAAACGCAGCAGAAGCTGATCAAAACTCAACTTGGTCATTATCATGACCTGGAAAATACGTTTAAAGGGCAAATTGAATCTGGACGCTCTGTTTACCAGCGTTTTTCTGAAGTCGATGTCGAACGTGCCGAAGCTGAACGCAAGCAAAATGATCTTGACTCACAAAAGGCCGCAATTGAGGCGGAGTTTATTCGTTTGGTCGGGGAAGTACCGGAGATTGGTTTGCCGGAGATTGTTAATGAGAACTGGGATAAAAATCCTAATGTAATTTATGCTGTTTTGATTGCGGCGGAAGATGTTGCGATCGCACAAAAAGATATAGGAATTGCTGATGCTGCTTTTCTGCCGAATTTCGGTGTAAACGCAGTTTACAAACAGCGGGAGGGTGGCAGAAATGGAATGTTTTCAGGTGATGACTGGTTTTCTGTTCAGGCCCAGGTGAGTATTCCGCTTTGGGCATCTGCTAACCAGAAACCGAAATTGCAAGCGGCGAAAGACAGGCAGCGCGGCGCCATGTTTGCCTATGACGATGTGAGCCGGATGTGGGTGAAACAAATGACGGCGCTCCAGAGTGCCCGCGATGCTGCCGCGAAGAATGTGGCGGTGTTGCAGGATAAGGATCATGCGATGAAGGGCAAGATCGATGCGGCGCAGCGCAACTACGAGGCTGGAACCGAAGATCTCGACCGGGTGTTGTTGGCCAAAATTGACAGGCTGAATATTCAGGCGCAGCTGGCGCAAGTTAAAGCGGCGCATATAGCCAAAACGGCAGAATTTAATTCCAACATTGCCTCTCAAAATATCGGCGGTTTTAAGGAGACACAAGAATGAGAAAAATAATCCCGGCCCTGTTTCTGATCATGGCCTTCTTTTCGATGCCCGCTTTGGCGGAAGGGCAAAAATACACCTGCCCGATGCATCCGCATTACATTGCCGACCGGCCGGGCAGCTGTCCGATTTGCGGTATGGATTTGGTTGCTCTTGATGCGGAAGAAGAAAGCAGCGGTTCTGACGCGGCTGATACTTCTTCATCCTCAGCGCCATCCGGCGAGAAGAAAATTCTCTACTGGCAAGCGCCGATGAACCCGAATTACAGAAGTGATAAACCGGGAAAATCACCGATGGGCATGGATCTGGTGCCGGTTTACGGCGATGGCAGCGAGGGCAAAAAGAAAGACCCTAACGCACGAACGGCAGTTACGATTGCGCCTGAAACCATCCAAAACACAGGCGTGCGGACGGAGCAAGCGCAAATGGCGGCGTTTGGAACAGCCGTGCGCAGCTATGGCGATGTGACTGAAAATGTCCGTCTGCAGACCGATATTGCGGGGCGCGTGTCCGGCTGGGTACAGGATTTGAAATTCAAGGCTGAAGGCGATGAGGTTAAAAAAGGCGAATTGCTGTTTACGCTGGATAGCCCGGAGTTGATCTCGGCGCAGCAGGATTATATCAGTGCGCTGCAAACAGGCGTTCAGGGACGGATCGGCGCGGCGGAAAGACGGCTGCGTTCGCTCGGCGTGCAGAACTCTGTGATTAAGACGATCCGCAAAAACCGCAAGGCTGAAATCTATATGCCGTTTTATGCGGAAAGCGACGGCGTGATCAGCATGATCAGCATTCGTGAAGGCACCTATGTGAAGCCCGGCATGATGGTGATGCAGATACAGGATTATGCCTCCGTCTGGGCCGAGGTCAGCATTGCCGAACAGGATATTCCTTATATTGATGAAACGACCAAGGTTATGGTGTCTTTCCCCAATCTTGGCATTCAGGAAACGCGGGCGAAGATTGATTATATTTACCCCACCATTGACCGTGCCACGCGCACTGGCCGTGTGCGGCTGGTGCTGGATAATCCGGATAACATCCTAAAGCCTGGTGCCTATGCCGATGTGGAATTTGAAACGGGCGTGGAGCGCCGCCTGTCAATCCCCAGCGATGCGATCCTGAAAAGCAAGGACGGCGATTTTGTCGTGGTGGCCTTGAATGAATCCCGGTTTCAGCCGCGTAGAATTTTGGCGGGTCTGAAATATAAAGGCCGGACGGAAGTGCTGAAAGGCCTGGCCGAGAATGACAATGTCGTGGTCAGCGGGCAGTTCCTGATTGATTCCGAAAGCTCGCTGCGGGAATCCTTCCGCAAGATGCAGCGCATGCAAAGACCGTTGCATCTGCTTGAGGTCGGCGATGACCAGATGGCAATGATCGATCATCTGGCCGATGCCGCGCTTTATATCCATGAAGAATTGATGGAAGGCCGTACGCCCAACCCGAAAATGATCATGCCGGCGATAACGCTGGGCGATCATTTGATGCCGGTCTTCCGGGGCACGAAACTGCAATTCGTTCTGGAAGATGCGGAAGATGCGCTTGTCAAAGCCAAGGACAGCCTGACCGATATGGAATGGCAAACCAGCCTGAATGAGTTGGTGACGGCCTTAAAACCGTGGCTGCTGGAAGGCCGTCCGCAATATTACAAGGATAAGGGCTTAAAGCTTTATATGGCGCACGGTCTGGACAAATACTGGCTGCAGCTGGATGAAGAGGTGCAGAACCCTTACGGCGAAGGTCATCCGATGAAGATGGACTGGCCGGATAAGGTTGTTGAAGCCGCAAATGATACAGAAGCCCCTGAAGAGGCGGAAGCGGCAGAACGTTCAGCAGGAGGCGGCCATGGCGGACATTGATAACCAAGCGCCGGGCGGAGACGATCACCTTTCTCATGACCCGACGAAATCTTTTGTTGCCAAAGTCATAGACTGGTCGGTGCATAACCAGCTGCTGGTCGGCATGATGATGATTGCGTTGCTGGTGGCAGGCATATTGGCTGTGCAGAAAACGCCGCTTGATGCCATTCCTGATATGTCGGATACGCAGGTGATTATCCGCACCGATTTTGCCGGGCAATCGCCGCAGATCGTTGAGGATCTGGTGACCTACCCGCTATCTACCACCATGCTTGGTTTGCCGAAAACGAAAGATGTGCGCGGCTTTTCCATGTTCGGCAGTTCCTTTGTATACATTATTTTTGAAGATGACGTGGATCAATACTGGGCGCGAAGCCGTGTCATCGAGGCTTTATCCAAGATCCAGGGCGATTTGCCGGATGCGGCCAAGCCGCAAATCGGGCCGGATGCCACCGGTGTCGGCTGGGTGTATCAATATGCGCTTGTTGATAAAAGTGGCACTTATGATTTGGCACAGCTGCGCAGCCTGCAGGATTGGTTCTTAAAATTTGAGCTGGCGACTGTGCCCGGCGTGTCGGAGGTGGCTTCGGTCGGTGGGTTTGTGAAGGAATATCAGGTCTTGATCGATCCTAACCGTTTGCGCGCCTTTAACGTGCCGCTGAAACGGCTGATGGAAGCGGTCAGGAATGCCAGTATGGAAGCCGGTGGCCGGGTCATTGAAAAGGGCGAGATGGAGATGATGATCCGCTCCAAAGGCTATGTCACCAAACTGGATGAACTTCAGAAGGTTGTGGTCTATGCTCAGGACGGCGCGCCTGTAAGGCTGCAGGATGTCGCCCGCGTGATTGAAGGACCGGAGCTTAGGCGCGGTGTGACAGAGCTTAACGGCGAAGGCGAGGTTGTGGCCGGGGTCGTGGTGATGCGCGCCGGGGAGAACGCCCTGCATGTGATTGAGGGCGTGAAGGAAAAGATTGAAGAATTGCAGCACGGCCTGCCGGAAGGGATCGAGATTGTTTCGGTTTATGACCGTGCGCCGCTGATTGAGGGCGCTGTTGAGTATCTGGTGGAGAAGCTGATTGAGGAAGCTATCGTTGTGGCCTTGATCTCGTTTATTTTCCTTCTCCATGTGAGATCGGCTTTTGTGGCGATTGTGACTTTGCCCCTTGGCGTTCTGGCCGCTTTTATCGTGATGTCGGCGCAAGGGATCACAGCCAATATAATGTCACTGGGGGGAATTGCGATTGCGATTGGCGCGATGGTGGATGCCTCGATTGTCATGGTTGAAAATGCGCACCGAAAACTTTCGGAACTTCCCAAGGATGCTTCGCGTGAGGATAAAAACGCGGCCATTTTACTGGCGACCAAGGAAGTCGGTCCGGGGCTGTTTTTCTCATTATTGATCATTACCGTCTCGTTTCTGCCCGTCTTTGCTTTGACCGGACAGTCTTACCGTTTATTTGCGCCGCTGGCCTTTACCAAGACCTATGCGATGGCGTTTGCCTCTATCCTGTCGGTGACGATTGTGCCGGTGCTGATGCTTTGGCTTATTCGCGGCAAGATCCGCAAAGAGGAAGAAAACCCGATCAACCGCTGGTTCATTCACCTCTATGAGCCGATTCTGAAGCTGGCCTTAAAACGCAAATGGCTGACGGTTTTGATTGCCGCCGGACTTTTAGGCTCGATGGCCATACCTTTAGCCAAAACCGGATCTGAATTCATGCCCGCGCTGTATGAGGGTGAGTTGCTTTATATGCCAACCACACTGCCCGGCGTGTCCATCACCAAGGCCAAGGAAATTCTCCAGCAATCAAACCGCCTGATTAAAACCATTCCTGAGGTGCATCATGTCTTCGGTAAGGTGGGTCGCGCCGATAGTGCCACGGACCCGGCCCCGATCTCCATGATTGAAACATGGATCAGGCTGAAACCGCGCGATGAATGGCGTAAGGGGCTGGATGCGGACGGGTTGATCAAGGAGCTGAATAATCGCGTCAAAATCCCGGGCGTGGTCAATTCATGGGGCTATCCGATTAAAATCCGTATGGACATGATTTCCACCGGCATTCGTACCCCGATTGGGATTAAGATTGCCGGAGATGATCTCAATGTCATAGGCCGCGTGGCTTTGGATATCGAGGCAGCTGTGAAAGACGTGCCGGGCACGCGCTCTGCTTTTGCTGACAGGGTCACAGGCGGGAAATACCTGGAGATTGAACCCGACCGGGATGAGTTGGCGCGGCGCAATATCGACCTTGGCGTATTCCAAAAGATTATTCAGACGGCGCTGGGCGGCATGAAAATGGCGGAATCCATTCAGGGACGTGAGCGCTATAATATCATGTTGCGCTATGACCGTCCGTTTCGTGAAGATCCGGAAGATCTGGCCGATATTCTGGTGCCGACGCCGCAAGGCCAGCATATTCCGCTGGGTGAGTTGGCGAAAATAGAGTTCGTCGAAGGCCCTCCCATGATCAAGTCGGAAAATGCCCGCCTGACCGGCTGGGTGTTTGTCGATATTGAAGACCGGGATATTGGCACCTACGTTAAGGAAGCGCAGAAAATTGTGGCGGAGAAAGTCGATCTCCCCGCTGGTTATGCCTTGATCTGGTCGGGACAGTTTGAGCAGATGTTAGAGGCTGCGGCGCGTATGAAAATCGCTGTTCCTGCCGCTATCTTTATTATCTTTACGCTGTTGATGGTGCATTTCGGGCGGCTGGACAGAACGCTGATTATCATGCTCTCGCTCCCCTTTGGTTTGATCGGCGGGGTCTGGGCGCTATATCTGGCCGGATATAATTTCTCGGTCGCGGTCGGTGTCGGCTTTATCGCGCTGGCCGGGATTGCGGTGGAAACCGCCGTAGTGATGTTGCTTTATATCGATCACCAGGTACGGGAACATCCACCAAAAACCAAGCAGGATTTGCTTGAAGATGTGATCCATGGCGCGGTGCTGCGTGTCCGGCCGAAATTGATGACGGTCTCCGTTATTCTGGCAGGTCTGGCGCCGATCTTTATCACAGAAGGCTTAGGGTCTGATGTTATGCGCCGCATCGCCCTGCCGATGGTCGGTGGCATGATCAGCACAACCATTCTCACGCTCATTTTCATCCCGGTTGTCTATTACCTCTGGGAAGGACGGCGGTTTAAGCCAGCGGAAATCAAAAAAGACGAACAGGAAGCGCTGTCGCATGAAGCATGATCACTCCACGCAATATAAAGAAAACAGTTTAAGTCTGGTTGGGGCTGTCTCTATGGGGACAGCTGTTATCATCGGCGCAGGGATCTTTGCGCTGACCGGCCAGATTGCCGAGCTGGGCGGGCAGTGGTTTCCCCTGGCCTTTCTGGTTGCGGCTGTTGTGACCGCTTTTAGTGCTTATTCCTATGTGAAAATGTCGAATGCTTATCCATCCGCTGGGGGTATCGCAATGTTTCTGGAGAAGGCCTACGGTAAGGGCACAATCACGGCTGGCGGAGCATTATTGATGTATTTCTCAATGGTGATCAATGAAAGCCTGGTCGCGCGAACATTTGGCTCCTACACCATACAGCTCTTTGATGTTGGTAAAGACAGCTGGCTCATTCCGGTTTTGGGTGTCGGCCTTTTGTTGTTCGCCTTTTTCATCAATATTTCTGGTAACCGCTTGATCGGAACATTCTCGTTTGTTATGTCAGTGCTGAAAATCGGTGGGATTGCCGTATTTGGTATTGTTGGGCTGTGGTTATCGGGCTTTTCGTTAGAGAGTTTTTCCGTTGCCCCCGCACAGCCATCCGGTGCGAGCGGATTCTTAGCTGCGGTTGCCTTGGCGATTTTATCTTATAAAGGCTTTACGACCATCACAAATAGCGGCTCGGAGATTGTTGACCCGCACCGCAATGTCGGGCGGGCGATTATTATTTCTATTGCCATCTGCGTTGTTGTTTATTTTTTGGTGGCGTTGGCTGTAGCTGGTAACTTATCATTACCTGAAATTATTGCTGCGAAAAATTTTGCTCTGGCGGAGGCGGCGCGCCCTGTTCTGGGTGATTTTGGATTATGGTTTACCGTCGCCTTAGCGATTATTGCGACAGTTTCAGGAGTGATTGCTAGTGCTTTTGCAGTTTCCAGGATGCTCGCTATGCTCACCGATATGAAGTTGGTTCCACATAGTCATTTCGGAATGCCAGGCGATATTCAAAAGCACACACTTGTTTATACGATTATTCTGGCGATCTTTCTTACGGTGTTTTTTGATCTCAGCCGGATTGCTTCTCTTGGTGCAATTTTTTATCTCATCATGGATATTGCCGTTCATTGGGGTGTGCTCCGATATTTGCGCAAGGATGTGAAGGCTAATGTGCTTGTCCTGATTACCGCGATCGTAATGGATATTGCAGTGCTGGGCGCATTTCTGATAATAAAAGTGCAGACGGATATGCTGGTGATATATGTAGCTCTCGCCGGAATAATTTTTATATTTGGGGCAGAAAAGCTCTTTTTAAGCACGTCTTCTAATCCTGATGGCGGCGCCGATAAGCCATAAAAAAACCGTTTCTGCCCTTTGCGGCATTATCACTCTAATACCCACGTCTGCAATGTGGCCTAGCCGTAAATTCTCTCCGCATTGTATTAAGATTGGTGCCCTAAAGTTTCTAATATAGCCATTAAGAAAATCATCTTTTTTTGAGGGTTAGTCTGTATCTGTTCGTAACAGTTCTGTAAGCCGTTTTATTAAACTTTATAAGGAGAGCTCTGCTATGGATTTTGTCAAAAAGATGTTGTTTTTAACTATGGTATTTATTCTGGGATCGGCGTATACCCCTTCAGCATTTGCTGAAGGTGATCAACACAAGAGCCATCATCAAGAGCAGGCCAAACATGACCATCATGACAAGGTTAGCGCAAAGCATGATGCTGTAATGGGGAAGGCAATTATTCATAGCATTGATCTGGAAAACAGAAAAATCAATCTCTCGCATGAGCCGATCCCGGCTTTAAAATGGCCTCAAATGACCATGGATATGGATGTTGCTGAAAATGTAGATATAGCTTCTCTGGAGCCAGAACAAAACATTCTCTTCCATATCGAATTGGGTGCGGACAAAATTTACCGCATCACTCAGATTATGGAAGCGGATGATCATCAGGCTACTCAGCAGTGTGTAGCTGGTATGGACTGCCCTATGCAGAAAAACCTAAACCATGCAGAACATGCTCATTAAGGCAGGAGAAAAATTAGTATCATGGATATAGAACTCATTCCAAATTGGCATCCTGTATTTGTTCATTTTACGGTCGCTTTATTAAGTTTATCGGCGCTGATGTATTTGACAGGGTTCGTTTTAAAAAAAGAAAATCTGTTAGTTGTTGCGCGGTGGAACCTTTGGATTGGCGCGATTATTACAGTCGGCACAGTTCTGGCTGGTTTTCATGCTTATAATACAGTTGCACATGATGGCCCCTCGCATGCTGCGATGACAGATCATAGGCACTGGGCGTTAATGACAGCATCCGTATTTGGTGTAATAGCACTCTGGTCACTCATCATGCATCGTGGCGCAAAAACTGTGAGCGCGGCTTTTGTTCTGGTAATCCTTTTGGCTTCCGGATTACTCGCCATTACCGGCTATAAAGGTGGTGAGGTCGTATATCGACATGGTACGGGAGTAATGAGGTTGCCGAAGGTTACGGGGGATGGTAGTCACGCAAGCCACAAACATGGTGAAGAGGTGCGTGGTGATGAGCATAAGAGCCATGCGCACAATGAAGAGCCCGGCAACCATAACGCTATGACAGAAGAGGTTGATAAACAGCCGAGTAGCGATCACATAGATCACGACCATGGCGGAGCCACGCACTGATTTGTATATCTCTTCTTGGAGGGGTGTGGCGCTATGGTAGTAACGAGGTCAAAACTATAGGGGGTTATCACCCGAAAATTAATTGTTAAAGACAGCGCAGATCACTTCGTAATAGAGCGCTATGCATGAATTGGAATGATAGTACGGGGTCATAAAATAGCGTCGTTTCCTGATGCATGGGGCTCTAAGCTGTAACCAGTAAAAAACCGGCAGAAAAAACATCTTGATCTTAGAGTACACTTCAAGGTGTAGGGTTAACTGGAAAGGTGAAATATATGAGAAATTTAACTATAGGACAATTGGCAAGTGAAAGTGGCGTTCGTTCCGATACGATCCGTTATTACGAGCAGTTGGGGCTTATTAATCCAGATGGGAGGTCTGCAGTTGGATACCGTCTCTACGGAGCAGAAAGTATTCGCCTGTTAATGTTTATTCGCAGAGCAAAAGGTTTGGGATTTAAGCTGAGAGAGATTAAAACCCTTCTTGCTCTTAAGTCATCGCAAACTGCGACCTGCAAAGACATGTTAGAGCGGACAAATCATAAGTTGGAGGAAGCTAAGGGTAATATAAAGTACTTGAAAAATATTTACGGAGCGCTCGAAAAATTATCTCAGGAGTGCCCTGGTGGCGATATGCCGCTTAGTGAGTGTCCAATTTTAGATTATTTGCATGCAGAGGGTTAATACAATTTCTTTCAGGAATGTGTCGGTATTTGTACATATGCTGGGGTTATTTTGACAATACTGGGAATTGTTTTGGTCAACACACTTCAGCAAACAGCTCTGATGAAATAACAGGAGGAAATTATGAACCACCATCACAAACATTATCACAAGCCGGAAAATAAGAAAATTTGGTGGAAAACACCTTTCGGAATGGTGTGTATTTTCTTTTTTGCTATAGCTGGGTATCTCCTATTTATGGAGCACCGCGCACACATTGGCGACAAGTGGATATGGCTGCTACTGTTGGCCTGCCCGTTAATGCACGTATTCCATCACGGCGGACATAGTGGACATGGCGGCCACGGAAGCCATGATCATTCAGATATCGAAGAGGAAAAATAAACAATGGAACATGAAATGGGAAGTTCCTATGGACTATGGTCGTTGGTTATTTTGAATTCGGCAATATTTATCATTTTTGCTTTTAGTTTTTTCAAGCCACGAACCAAGAGAGATTGGCGAAGCTTCAGTGCTTTTTCCGCCTTTGTCGTGGCATTGTTTGTGGAGATGTACGGCTTCCCTTTAACAATTTATCTTTTGTCCGGATGGCTTGCGAGCCGTTATCCGGGTGTGGATTTCCTAGCTCACGAGAATGGGCACCTATGGCATACGATTTTTGGCTTTGATGGTGACGCTCATTCCGATCCGATGCATATTGCCAGCTTTGTATTTATTGGTGGCGGCTTCTGGATTTTATCGGCCGCTTGGAATGTGCTTTATAAAGCACAGCGCGTTGGAAAAATGGCGGTGACAGGGCTGTATGAAAAAGTACGACATCCGCAATATATCGGTTTTATTGCCATTATGTTCGGCTTCCTGTTGCAATGGCCTACGATCCCAACCCTCATTCTTTTCCCGATCCTGACCTATATGTATATCCGTTTAGCTAAGAAAGAAGAACAAGATTCAAGTGAACGTTTTGGCATAGCATGGGCAGATTATTCTGCCCGAGTTCCGGCGTTTATCCCTAAATTTTCATCATCTTCAACTGCTCAAAAAGGAGAAAAATAATGAACGATCATAAACACGATAAAAAATCCGGCGGGTGCTGCGGTAGTGATAAACATAACGATCATAGCAACCCAGAAAAAGACAAAGATGGCTGTTGTGGGGGAGATAAAGATAAAAAACCAGAAACAGATAAAGCAGAAGAAAAAGGCGGTTGCTGCGGTAGCAACAAATAAAGCGGAGAAATGACATGGCCTCACATGACCACGGCTCGACAAAAATGGCTGAAGATCATTCCCATTGTGCCCATCACGGTGACAATAAGCCTACCGATGACGCGCTCAAGCACGGTGGCAAATACGACAGGGTGCCGGAAGGGTTTGGTGGAACAGTTTATACCTGTCCCATGCACCCCGAAGTGCGTCAGCCTAAACCGGGGTCGTGTCCTATTTGTGGAATGGGCCTTGAAGCCGAAACGACTTCTGCTCGGGATGATGAGGAACCTAATCTGGAACTTGTGGATTTCGCTCGCCGTTTTTGGGTGGGGGCAGTTTTAACAATACCGCTCCTTATTTTATCAATGTCGCCTTTCGTTGGGTTTACTGCTATCCGTGAGTTTTTTGGGGAACGCATGACGCTCTGGATTGAATTTGCCTTGGGTACGCCCGTTATTGTCTGGTCGGGGTGGCCTTTTTTTGTGCGAGGCTTTCACTCTTTCCGCACTATGAAACTCAATATGTTTAGCCTGATTTCTATGGGTACGGGCGCAGCTTATATCTTCAGTATTTTTGCGGTTCTAATGCCTGATATTTTCCCTGATGGATTTCGTGATGCTGAAGGTCATGTCGGGGTTTATTTTGAAGCTGCTGCTGTCATTATAACGCTTGTGTTGTTAGGCCAGATTATGGAGTTACGTGCTCGTGAGCGCACGGGGGCGGCGATTAAGGCGTTACTGGATATGGCGGCTAAAACCGCCCGTGTGATCCGTGAAGACGGCACGGAAGAGGAAATTCCGCTTGAAGATGTGCTGGTTGGCGATAAGCTGCGTGTGCGCCCAGGTGATAAAGTGCCGGTGGATGGAAAAGTTCTTGAGGGCCGGTCTTCGGTTGATGAATCGATGATTTCCGGTGAACCGGTACCGGTTGAAAAAGTCTCCGGAGATACTGTGACCGGGGCCACGATCAATGGCACGGGCAGTTTGATTATTGAGGCGACACGGGTGGGCGCAGATACGACACTCTCACAAATCGTTGAGATGGTCGCTAATGCACAAAGATCGCGCGCTCCGATCCAGAAATATGCCGATATGGTAGCCGGATATTTTGTGCCTGTGGTGATTCTTGTTGCTATTTTTGCCTTTATTGGCTGGGCTATCTGGGGTCCGGATCCGGCGCTGTCTTATGGTCTTGTTGCTGCCGTGGCGGTGTTGATTATCGCCTGTCCCTGCGCTCTTGGTCTGGCCACGCCGATGTCGATTATGACGGCGACAGGGCGCGGCGCACAGGCTGGTGTTTTGATTAAGAATGCCGAAGCTCTGGAGCGTTTTGAAAAGGTCGATATCTTGATTGTTGATAAGACGGGTACCCTCACTGAAGGAAAGCCTAAGCTGGTTGCGGTGCTGCCTGAAGAGGGGCATGATGAGGCCGAAGTTCTGCGTCTTGCGGCTTCACTTGAACGCGGATCAGAGCATCCGCTAGCTGAAGCTATCGTGAAAGGAGCAGAAGAGCGTGGCGTAGATATGGCGGATGCCACGGACTTTGAAGCTATCACAGGTAAAGGTGTTAAAGGCGTGGTTGATGGGCATGCAGTGGCACTCGGTAATTCTAAACTGATCGCTGATATGGGGCTTGATAGCGGGGCACTGGTTGAGACTGCTAATGCACGGCGTGATGAGGGTGAAACGGTGATGTTTGTTGTTCTTGACAACGCTATTGCCGGGCTGGTCAGTGTGGCTGACCCCGTTAAGGAAACAACACCTGCGGCTTTGAAAGCGCTGCATGAGCTTGGTTTCCGGATTATCATGGCGACCGGTGATAATGAGCGCACGGCAAAGGCTGTGGCCGGACGGTTGGGGATTGATGAGATCCGCGCCGACGTTTTGCCGGAGGATAAAGCCCGGATTATCAAGGAACTTCAGGAGCAGGGTCTCAAAGTCGCGATGGCTGGGGATGGTGTCAATGATGCACCAGCCTTGGCGCAAGCCGATGTGGGCATTGCTATGGGTACTGGTGCGGATGTGGCGATTGAAAGCGCAGGTTTTACCCTCATTAAAGGCAATCTTGACGGTATTGTCCGCGCCCGCCGCCTCGTGCGCGCTACCATGCGCAATATCCGTCAGAATCTGTTTTTTGCCTTGGTTTATAATGCCGCTGGTGTTCCGGTGGCGGCGGGGCTTTTGTTTCCGCTTTTTGGCATATTGATTAGTCCGATGTTTGCCGCCTTTGCTATGAGCGCATCATCGATTTCAGTTGTTTTGAATGCACTGCGCTTGCGGCGTGTAAAAATTTGAAAGGGAACGAAAATTAAAATGGAACATCTCAGAGGAAGGAAATATGGATCAATTTTCTGGTGACATTGCAGCCATGCTAGAAATCGCACTGATCGGCGCCGGTCTGGTGGTTCTTTATTACGGGGGTAAAGAAGGCTCAAAGCTAATGAAGGCAGGTGCTTGTCTCATGCTGATCGGGGGCTTTTTGGGCCTTGCCTGTACTGGATATTGGTGGTTTAAATATCACAGCATAGGGGTTTTTGATAACCCGAGAGTTTCAACTGTCAATCTCGTGCACCATGATGGTGACACCAAGCATCATTTCTTTCCTAAAGAGTAATGAGAAATATGCAAAAGCGTACACGCCATTTTGCTGTCGCGGGTAAAATCGCTAGTGCCGATCAATGGGCTAGTCTTATGATGATTGGTGCGCTGGTTGTTGCTTTGTTCTGTGTTAATTCACCCCTGAAGCTAGCTTACGATATTTTTCACCACACGCCTGTTGCGATCAGTTTCGGAGATTTTGTTCTGCAAAAGCCGCTGGTGTTTTGGATTAATGAAGGACTGATGGCACTTTTCTTTTTGGCCGTTACCCTTGAAATTAAGCGCGAGATTCTGGAAGGCCACTTCTCTGGCATGCGCCAAATACTCCTGCCCGCTTTTGCGGCTTTAGGTGGGATGGCAATTCCGGCGGCGTTTTATTTTTTGCTCAACCGAAATAGTCACGAGTGGATTCAAGGCTGGGCGATTCCAACGGCTACCGATATTGCACTTAGTCTCGGCGTGCTGTCATTACTGGGCAAGCGTGTACCGATTGAGCTGAAGCTGTTTCTGGCCGCGCTGGCCATATTTGATGATCTGGGCGGGATTCTGATTATTGCACTTTTCTATGGTAGTCACCTGACTGTGAGCGTTCTTCTTTTCTCACTACTTGGTATTGCTACTTTATTTGTATTGAATCGCTTGGGTGTACCTCGTGCTTCGCTTTATGTCGTCATCGGCATCTTTTTATGGGCGACTTTTCAAGAATCCGGCATCCATCCGACTATGGCTGGTGTTGCAGTGGGGCTGGCTTTGCCTTTACGGCTTAAAAAGTCATGCACTCATATCCCTTTGCGCTTTGTTGAGGATGGTTTGCACCCGTGGGTAGCGTTTTTCGTTATACCGCTTTTTGCTTTTTTTAATGCTGGAATTATTATTAGCGATGTTACTCTGCATTATTTGGAATCATCGCTCTCACTCGGTATTATTGCCGGACTTGTTCTTGGAAAACCGCTTGGTATTTTTACCTTCGCGTGGCTTTCACATCTATTTGGTTTTGCCAGTTTGGCCCCTCACGTGAGTTGGCGGCATATTTTTGGTGTGGCGTTACTTGGTGGGATAGGTTTTACCATGGCGTTGTTTTTAAACACACTGGCCTTTCCTGTTGGGGGTAATTCTGAGGTTGGCAGAATAGCAATACTTTCTGGTTCTTTGATATCTGCCCTGGCCGGATATGTATGGTTATACTTCAGCTTGCCAAAATCTGAACATTAAACCATCCATCTAAGGAGATTTAAATGAAACTGACATTTTTAGGTGCAACTAGTACGGTGACCGGTTCGAAATATCTTCTAGAAGCTGGTGGTAAGAAGATTATGATAGATTGTGGCCTGTTTCAAGGCCATAAGGAGCTGCGCCTGCGTAATTGGCAAGGATTCCCGGTCAACCCACGCGACATTGATGCGTTGATCTTAACTCATGCCCACCTGGATCACAGCGGCTATATTCCCAAACTGACAAATGCTGGGTTTGAAGGGCCGATATACTGTTCCGAGGCCACGTTTGATTTATGCAAAATTTTGTTGCCCGATAGTGGTCATATTCAGGAAGATGACGCTGAACGCGCTAACCGCTATGGTTATACCAAACATAAACCAGCTTTGCCGCTTTACACGGAGCAAGAAGCCCGTGAGACATTTGAATATTTCAAACCTGTTGATTTTGGTAAGCCGTACAAGATTACAGATGAGCTTGAATTTACTTTGCATCATGCCGGACATATTTTGGGGGCATCTTTTATTAGGGTTAGCGACAAAGGCGGTACATCCATCCTATTTTCTGGCGATATAGGCCGTCTTGACGATCCTGTAATGAAAGCGCCGGAAAAAATAGAAGATGCTGACTATATTGTTGTGGAATCAACATATGGTGACAGACTGCACGGGAAAAGTGATCCTACAGAAGATATTGAACGTGTCGTTCAGGAGACCATTCAGAGAGGTGGTACGGTTGTGATCCCTGCTTTTGCAGTTGGTCGAGCACAAGCTATGATGTTCTACATTCACAAACTAAAAATCACTGGTCGTATACCACGTAATCTGTCAGTTTTTCTTGATAGTCCTATGGCAATCAATGTGTCTGATTTGCTTTGTAAACATATAAATGATCACCGAATGCCCCCTAATTTTTGTATGGATGTTTGTGGAGTTGCAACATACACGCGCTCTGTAGAGCAATCCAAAGCTATTAACAGTAAAAATAACAATATGCCGAAGATTGTTATTTCAGCTAGCGGTATGGCGACTGGGGGGCGTGTTCTTCACCATCTAAAGAATTATATTGGTGATGAGCGCAATACCATCCTTTTGGCTGGATTTCAGGCCGGAGGAACGCGTGGTGCTAGACTGGCTCGTGGAGAAAAGGAAATCAAAATCCATGGTCAACTTTTTCCAGTGCGGGCACAGATCGAGAAGCTCGATAACATGTCGGCGCATGCCGATTATGCTGAAATTTTGTCGTGGATGGGTGGTTTTAAAAGCCCACCACGTAAGGTATTTGTTGTCCACGGCGAAGCGACAGCGGCGCGAAGTATGAGAGATAAAATCGAAGAAAAATTTGGCTGGAACACAGAGGTTCCCGAATACCTACAAACGGAGGAATTATGACGGACAGACCTAAGTCTATATTGAAGCTGCGGCGCCTTGGTATAGATACCTATAAGGAGGCCGTGATATATATGCGTGAGGATTGCCATGTTTGTCGTGCTGAAGGCTTTGAAGTACAGGCGCGGGTTAAAGTAACTCTAAACGGGGAATATTTGATCGCGACGTTGAATATGGTGACATCCGATATTTTGCAGCATGGCGAGGTCAGCTTGTCCGAATATGCTCTACAAAAGCTTGAAGCCCGGGATGGGGATGAAATCCATGTTTCTCATCCTTCTCCCGTTCATTCTCTCAGCCATGTACGCTCTAAAATCTATGGTAATGCATTGGGATCGGATCATTTGCGGTTGATTGTCAATGACATAGTTGCCGGTCGATATTCAGACATTCATGTGTCTTCTTTTTTAACCGCTTGTGCAGGCGGGCGACTTAATGGGATGGAGGTCGTTCATTTAACCCGCGCTATGGTTGATAGTGGTGAGAAGCTGGATTGGGGCGGGAAACTGGTGGTGGATAAGCATTGCGTCGGCGGCTTGCCAGGAAACCGTACAACACCGATTGTGGTAGCAATTGTTGCAGCGCACGGGCTGACCATGCCAAAGACCTCATCGCGTGCTATAACTTCTCCGGCAGGAACGGCGGATACGATGGAAGTGCTGACCAATGTTAATCTTGATGTGGTAGCTATGCGCAAAGTAGTGGAGTTGGAAAATGGCTGTGTGGTCTGGGGTGGTTCAGTGTCTTTAAGCCCTGCAGATGATATTCTCATTCGCGTAGAAAAAGCTTTGGATCTCGATAGTGAAGGGCAACTTGTTGCGTCTATTCTGTCAAAAAAAATTGCTGCCGGATCTTCGCACGTTTTAATCGATATACCGGTAGGACCTACAGCTAAGATACGTTCTATAGAGATGGCCGCAGAACTTTCCCGTTACCTGGAACAAACAGGAGCAGAAATGGGGATAGGCGTGCGTGTGCATACAAGCGATGGCAGTCAGCCGATCGGGCGTGGCATTGGTCCCGCTTTGGAAGCGCGAGATCTTATAGCTGTGTTGAAGGGGGAAAAAGATGCTCCGGATGATTTACGACAACGGGCACTAGACTTGGCTGGATATATTCTAGAATTTTCACCGGACGTTGAAAATGGACAAGGTCGAGCACTGGCTATGGCTCTTCTGGAAAACGGCAAGGCATGGGAAAAGTTTCAGGCAATTTGTGAGGCTCAGGGGGGTATGAAGGATATCCCGACCGCTGGATATACGCAGGTGATTGAATCGAATAGAGCAGGGCAGGTCATGGCTATTGATAACCGCCGTATCGCCCGTGTGGCAAAATTGGCCGGAGCTCCTGCGGATAGGGAGGCCGGTGTAGATCTCCATAGCCCGGTGGGCACAAAGGTTGAAAAAGGCCAACCGCTTTTTACCGTGCATTCTAATGCGCCGGGGGAGCTTGATTACGCGTTGAGTTATCTTGAAGAACAGAATGGGATCATAGACATTCAAGGAGAAACATCATGAGTCTCTTATTTGCTTATCCGAAGAATGAAGAGCACGCTGTAGCGCTAGTCAAGGAGACCGGATATGAGCTGGGAGCAGTAAAAATCCACCATTTTCCGGATGGTGAAACTTTAGTGCGGCTGGAAACCGATGTAAAAGATAAAGATGTGATTTTATTTTGCAGTCTTGATCATCCTGACAGTAAAGCTATGACGCTCATGTTTATTGCGCAAACTGCCAAAGAGCTGGGTGCAAAATCAGTGGGACTGATTGCGCCGTATCTTGGCTATATGCGTCAGGACAAGCGCTTTAATGAAGGAGAAGCGATCACTTCCAATATCTTTGCAGCTTTTTTATCGCGACATTTTGATAGCTTGATCACTGTTGACCCGCATCTTCACCGTCACAAGACTATGAAAGAAATATATACTATTCCGGCACAGGTGATCCACGCTGCCGACGCCATCGCGGGTTGGATTAAGGGCAATGTAGAGAAACCCGTTCTAATTGGCCCGGATGAAGAGAGTGAGCAATGGGTGTCGGACGTGGCGGCGCGTGCAGATGTACCTTACACAGTTCTGACTAAGACGCGGCGCGGGGATAAGGAGGTAGAAGTTTCTGTGCCGGATGTTGATCAATACAAGGCTCATACGCCTGTGCTCGTAGATGATATTATCTCTACCGCACACACTATGATAGCAACAGTGATTCATTTAAAAAGAGCTGGAATGAATCCGCCAGTTTGTATTGGCGTGCATGCTGTCTTCTCGGGAGGTGGGTATGAAGCTCTGCAGAAGGCTGGCACCGCAAAAATAGTGACTTGCAATACAATCCCGCATCCCAGTAATGCGATTGACCTAAGTAGTCTACTTGCCGTGCATCTTCAGAATAAGAAAGTGTAAGGTATGTGCATGTCAGAACCTGTCAGTTTTGTGGCTGGTGGCATACTATTGGCAGGGGGCGCTTATGCGGCATGGAAAGCCTATAAAATTAACATGCGCTATTTTCCCGTTTCCATGATGCCGGTGTTGGCAGGCATTCAGCAAATGATGGAAGGGCATGTCTGGATGGGATTGACAAATGGTGATCCGAATATGGTCTGGTGGGGAGCGATGGGATTTATCTTTTTCTCATGGCTTATGTGGCCCACCTGGATTCCTTTTGCTATTTACTTTCTGGAGCCGCCTGGTAGTAAACGAAAAAGAACACTTCTGATGTTTTCTTTTGCGGGGCTAGCATTAGGGCTGACATTATATATCCCACATTTAGCTAATCCCGATTGGGTCAAGGTAGCCATTAATAATCATTCAATAGCTTATGAGGATACGATGTTCCTCGATTATTTTATCCCGCGTGAGCTGACTTACGCAATTTATATGTTTCTGATCGTCACGCCTCCATTGATTTCGAGATATCTGCATATGCGGCTATTTGGATTGACCTTGATCATCGTTATCGCTGTGGTTTGGCTTTTCCTTTCCTATGCTTATATTTCGTTTTTCTGCCTGTTGGCAGGTGTGGCAACTATGCACCTGATCTATATCATCGTTCATAATAAATGTTGTCGAGAATGCCCTGAGCTGTTTCTTTAAGCTTCTTTAATGAGGGTTGTAGAACCCTGGGGATGTCTGTTCTGGTACACAGATGGGGTCATTTGCTTTTTTTGCCGGTCGCTTAATGCTGGCAACATAATATTATAAATTGCTACCGATTCTTTTTATGGTGCTATTACACTGGTAGTATTTTCAAGGCGTTACCCAATTAACATAATTATAAACTATTATTGTTTATTCTATTTCATTGTATTTTATTGTTAAATTGGTTTTTCGATATTCAAAATGCTGGTTTCCTAGGGTTTTTAGTGTGTTTTTGCGGTATAATAGAAAGATAAGGCTTTTAAAAGCTCAGCACGCTGCAGGAGGGAACTAAACTGCAAACTTGGAAGGATGTGCTGCCGGAATGGACAAGCCGCAAGAGCCGGTTACATACAAGCGTAAATACGCCGACGGCGAAGAGGTTTCTTTTGTAGATCTGCGTGAGGCCTACCGGACAGCTGCGAGTCTGGTTGCGGATTTAGGCGACAACTATCTTCCCGTTTTTCAGCGTCTGGAGCAAGAGTTGCAAGAGCGGCAACAGAAGGAAGCTGTGAAGGCTCGCGCTCTGGAAGTCGCGCGGAAGGAACGACAAAAGAATACCACTGGACTGCCTCCGCATCTCACAAAGTCATGATAAGATTCCGTACATAAAATCTGCGTTTTTTGCTTGCAAAACGTGGACGTATTCCGTATATTTCGGTATACGTAACGGTATACACAACGGTATACTTTTATGTGGGGTCGATAAGGTGAAACGTTAGTGAATCAATGTTTATCAATAACTTAATGTGGTGTCTATTTAAGTAAGAGTCCTCTTCTGGGCACCACAAACAAAGAAAAAAGCCCCGTTGGGGGCTTTTTTCTTTGTTTGTCACTGGAAACTTCGCGCAAACAAGCAGCTTTAGCTGCGCCGGTTGCGCGTTAGTTGGAAGTGGAGACAAAAAGACCCCTTGAATGGGGTCTTTTTTCTTTATTCTGCCGCCAACCACCTTAAAATGAAATCTGTTGTTTTGTTTTCTTGTGGGGGAAGGATTAAATGTATTGTGTCCCGCTTTTTCCAATCCACTTCAACGATTAAGGAGTTTAAAAATGGACGAACTCCAAATGATAGATATGCTCGTTAATCAGGATTGGCAAACCGTTCGTGCTACAAATCTGTATGAATCTTTAGGAAAGCGCTTTCTTCTTCATATTACCTTTGAAACACAAAAAGGTAATATCACATTAGCTGGCGAAGCACATTCAGATAAAGAAGGGTATGACAATAGTTTTTCATTGAGTATTCCTGGATTACGCCCCAAACCTGAATGGGGGATTTCGTCTTCATCAAAAGATGTGTCGTGGGAAATAATAAATTTTAGCCAACAATGGAAAAATACACCTTTCGAAACCCTTATGAAGGCGCCTCGGGATGTCACATTTAGACATGATCCATTGATTTATATTCGTCAATACCCATGTAAAACATTTCTTGATCATTTTGTGTCGATGGAGTTATTCAAAAAAACTGACGATGGAAGGACTGTTAAATTCATTATCACGTCCTCTGACGAAGAGCCTTGTTGTGTAGAAATTGAAGAGACAATCGAGGAGAAGTAAAGGGGTCAGATTAGATTGAAAATCCGGCCTTATTGGAAAAAAGTGTGGAAAAAAGTGGGACACGATACAATTAATTCCCTGACGGGAATCCCGAATGCAACCCCGCTTTGTGCCTGTGTGGAAAAAGCGGGACACGATACAATTAATTCCCTCGCGAGAATCCCAAACTTTGTCACAAAGCGGTGGGTTTTTAATGCGTTACCATGCGGGTCAGGAGGATGAGAAGAAACAGGATCAGAATAATGATTTGAAGCCTTGTTGCGATTTTATCCCATTTTTTTTGCTCTTTTATATTATCGTTCCTTTTATTCACGCGCCCTCCTTGAAAAACATAGATAAACAGCCGCATAGCTTTGCGCTGCGGTACGGGTTTTTATCTATAAAAGGGGCGGCGGGCGGGAGCTGCTATAAGCCAGGATATTTTCAAGGACATCAAACATATTCCGCAGGCTAACACAGGTCATAGGCGGATGCAAAAAATCCGGCTTTCCGGTTTGCTTTTACCGCGCGGGCTTTGCCGGATTGACTCCGGCAAGGCTACGCATTAGGCTCATAGCCTTACATATTGCAGAAAATAAAAGGAAGATTGCGGATGCCATGGACGATTGAGGCAAAGGTGCAGCCTTTTGCGGGTTTTGCCGGTCATTTATATCTGGATATTTTTGACGATGCGGGAAAGCGCGTTGTGCAGATCAACGGTTTTTCCTTTTGCGACAAGACAAAGAAAATTACGCCGATCGGCACGCCGCAAGATAAATTAAAAGCCTATGTGACGAATAAGGTTGTTCTGGCTGAAACATCCGGGCTTGACCGTGACCATCAGCCCTATGACGGGCATGTTATTTTCTCCGGCACGAAGGAGGAGGTGCTGGAGGTGATCGACCGGCTGAAAGAACTGGCGGAGGAATTTAACGCCAAAGATTTTCTCTATCGCGTCTTTTCCTTTAACAGCAATACGGTTTTTTCGGCGATGGTGCATAAAATCTCCCAGATTGTGCCTGTCGATATGGAGGCCGTTGATAAAACAATCGCCCTTAAAAAGATTACGCCCGGCGTGAAGCGTAAGCTGATGCGCAATAAGACCAGCCTGACGGAGGTTTTTAATAAGGGTAAAAAATCCCGCGGCACAAAGCCGAAACCGCCGAAGCCGACACCTTAAAACAAGTCATATCCCGTAAGCGCGGCTGAGGAGGAAACCGACGGCATAGGCAAGTCCTGCCGCCGCGCCGCCTGTCAGCAGGGTTTCGATTCCTGCGCGGAGGCGCGGGCGCTGCATGGCTTGCCCTTTTAAGACGCCGATGGTGAAAAAAGCGCAAAGGGTAAGAACTGCACTGGCGGAGGCCGCTTGTACAAGCGGCAGCGCGGTTAGGAAAAACGGCAGCAGCGGTACCAGCCCGACCAGTAGAAACATAGCGAATGTGACAAAGGCGGCGGTGGCGGGTTTCGGCACGCTGACGGGCAGGCCGTGTTCCTCCACCAGCATGGTGTCGATCCAGCGGTTTTCATCCGCCGTGATGGTGGCGACGATTTTTTCCAGTATATCGCCTGTGAAGCCCTTGTTTTTGAAGATGCGGCGGATTTCCTCGCGTTCGCCTTCGGGGACGGTCGCGATATGATGGGCTTCCTCCCGCCGCGTTTTTTCGATGACTTCCTCGCGGCTTTTGGCGTTCTGGTAATTGCTGATGGCCATGCTGAAACCGTCGGCGACCAGATTGGCGCAGCCTAAAATGGCCACCACGACAGGGTTAAACCCTGCGCCGACGCCGCCCGCGACAACGGCAAAAGTGGTGATGCAACCGTCAATGCCGCCCAGCACGGCATCGCCGACATAGCTGTGCTGCGGCGGGCTGCCGATGCGCTGTTTGACGGCGGCGGGGGTGTGGGAGGCCTCCAGATTTTCCTGTGTTTTGCCGTTGCTCATTTTTCTGCCCGTATCTTTTTCAGGGATGGACGGCTATTTCTTGGAATTTCCGTCAATTTATATTATATATAATAGTCCGGCTTTACACGAAAGAAACAGGTTTAGACCCGCCATATGTTTGCCGCCCTTATCGGTTTTTTGTCTATTTCGATTATTTTCTCCTTCCTCTGCTCCCTTTGGGAGGCGGTGTTGCTGAGTATTTCGCCCTCCTATATGCAGATCAAGCTGAATGAAGGCGGGAAAGTCGGCGCGATTTTGCAGAATTTCAAAAACAATATCGACCGCCCGCTGGCGGGGATTTTGACGCTGAACACGATTGCCCATACGGTCGGCGCGATCGGGGTGGGGCAGCAGGCAACGAAAATCTGGGCGGACAGCAATCCGATGATTACGGGTTTTGTTGTGCCGGCACTGATGACGGCGGCGATTCTGATTTTCTCCGAAATTATCCCGAAAACCATCGGGGCGACGAATTGGAAGCTGTTTGCGCCCTTTACCGTGCGCTGTCTGGATATTGTTTTGAAAATTCTGGCGCCTGTGATCTGGCTTTGTCAGGGAATTACCAAGCTGTTTAATAAAGGCGAGAAAGAGAGCATCTTCTCCCGCACCGATTTTCTGGCGCTGGCGCAGATCGGCTCGGAAGAAGGGCATCTGGACGAAACGGAAACAAATTTCATCCATAATCTGCTGCATTTCCGCAAATATAAAGTGCGCGACGTGATGACGCCGCGCGTTGTCGTGGTTTCCGCCCCGCAAACAATGACGGCGCGGGAGTTTTACGATTTTCAGGAGGATCTGACCTTCAGCCGTATCCCCTTGCGTGAAAATGCGGAAACGGAAACCATCATCGGCTATGTGCTGAAAGATGATGTGCTGGAACATCTGATCGACAGCGAGGAAGATGCGCCTTTGGAAAAATTCCGGCGCGATATTATTACCGTGCCGGAGGGCTATACGCTGTTCCAGATTTTCGGCGATTTTATCGAAAAGCGCGAACATATCGCGCTGGTGATTGATGAATATGGCGGTGTCTCCGGCATTGTGACGATGGAGGATGTCGTCGAAACCCTGCTGGGCGCGGAAATTGTCGATGAAACCGACAAGGCCATTGATATGCAGGCGATGGCAAAACGGCAATGGAAAAAACGCAATCAGGATAGTGCGGGGCTTATTTCTGCGGAGGAGAAGCTTGCCGAGAAAAAATAGTGTTTATTACGCTGGAGGCGACCGATCGGTCGCCTCCTTGAAGTTTAAAATATATATTTTATTTTATGCGGCGTACCTACTAGGTCTAATTTTTCGATCTAAGTATTCAATGGAACGTTGTTGCATGTTAAAATTTATACTGTGTGGCGCTGTGTTCTCTTTAAATTTAAAGCCTAAGTGTATTGCTGCAAAGACTAGACTGCCCGAACATACATATTTAGGTTCTGATACTTCTCCGTCTGGGTAAGTAAAGCTAAGCTTTTCTGCTATATGCTTCAGCTTGTAGCTACCGTATTTTGTAGTAATTGTTTTTGTCTTCGGAATTTCACTAACTAAGTGGCAAGAGCGTAGAAATTCTTCAACAGCAAAATCCAATAACATGTCATTACGCTCTCCCATAAAACGCTGTGTGTATTCTTGCAGGGTTTCTTCTGGATGGTTTTGCGTATGAATGCCGATTCCTGATCGAGTTAACATGGGATATCTGTCCATGATGCGCCGAATAGCGGCCTTACTTGCGGCAAGGTAAAGTGGCTTTGCAGTAGGATGAAAGTCTTTGCCATTTAGGTAATTTCTAAAATCCTTCCAGCTTACAATAGTTTCGAAAGAAGAATGTTGATTAGTTGCAGCACGCAATGCGGCATTTGTTTGAAAACCTAGTGCGCGTGCCAGTGCTTCTATACGATGGGATGATTTAATTGCGGGGAGGGTTTTCCTCAGATCAGCTTTCATCGATTCGATAGTGGCTGAGTCAACAAAGATAGGTAAAGTGAACATAGATATGTCCTTTCTATAAGAGTTATAGTCCATCGATTACGCTATAACTCATTGAAAGAGCATAACTATTGCAAGAGAAATAATTCAGGACGTTTGACACGATGGTAAGTCGGAGGTGTCCTACACCCAATAAAACTTTATTATGGTGACAGAATATTTGTCAAGTTTGTATATTTCTATGGTGTGGGTAGTAGGAATAAAAAGAGGCGGCGCGAGGCCGCCTCTTCTTGTTGGAGTTTTGTTTTGCTTACGCCGCGGCGGATTTTTTGGGGCGTTCGGGTTTTTCCGCGGCGTCAGGCTTTTTTGCGGTGCTGAAATCCAGCGTATCGCCTTTTAGCCTGACATTGACGGTTGTGCCGTCCAGCACCTCGCCTGCCAGGATCAGGCCGGCGAGTTTGTCCTGCACTTCCTTTTGAATGACACGGCGCAAGGGGCGCGCGCCATAGGCGGGGTCATAGCCCTGATCGGCCAGCCAGTTCACGGCTTTGTCATCAATATCCAGCACGATCTGGCGGTCCTTCAGCAGGTCCCGTACATCTTTCAGCTGGATATGGACGATATCGGCCATATGTTTTCTCTCCAGCCTGTGGAAGAGCAGAACTTCGTCCAGACGGTTCAGGAATTCGGGGCGGAAGGCCGCGCGCACGGAGGTCATCACCTGACTGCGGACGCTTTCGGTTTCCTCGCCTTCTTTCAACCCGACCAGATATTCCGCGCCGAGATTCGAGGTCATAATCAGCACGGTGTTGGAGAAATCGACCACGCGTCCCTGCCCGTCGGTCAGGCGGCCGTCATCCAGCACTTGCAGCAGGATGTTGAAGACATCGGGATGGGCTTTTTCCACCTCGTCAAACAGGACCACCTGATAGGGGCGGCGGCGGACGGATTCGGTTAAGGCACCGCCTTCCTCATAACCGACATAGCCCGGCGGCGCACCAATCATGCGGGAGACGGAATGTTTCTCCATATATTCCGACATGTCCAGACGCAGCATGGCGCTGTTATCATTAAAGAGGAAGCCTGCCAGTGCCTTGGTCAGCTCCGTCTTCCCGACCCCTGTCGGGCCGAGGAACAGGAAGCTGCCGATCGGCAGATTGGTGCGTTTCAAGCCTGCACGGGCGCGGCGCACGGCGTTGGAGACGGCAATCACCGCTTCCTCCTGCCCGACGACGCGTTTGTTCAGGGCTTCTTCCATTTTCAGCAGTTTGTCTTTCTCGCCTTGCAGCATGCGGTCGACGGGGATGCCCGTCCAGCGGCTGACGACGGCGGCGATATCGCTTTCGCGTACCTCCTCCTTAATCATCGCGCCTGCGGCTTCCGGCCCCTCGGCGGCGGCGAGTTTCTTTTCCAAAGACGGGATAATGTCATAGGACAGCTCCCCCGCGCGGGTGAAGTTGCCTTCGCGCTGGGCCCGCTCCAGTTCGATACGGGCATTATCCAGCTCCTCCGTCAGTTTCTGGCCTGAGAGCAGCTTGTCTTTCTCCTCCTGCCATTGCGCCGTCATATAGGAGGATTCGGATTCGATTTCCTCAAGCTCTTTCTCCAGCTTTTCCAGACGGTCGCGGCTGGCATCGTCTTTTTCCTTTTTCAGGGCTTCACGCTCGATCTTCAGCTGCATGATGCGACGGTCCAGCTCGTCCAGTGCTTCGGGTTTGCTGTCGGCCTCCATGCGCAGGCGCGAGGCGGCCTCGTCCATCAAATCAATCGCCTTATCGGGCAGGAAACGGTCGGCAATATAGCGGTTGGACAGATTTGCCGCCGCGACAAGCGCCGAGTCGGTAATGCGCACACCGTGATGCATTTCGTATTTTTCTTTCAAGCCGCGCAGGATGGAGATCGTATCCTCCACCGTCGGTTCGGCAACGAAAACCTGCTGGAAACGGCGTTCCAGCGCGGCGTCTTTTTCGATATATTTGCGGTATTCGTCCAGCGTGGTCGCGCCGATCATATGCAGCTCGCCGCGTGCCAGTGCGGGTTTAAGCATATTGCCCGCATCCATTGCGCCTTCGGCTTTACCGGCACCGACCAGCGTGTGCAGCTCGTCCAGAAACAGCACGATTTCTCCTGCGGCGGCGCGGACATCTTCCAGCACCGCTTTCAGCCGTTCTTCAAAATCGCCGCGGAATTTCGCACCGGCGAGCAGCGCGCCGAGATCAAGCGCCAGCAGTTTCTTGTTGCGCAGGCTTTCCGGCACGTCACCATTGATGATGCGCAGCGCCAGCCCTTCGATAATGGCGGTTTTACCGACGCCCGGCTCCCCGATCAGGACGGGGTTGTTTTTGGTGCGGCGGGACAGAACCTGAATAACGCGGCGGATTTCCTCATCCCGCCCGATGACGGGGTCAAGCCGTCCTTCCCGCGCATCGGCGGTCAGGTCGCGGGAATATTTTTCCAGTGCCTCGTATTTATCCTCCGCCGTTTCACTATCGGCGGTTTTGCCTTTGCGCATGTCATTGACGGCCTGATTGAGCCCGTTTGCGGTCATGCCCGCCTTTTCCAGCAATTCATGGGTTTCGGCGGATTTTTCCACACTCATGGCTTGCAGGATACGTTCCAGCGTTGTGAATTTATCGCCCGCTTTTTCGGCGATCTGATGTGCCTTATCCAGCAGCCGTGCCAGCTCGGTTGACACATGCAGGCCGGTTGCGCCGCTGCCTTCAACCTCGGGAAAAGCGGCGATTTTGGCATCTACGGCGGATGACAGCGCATCGGCCCGTCCGCCCGCATTCGTAACCAGACGCGGGATAACGCCGCTATCGTCCAAGAGCAGCGCCTTGAGCATATGTGCGGGTTGCAGATATTGATGATGATGGCGAAGCGCAAGTGTTTGCGCGGATTGCAGGGCGCGTTTTGCCCTGTCGGTCAAGCGTTCGAAGTCCATGATAGGCCCTCCTTATATATATGTTGCACCACAGAACCCTGCGATATGATATTTTATATCATTAAGGCGTTCCGATTTGAAACCCGCTATGCGGCATCTCAATAACTTTATTGTAGCATAATTTTGCCGTTTTTTGCAAAAAATCGGGGAGAAAGCTTTTTAAACAGACACGGTTTTATGTTGACAGATAGAGGTAAATCACGATATAAACCACCACCTATAGGGATTTTTTGCCGGATTCCGAGAGGGGAATCGGTAAACAAAAGAAGAAACGGAGTTTAAAAAATGAAACGTACATTCCAACCTAGCCGCCTTGTTCGCGCACGTCGCCACGGTTTTCGTTCGCGCATGGCCACTGTCGGCGGCCGCCGCGTATTGAGCAACCGTCGCAAAAAAGGACGTATTCGTCTTTCTGCGTAAGGCTTTGGGCTGCGGGGTCCGCCCCGCCCTTTAAAACGCTTTTTTACTGATATTTTAGATATTTCTTTCCGCTCTTTTTCTATTCGCAGGGGGCAATATGTCACAGCCACAGGCCATGACGACATTGAAAAAACGTGCGGATTTTCTGCGCGCCGCCGCTGCCGGAGAAAAGAAAGTCACCCAGAATATTGTTGTGCAGATTTTCCGCCGCGCCGAAGAGGATGCCGGCGGTATTCGCGTTGGTTTTACCGCGACGAAAAAAACCGGCAATGCGGTGCGGCGTAACCGTATCAAGCGCCGTTTGCGCGCCTTGGCGCGGAATATTTTGCCGCAAGTCGCAGAGGGCGGTTTCGATGTCGTGCTGATCGGGCGCTGGCGGGCGGCGGAAAGCGCATTTTCAGAACTGGAACGCGATTTTCTCTATGCGCTGAAAAAACTGGGTGTAAAGGCGGGCGCATGATGAAAATTTTCAAATATCCGCTGCTGCTGCTGATTAAATTTTACCAATTGATGATTTCGCCGTTGAAACAGCCTTGTTGCCGTTTTCATCCCACATGCTCGGCCTATGCCAGACAGGCTGTGCAGAAATACGGGGTTTTAAAGGGCGGATGGCTGTTTTTGATCCGCTTTATGAAATGCCATCCCTGGGGACCGCACGGCTATGATCCCGTGCCGGATTTTTTTGACTGGCATCCGCGCCGAAAAAGCGGTAAAAAACTAAACGAACACAAGACAAAAACCTGAAAGAACTTCAAAAAGAAAGTGCCTGATCGATGCGTCGTCCCGATGATCCGAATAGTGTCCCGCCCAGTAATATAATTACGGCCGTTGTTTTTTCGCTGGTTATTCTGGCCGGATTCTATTTTCTTTTTGAAAAGCCGCGCATGGAAGCGGCACGGGCGAAATATGCTGCCGAGCAGGAGCTGAAAGCCGCAGCCGAGAAGAACGACCCCGCCTATATCGCGAAAAAAGCGGCGGAAGAAGCCGCGGCGGAGGCGGCGCGCATAAAAACGCGTGACGAGATTCTAAGTCAGGAAGCCGCACCGCGTCTGTCCTTTGAAACGGAACATCTGAAGGGCTCGATTTCTTTGAAAGGCGCGCGTCTGGATGATTTGATGCTGCTGGGGCATTACAAAACAGTCGCGAAAAAGCAACTGGTCAGTCTGTTTGCGCCGGAAGGTGTGGCGCATTCCTATTACGCGCAATTCGGCTGGGTGTCGCATGAACAGGCGGCATTGCCCGATGAGAAAACAATCTGGCAGGTAGAGGAAAATACGGCGGTTGAGAATGATCCCGCCGTTGCACATCGTATCGTACTGTCATGGGATAATAATGAAGGGCTGCTGTTCCGCAAAACCATCACGCTGGACCATGACTATATGTTCCATGTGACGCAAAGCGTGACGAATTACGGCGCAGAAAAACAGGTGCTGTACCCGTATGGCGCATTGAGCCGTGCGGGAAAACCTGTCGATTATATGGGTTTCTTCATTCTGCATGAAGGGCCGCTGGCCTGGCTTGATAATGATCTGGACAGTCCGAATTACGACAGCGTTGAAATCGGTGAGGCAAAAACCTATGAAAACGCGAAGGGCTGGATCGGTTTTACCGATAAATACTGGTTTGCGGGGCTGATTCCCGGCGATATGGAGAGTATGAATACCGTACGCTATGTGCGGCAGGGAACGGAGGCTGCGGAGGAATATCAGACCGATATCGTTGCACCGGAGATGAATATCGCACCGGGTGCAAC
Organism: Pseudomonadota bacterium; assembly: GCA_013285465.1. Taxonomy (NCBI): domain Bacteria; kingdom Pseudomonadati; phylum Pseudomonadota; species Pseudomonadota bacterium. The sequence continues at coordinate 144,019 of CP053449.1, forward strand.
CGTTCGCCATGAGATGAGGCTTTATGCCGGCGCTAAAGAACAGGCCGTTCTGCGCAAATACGAAGCCGCGCACGGCATCAAAAATCTGGAACTGGCGATTGATTTCGGTATTTACTGGTTTTTGACCAAGCCGCTTTTCATGCTGCTGACATGGCTGGGCAATTCTTTCGGTATCGGAATCGGTATTCTGGTGCTGACGGTTATTCTGAAGCTTTTGACCTTTCCTTTGACCAGCCGCGCCTTTACCTCGATGACCAAAACCGCGATTTTGGCACCGCAGATGAAAGAACTGAAAGAAAAATACGCCAATGACCGTGAAAAGCTGCAAACCGCCTTTTTGGAGCTGTATCAGAAGGAGGGGGTGAACCCGCTCTCCGGTTGCTGGCCGATGATGGTGCAAATTCCGATCTTTTTCTCGCTTTATAAAGTGATCCTGACCAATATTATGCTGCGGCATCAGCCGTTTTGGGGCTGGATTCAGGATTTATCCGCGCCTGACCCGACATCCATCTTTAATCTTTTCGGGCTGCTTCCTTTTGAGCTGCCGCAAATACTGATGATCGGCGCATGGCCCTGCCTGATGGGTCTGACCATGTTCTGGTTGAACCAGATGAGCCCGAAACCGACGGATCCGACGCAGAAATTGTTGAAAAGCTATTTCCCTTACCTGTTTACCATTATGCTGGCGCATTTTGCCTCCGGTCTTGTGATTTACTGGGCCTGGAGTAACGTACTGACCGTGATGCAGCAATATGTGATCCTGCGCCGTCTGAATGTGCCGATTTCGCTGATCCGCGGTCGTCTGGATGACCCGCAGGAAGATGCGCAGAAAGAGTTGGCGCGCCGCCGTGCGGAAGAAGGTGACGGAGAAGAGGCAGAGGAAACGCCTGACCCCGCGCCGAAGAAAAAGGCAAAGAAACAGCAGGCCGGAAAAAAACCTGCCAAACCGAAAAAGAAAAGCTGATATGTCCGAAGATGTGCAAAAACAAATCCGGCAGATGTTTTCAGGCGGATGCGTCTTCGTGACCGGTGCGGCCACAGTCGATGCCCTTCCTGATACCTCCGTACCGGAAGTGGCTTTTGTCGGGCGGTCAAATGTCGGAAAATCAAGCCTGTTGAATGCATTGACGGGGCAGGCGAGTCTGGCAAGGACATCACACACGCCCGGTCGTACGCAACAACTGAATTTTTTTGCGGTTTCCGATGGCAGTATCCGTCTTGTGGATTTGCCGGGTTACGGCTATGCCAAGGCATCAAAAGGCGCGGTGAAGTCGTGGAATAATCTGATTCGCGATTATCTGGAATATCGTCCCAATTTACGCCATGTCTATATTCTGATCGATTCACGTCACGGCTTGAAAGAGGGTGACAAGGAAGTGATGGATTTGTTGGATAAGATGGGTGTTGCCTATCAAATTATTCTGACGAAATCAGATAAAATTAAAAAAGAACAAATGGATAAAGTTGTTGCGGCAACGGAAGCGGTATTGAAGAAACATCCCGCGGCCTTCCCTGTGCCGCATAGCACAAGTTCCCACAAGAGATATGGTGTGGACGATATGCAGAGAGCGGTCTTTAAACTCGCGCATCCTGATATCATTGTCGATGATCAGTAAATAATCTATACGCGGCGCTGCAAGACGTAATCCGCGACATGGTGCAGCATGTCGGCGCGGCCGTAATCGAAAATCTTCAGATGTGATTTTGCCTGCTGGCACAGCATTTGTGCGCGTGACTGTGCGGCCTCGACGCCCATGGCGGAGACAAAGGTCGCTTTTCCGGCATCTTCGTCTTTTCCGGCATCCTTGCCCATTTCTTCCGGATTGCCGGTGATATCAAGCAGATCATCCGTCATCTGGAAGGCCATACCGAGATCATGCGCATAGTTGCGCAAAGCCTGACGGTGGGCGGGGTTGGCTTTGCCGAGGATGGCGCCGGCCTCACAGCAGAAGGCAATCAGCTTCCCTGTTTTCAGGCGCTGCAAGCGGCTGATGGTACCGATATCGAATTCTTCCTGCTCGCCCAGAAGGTCAAGCATTTGTCCGCCGACCATGCCGTGGCCGCCTGCGGCGCCGGCCAGTTCGGATACCAGCTCGATACGGACGCGCGGGTCTTCATGGGTTTCCGGCGTGGCCAAGACTTCAAAAGCCAGTGTTAAGAGTGCATCGCCGGCCAGAATCGCGGTTGCCTCGTCATATTCCTTGTGAACGGAAGGCTTGCCGCGACGTGTGTCGGCATCATCCATTGCCGGAAGATCATCATGAATCAGGGAATAGCTGTGTAAAAGCTCGACCGCAACACCGACACGGCGGGCGCGGTATTCATCAACACCGAAGATTTTGGCCCCTTGCATAACAAGGAAAGGACGAAGGCGTTTTCCGCCGTTTAGCACGCCGTAGCGCATGGCATCCCATAAAGGTGCTTCTGCCCAGTCCCCTTTGGTCAGCATTTTTTCCAGCGTTTTATTGATTTTTTCGCGGCATTCGTCCATCACCTGCTGTAGTTCGGGTGAGGCCTGTCTTGGGGAGGGTGCCATTTTCCTGTTTCTCCTTAAGAGGAATTAGAATTTCTATCCGCAACGATATTAGGCGTAAAAGCTGTCAAGTTCAAGCGGATAAAAGCATCGACGGCGTCTGAAAAGACGCCGCCGACATATTCGTATTCTTTGTTTTGTTGTTCTTGGATCTGTTCTTATTAGAACAGACGCAGAACAGACTGCTGAGCCTGGGATGCCAGAGACAGCGAGGTGATACCCAGCTGCTGCGCCGTTTGCAGCGACAACAGTTTTGCACCTTCCTCGTTATTATCGGCAAGGACAAGCTTGTCGGAACCTTCCTTCAGCGTATTGATGAGGTTTTCCGTGAAATCCTCGCGCGTCTGGATAATGTTCAGATTGGTACCGAAAGACCGTGCCTGTGCGCGCACCAGCGTCAGGGCGGCGGAAATCTCGTCCAGTGCAGCCTGTGCGGCTGTTGCGTCAGAGAAGTCAGCTGCCGAGATGGCCAGATCACCGCCTGTGGTGAAGTCAACGCCGGACACCGTCAGGGTTGAGCTCGCATCCTCGTTAAAGGTCACCGTCAGGTCACCTGAATCGAGCAGATTGGTACCGCGATAGCCGGAATCGGCTGCCACAAAGTCCGTCTGTGCAATCAGCTCATCATAGCTGGCTTCCAGAGATGTTTGGTCAGTCGGCGCACCGCCTGAAGCATTTGCCTGATCCAGCGCTTCCTGTGCGACGGCTTGCAGTTGCTCCAAAAAGGATGTGATGGTCGTGATACCTTGATCAGCCGCTTTCAGAACCTGTACACCCTGCCCGATACCGTCGAGCAGACGCTCCAGATCGCTTGCGCGGTTGGTCAGCGATTGCGATGCGAAGAATGCGTTGGCATCATCGAGCGCGCTGTTGACCTTTTTACCCGTGGCAAGACGGTTCTGGGTCAAGTCCAGAAGGCTTTGCGTACGTTGAAGGCTGAGGAGGTTTGTCCGCAGTGCTGCGGTAAGTGTTACTTCTGCCATTGTAGTTCTCCCTTTTCTAGGTTTAACGTTTTACGTTTTTAGATTTGCGAAATACTTTCGCGTTTGGAACAAATTCTGCCCCATAGTTCCATCATGCCATAGAAATCGTTAATAAAAGGTTTATTGATTATGTTATTTATCATATTGGGCGGTATTGCTATGGCGATAAAGGACTATTTTTTTTGGAACAGCCTGAAAATACCTTGCTGTCTGAGGAAGGCGCCTATTTCCGTACCGGTTTGCGGGAAATCATAGAGATTGTTATGATTGCCGCCTTCGATGGGGATAAATCTCTTTGGCTGCGCTGCGGCTTCAAACAGTTTTTCTCCCTCGGTAAACGGCACAACACCGTCTTCGGTGCCGTGCACGATCAGGACGGGCATCGGTTTGATATTGCGGATTTTCGCAATATTATCGTAGCGGTCTTTCAGCAGCAGGCGCGCCGGAATAAAGGGGTAAATAGCAGAGGCGACGGCGGCTGTGCTGGAAAAAGGTGTTTCCAGAATTAAAGCTGCGGCATCATATTCGGTTGCCATTTGTACGGCAACGCCGCTGCCGAGGCTTTCGCCGTAAATAGCGATTTTTTCAGGCGGCAGGTTCTTTTCCTTTGTCAGAAAATCCATTGCGGCGCGTCCGTCGGTATAAAGCCCCTCTTCGGTCGGTGTGCCGTCATTACCGCCATAGCCGCGGTATTCGACCAGTAAAACACCGACACCGAAAAGGTGATAGATGGCGGCTTTGGCAACGCGGTGACCGATATGCCCCGCATTGCCGTGAAACAGCACAATTGTGCCGGTATCTTCCGTTTGTGCAGGCATGTAAAAGGCTTGCAGACGCAGACCGTCTTTTGTCATCAGGGAAATTCTCTCCAGCGTGTCAACGCCGAAAACGCGGGGCGGCGGCAGCGGATTGGTATCGGGCAGATACATCAATTTCCGCTGGAAAACAAACATACAGGCGACAACCATCAACCAGGCCAGAAACAGACAGGCGGCGGTGGAAAGGGATATTTTTATCAGGGATGGCATGGTTATTCCGTGACCTCTTCCGGCAGGTTATTATTTTGCAGGGCGGTGTTTTCTTCCGTAAACGCTGTTATGACGGCGGGGGTTTGTGTGAAATCCCATAAATTATTATGCCCGCCGCCATCAATACTTGCAAAGGCTTTTGGTTGCGGCGCGGCGTTATAAAGGCGCCCGCCTTCGGTCTGCGGCACAATATTGTCATCTGTGCCGTGAATAATCAGCAGAGGCATGTCCAGATGCCCGATTTTGTCGATATTGTCATACCTGTCTTTCAAAAGCAGATCGATCGGGATCATAAAATAGATGCTTTTGGCAACGGAGGCTGCGCCGGTAAAGGGTGCTTCCAGAATAAGACCTGCGGCTTTGAATTCCGTGGCCATCTGCACGGCGACACCTGTGCCGATGCTTTCACCGTAAATAAAGATTTTCTCCGGCGGGATATGCAGTTCATCCTGCAGGAAGTGCATGGCCGCGCGTCCGTCTTTGTAAAAGCCTTGCTCCGTTGGTTTTCCGGGATTTCCGGCATAGCCGCGATAGCTGAGCATCAGCATGCCGGTTCCGGCGGCGCGTTGCAGCGTCTGGGCTTTGCCTGCGCGGTAGCCGAGATGTCCGGCATTGCCGTGGAAGAAAACCAGCACGGGCTTATTATCTTGCGGAGGAATATACCATGCCAAAAGCGCGAGATTGTCTTTTGTTGTTAAGGTGACGGCGCGGATACCGTCTATGGCATGTGCAGGAAGGGCGGGGGCGCTTGTGGCGGGGCTGTACATGATATGGCGCTGAAACAGATAAAGACAGGTGATAACGTAAAGCCATGCCACGGATATGCACAGGGCAACAGTCAGAATATTGCGACGGGTCAGTTTTTTAAGAATGGGTGCCTCCGCCGTAAAGGCGTTTATAGACGCCGTCTTTTTTCAACAATTCCTTATGTGTGCCGTGTTCAACGATTTTGCCGCGGTCAATCACGTAAATCAGATCGGCATTCTGTACGGTGGACAACCGGTGGGCGATCACAAGCGTTGTGCGTCCCTTTTGCAGTTTCTTTAAGGCTGACTGGACGGCGCGCTCCGATTCATTATCAAGGGCGGAGGTGGCTTCATCCAGCAGCAGCAGCGGTGCGCCGCGCAATACGGCGCGGGCGATGGCGATACGCTGCCGTTGCCCGCCGGAAAGCGTTGCCCCCTTCTCACCCAGAACCGTATCATAGCCGTTTTCCATCTCCAGAATGAACTCATGCGCCGTGGCGGCTTTGGCGGCGTCTTCAACCGCGTCATCATCGGCATCAAAGCGGCTGCAGCGGATATTGTCGCGGGCGGTGTCGTTAAAGACGGTGACGTCCTGACTGACCAGCGCGGCATGTCCGCGCAGACTGGCGAGGGTTACGTTACGGATATCCTCCCCATTCACCAGAATGCGCCCTTCATCGGCATCATAAAGGCGCAGCAGCAGATTGATGACGGTGCTTTTACCGGCGCCGGAAGGTCCGACCAGCGCAACGGTTTTGCCTGCGGGAACGGTAAAGCTGAGATGATCTAGCGCCGTTTCGGCCTCGCTTGATTTGTTATTGTCGGGATAGGCAAAACAGACATTTTCGAAAGTGATTTCGGGGGCTTTTTTCAGTTTCAATTCTTTGGCATCGAGGCGGTCGGCAATGCCCGGCTGCACATCCATCGCGTCAAAAACCCGCTGCGCGGCGGCAAGTCCTGTTTGCAGAACCGTATTCAAATTGGCAAGACGTTTCATCGGCTCATAAGCCAGAAGGAAGGCTGCGATAAAGGAAAACAGCTTGCCGGCGGTGGTTGCACCATCCATGACCTGATAACCGCCATAGATGATAATGGTGACGATTGCCAGCCCTGCAACGGTTTCAGAGAGCGGTGTCGCGAGCGCCGAGGTGCGGATGACCTTCAGATAGAATTTGTAAAGGCGGGTAATATTGTTTTTGACGCGGGTATCTTCATGTTCTTCCAGCCCATAGGCGCGGATATGCCGGATTCCTTGAAAACTTTGCTGCAGAACGGCGGTAAGGTTACCGGATTCCTCCTGCATCAGGGTCGCGGTTTTGCGCAGTTTTTTACCCAGCCGCATGACGCCGTAAGAGATCGGCGGGAAGATGAACAGGGAAATCAGAGTCAGTTTCCAGTCCTGATAAAACATCACGCAGACCAGTACGACGAGTGTGAAACTGCCCTTTGCCAGACCTGTGATGCTGTCGGCCATTGCCATACGCATCATCGTGGTGTCCGAGACCATACGGACAATCAAATGACCGCTGTCTTTTTGCTGGAAAGCGGCAATATCCATGCGGATCAGTTTTGAAAAGAGCTCTTTCTGCACATCGGCAATCATGGCTTGCCCTGCTTTTCCCATCAGAACGGTATGACCGTATGTTGCTGCGCCGCGCAGGGTGAAGGCACTGAAAATCAGAATAGCAACCTGCCAGAGCTGTTTCAGATCCCCTTGTGAAAAGACGTCATCAATGACAGGCTCCATCAGTTTGGCGAGCAGTCCCGTCATGCCGGCGGAGAGCAGCATCAGCAAGGTGGCGGCGATAATGAGTCCCAGATGCGGGCGCACATAGCCGGAAATGATACGGCGCATGAGTTTATGCGTCGCCTGATGCTGCCCGGTTTCTGTTTTTGCTGCCGTCAATGTTGTCTCAATTTTTCTTGTTTAATTCTTCTAGGCTTTGTCTCTTGAAACGGATATGATAATAAGAACTTGTATAGCCTTTTTGTTCAAAAAATACCACGTTTTAGGTCATGATCGGCAAGAAAAATAACAATAACGGCGATGATACCCTACCCGGCGGCGAAGACGGAAAACCGGAAAATCACGATCCGCAGAAGCCGCAGATGCTGCCGCCGCCGCAAATCGGTCTGGCGCTGGGCAGCGGCCTTGCCCGCGGCTTTGTGCATATCGGTGTTTTGCGCGGGTTAAAGCGGCACGGCATTACGCCGACGATTTTATCGGGAACCTCGATGGGGGCGCTGGTTGGCGGCGCTTATTTGGCGGGGCGGCTGGATGCGCTGGAAGACTGGGCCTGTTCCCTGAACCGTTTGAAGGTTTTATCCTATCTTGATTTCCGTGTCCGCAGCGGCGGGCTGATCGGCGGTAAACGGCTTTTAAAGCTGATGATGACGCATTTCGGCGAGGTCGAGGTCGAAGAACTGCCTTATCCTTTCGTATCGATTTGTACCGATTTGATGACAGGTCACGAGGTCTGGCTGCGGTCGGGACGTTTGGTGGATGTGATCCGCGCATCTTTTTCCCTGCCGGGTGTGTTCCCGCCTGTTTTCATGAAAAACCGCTGGCTGATTGACGGTGCGTTGACCAATCCCGTACCGGTTTCCGCCTGTCAGGCGCTGGGCGCGCGGATGACGATTGCCGTGAACCCGAATGGCGATATTATCGGTAAAGCATCAAAACCCGGTGCGGATTTCCCGAAAGTTGCCGGTTTTGACCTGCTGGATGAAAGCGATGATAATCCCGAAGTGAAGGCGGCGAAAAGCTTTTCACTGACGCGCCGTATTTTCCGTCGCGAGGAAAAAGAACCGAGTATGTTTGGTGTCATGGTGTCTTCCATGAATATTGCGCAGGACAGGCTGGCGCGCTCACGCCTTGCCGGTGACCCGCCTGACGTTCTGATTACGCCGCGTGTCGGTCATATCGGATTAATGGAATTTGACCGCGCCGAAGAGCTGATTGATGAAGGGGAAGCCGCCGTTGAACGCGCCCTGCCTGACATCAAAGCCGCCTATACGGTTTTATGCACGCATTATAACGCCTAGAATAGGCGGATTCCGGTCAGTAATGGCTCGGGTATTTTTTATCAAACTCTTCCAGAGCGATCAGAGAGTCTTCATAATAGCCCGGTGCCCTGCGGGAACGTGAATAATCATATGTTGCAAAGGCACTGCTGCCATATGTTACCAGTGTTTTCCGCCGTTCGGGCGCATTTGCCAGCTTTGCTTTCCGCATTGCTTCGCGTTTTTCCCGGCGTCCGACCAGATCGAAGCTGCCGCTGCCGGATTTTTTCTTCATATCGGCGCCGCCGGGACTTGCCCCTGCCATTTTCTCAAGATTTGCCTGATCCGCATCGATCTGCGCCTTCATTTCCGCACGTTTTTGTGCGGCGGCGGCACGTTTTTGGTCAAGATCGACCATAGCAGGTGTCTGGATACCGCCGCTTTGTGCATGGGCGGGGGCGGATTGCAGCAGCAAAGCCGCACCGATGCCGATTACGGCGACAAAAGCACCGATTTTAAAAGATTGTCGCATTTATGAGCCCTCCTTTGGCAAAAACATACCTCTCCATTATAGACGGAAAAAGTAAAAAAAATCCGTATAGATTTTAAAAGAAAGACCGGAGAATTCTGTCCGGTCTGTTTTTATTACGGCGATTTCCTGTAAGAGGGCGCCTCACGCGGTTGCGGGCGGTTTTGACGTATCTCCTTCTTTTTCCGCCGGTTATCGCGGCGGAAAAGCTTATTGTCTTCGATCGTGTCTTTCTTGTAATTATGCAGATCCCTGCCCATGCCGTCGCGGTGTTCCTTGCGGTCTTTGCGTTGTTCTTTTTTATGGTTGCGGTGCTGTTCCTGCATGTTCCGTTGGAAGGAGTCATGCTGGTCCTTTTTATACTCCCTGTAATCAATTTTTCTTTCAGCGAGGGATTTCTGAAACGCTTCATGCATGCTACGGGCGGCGGCAGGATCGGTTTTTGCCGTTTCACGAATCTTTTCGTATTCCGCATCAATTTCTTGTTGCAGCGCGGCGCGGGTTTTTGCGTTTTCTTCCTTTATATCTTCGCGGAGAGATTGTCTTTCTTCCATCGCGCCCTCGCGGTAGGCTTCATTCTCTTCCTGTGTTTCCTGACGAAAAGAGTCATTTTCATCCCGCAGGCTTTCGCGGAATTCTTCGCGGTCTTCCAGATTGTCTTCGCGGTGGTCGATCCGTTTTTCTATCTGCTCCTTATGGAATTGCCGCGGCGTTTCCGGCGCGGCTTCGATGGCATAGGCGGGCGCGGATAGCGTGATTAAAAAAGCGCCGATGCCAAAAGCGGCCAGAATAGTGCTTGTTTTCAGATGTTGCATTGCGGTTCTCCTAAAACGGTCAAAATTCCCTCCGCCTATTATACGCAAAGACGTTAAAAAATCCTGCGCGAAATAAAAAAAGCGGAGCCGGAAATTCTCCGGCTCCGCCTGCTTAAAAGAAACCGGTTATTCAGAGGGCGTATCCTGTATCTCCGGTTTCGGGGATTTCTTCATAACGTCTCTTTTTCCTTTTTTCATGCCCTCTTTCAGGGGCGGCAGACCGCATAATTCTCTCATTTTCGCGGCTTTGGCATGTTTGCCTTTATGGTCTTCTTTTTTTGCGGCGTGTTCGGCCTTCATTTTTTCGCGTTTGGCCTGCCATTCCTGTTTCATTTTCTCGGCGGCTTCGGGATTGGTGGCTTTCAGCTCTTCATAAGCGGCTTTGCGCTCTTGCATTTTCTTTTTGCGTTCCGCCATTTTTGCCTTTCTTTCTTCCATACGGGCGGAAAATTTGGCGCAGGCTTCTTCCTTGTTGAAATTCTTGCCCGGGCCGCGGCGGTCACCGGGAGAATTTACATCGGGCTGTACGGCCTCCGCAGCGGGGGCACTGTTTTCAGCATGGGCGGCGGCGGGCGTGAAACCCAGCATGACGGCAAGGCAGGCGGCGGCAAGATAGGGTTTGAAATGCGTCATTGATTGTCTCCTTTAAAAAACAGTTGGTATTCCGTGTCGTTACAGATGATACGCGGCGGAAAGAAGAAACCCTGCGCTTTTTTTGATTAATCCTGATAAAAATGTGTGCGGCCGGACGGGTCGCTGATTTGATAGATGCCGTCACCTTCGGCGGAAAGATAGCAGGGTGTGAGCGGGATTTTGCCGTGACCGCCCGGAATATCCAGCATATAGACAGGCTGTGCCAGACCGGAGAGCCGTCCGCGCAATTCCCGCATAATCTGTTGCCCTTCGGCAAGCGGTAGCCGGAAATGTGCCGTACCCGGCGCTTTATCAGGGTGGTGCAGATAATAGGGACGGACGCGCAGACTGACAAGGCGGCGGAACAGCGTTTCCAGTGTGGCGGCGTTATTATTCACGCCTTTAAGCAGCACGGATTGGGATAGCAGCACACAGCCTGCCTTATGGAGTTTTTTGAAGGCGGTTTCAACCGCGGGCGATAATTCCTGTGCATGGTTGATATGTACGGCGATATAAACGGGCTTTTGCATTTTTTTTAGCAATGTGCAAAGCGCATCCGTGATACGGCCGGGATCGGCAACAGGGACGCGGCTGTGAATGCGGATGACGCCGATATGGTCGATTTTGTCCAGTTCTGCCAGAATATGGCTAAGCCGGCGCGGGCTGAGGATCAGGGGGTCGCCGCCGCTGAGGATGACCTCCCAGATATTTTGATTGCCGCGGATGTAGTCCAGTGCGGCGTCAAGCTGTGCGGGTTCCAGCAGTCCCGCGCCTTTGCCGACTTTTTCACGGCGGAAGCAATAGCGGCAGTAAACGGCGCAGCGTGATACCGGCATCAGCAGAACACGGTCGGGATAGCGGTGGACAATACCGGGGACAGGGCTGTGGCTGTGATCACCGATCGGGTCGGTCAGCTCATCCGGTGTTTCGGACAGTTCCCGCGCATCAGGCAGATATTGCAGGGCGACCGGATCATCCGGGGCGGGTTTTGCGATTGTGTCGTAAACGGCAGGGGTAACGCGCACGGCATAGCGTGCGGCAACGCGGTTTAAATCCGCATCATCGCCGAACCCTGCCGGACGGTTTTCCAGTGCGGCCTGCGGTATTTGTTGTTTTTTAGCTGTCATAATAACGGTTTATATCTGAAATAAGGCTGTTTGGCAATCTTGTACAAAGCGCAAAACACAGGTTATACTCGTCAGCGGAACAGGGAAGACCCATGACGCAAATCGATCAATTTGAAAGCATTTTCCGCGCGGCGGATAAAACACTTTACGCCTATCAGATGCCGGAGATCAGAAAAATTCTGGTGGTGACGGATCTGACGGTCAAGGCATCGGAGGCTTTTCTGGTGCAGCTGCAGGAGTTTTTATCCGTTCTGTCCGTGCCGAAAGAGCCGAAATGGGTGCCGGTCAGCGGCAAGGATTTTAAAAGCTCCGCCGATCTTCTGAAACTGGTAAAAAAACACAAACCCGATCTGATTTGTACCTATCGTAACCTGCAGAGCGCGGGATGGAAATACCCGCATTCGCTGGGCGAGCATCTGGATGTGCTGGTACAGCTGGCGGATGTGCCGGTGATGATTCTGCCGCATCCGGAAGCCGGACGCGCTGACCGCCACGCCATGCAGAATACCAACCGTGTCATGGTGCTGACCGATCATTTATCCGACAGCCATGATCTGGTGAATATTGCCGTAAGGCTGACCCGTGAAAAGGGGCGTTTGTCACTGGTACACCTGGAGGATACGCAAGTTTTTGAGCGCTATATTGATGCGATTTCAAAAATTGCCACGATTGATACCGATGAAGCGCGGGAAAAAATCAAGGAAAGGCTGTTGAAAGAGCCGCGTGATTATATCGCCTCCTGCGCTGCGGTATTGGCAAGCCATGATGTGAAAATCAAAATCAGATCCGTTGTCGGCTTTGGCCACCACATTACGGCCTTCAAGAAGAAAATCGATAAACAGAAACTGGACCTGATCGTTATGCGCGGCAAGGATAAAACACAGATGGCGATGCACGGCATCGTTTATCCGTTGGCGGTTGAAATCAGGCAGATTCCGCTGCTGCTTATTTGAGGATAAGGACAAGATGACACCGGACGAAACATTGCCTTTACCTTTGCCCCCCGGCTTTGCACCGGAGATGGCTGCGGCGCATGATGTGCCGTCATGGGTGACGTATTTATTTGCGGGGTTACTGGTGGCAATGATTGCCTCGCTGGCGCTGGAAGAAAAACTTCACGCCAAGAAATCCGTTATTGTCGGGGTTTTTGCGATTATCTCGCTGTTTCTCGGTTCTTATTTCGGTCTGATGCCTTTTGGTGAGTTGACGCTGGCGGACGGGCATAAACTGTCGATGCCGGTTTATATTCCGGCAGTGGATTGGAGCGTGATTGCCATCATTGTCGGTTCGGGGGTTTTTGTGGATGTTACCTCGCGCTCGGGCTTGTTCACATGGATTGCGATTAAACTGACGAAAGCCTCGCGCGGCGACCCTTTGCTATTGCTGTGCTTTTACGGTGGGATGACGGTGCTGTTTTCCGCCGTATTGAATAATGTGGCGGCGATGATTATCGTCGGTTCGCTGACGGCGGTTTCGCTAAACCGTTTGGGGCAGAACAGTAAATTGCTGGGTTTCCTGCTGGTGGAAGCTTTGCTGACGAATGTCGGCGGTTTGCTGACGCTGATCAGCTCCGTGCCGAATATTATTGTCGGAAAAACGGCGGGTATCAGCTTTATGCAGTTTTTCATCTATGCCGCACCCTTTGTCGCGGTGACGACATTGGTGACGTTATTTCTTGGGGCGCGGATGTTTAAAATCAAGCGCCTGTCAGGAGATAAGCAAAAAGAAGAGGCACAGGCGCTGGTTGCCGGATTTGATGAAAATGACGGGATCGAAAGCCGCGGCTTTTTCATTTTCGGGGCGGTGGCGCTGACAGGTTTTATTATTACAATTGCCGCGGCCTCGGTTTTGCCTTTGATTAAAGATCTGGGAATGGGCTTTGTGGCGCTGGCTTTTGCGACATTAATGCTGCTGCGTTACAAAGCCGAGGCCGACCAGTTTTACAAGGCGGTGGATTGGGATTTGATCGGCTTCTTTATGGCACTGTTTGTCGTGATCAATGTCATGGAACATGCGCTGGTGCTGGATTTGATCGGTGGCGGCATTCAGTGGCTGATCGGCACGGAAGAAGGCGCGCGCAGTACGGGATCACTTTTGGTCGCGGCGGCATTTTTCAGCTCGGTCACCGATAATATTCCGCTGGCGGCAATGCTGGCGAAAATTCTGGGCGGTATGGGGACGGAAACATCTTCCCCTTTATGGTGGAGTGTGATTTTCGGGGCAAATCTGGGCGGAAATCTGACGCCGATCGGCAGTGCGTCGACGCTGGTAGCGGTCACGATCATGCATAAGCATAAATTGAAGCTGTCCTTTGCCGATTTTATAAAACTGGCGCTGCCTTTTGCCGTCGTGCAGATCGTTCTGGCGACGCTTTACGTCCTATTCATGTAAGAAACGGGTTTATGCGCCGGGCGCCGGGTCTTTCGGACCGTGTTTTCCGGCGGCGGCTTTATCCGTGAGCGCCGTTTTCAAGGCCGGCAATGCGCCGTCTCCCGCAGGGAGGGAAAGCTCTATGCTGTTCGCATTTCCTTTGTACAGTACCAGCGTGACCGGATCGGATAATCCGGCGAGATCGGGTGTGAAACGGATGGCGTCGCCTTCCCGGTCGGCATGGGCGATTGCCGGATGGTCGGTAAAATTTTCGGGGAAGGATTTATCGCCGCGCATGGCTGTCATCACTGCAATGCCTGCACCCAGCGTATCGGCATCGATAGTCTCACTTGCGTAAACGGTGATTGTCATGGCGTTTTCCTTCCGTTGATAAAATTCCGTCTTTCTTTTACGTCCGGGTTTGTAAAGTGAATGCGATATGGTGCATCAGCTTTTCCCCGTTTTCCGCATTGGTGACCAATGCAACGCGCTTAATTTTCGTCCAGCGCTCCATCTCTTTCGGCGGCAGCTTTACCTTCAGCTTTGCCATGGCACCGCCCATCTGGACGATATAGACAGTGCCTGTAGACGGATCGCCTTCAATCCAGGCCGGCACATCGTCGAATGCGGCATTCACTGTTAAAACAACGCTTCCGGCATCGTCAAACAGGAACGCAATTTCCGCCTCCAAAAGCCCGTTAATGCCTTGCGGCGACGGATGACCGGTATCGTGCATGATATCCGAATCAACGCTTTCATCGCTTTTGCGCCTAAATAACATATAACGCAATTTTGTTAAGAAAGTCTTTATCATAATACGTAACTTCGCCTTTGCGGACCAAATCTATCCTTTTCATCTTAACCGCCCCTGTCATTAATTCAAGAAAGCATTGCTTTGCTTGACCCGTTGCCGGTTTTGGCGTATTTTTGACGGCATGGATGAGAATGTGTTTATTTATCAACGTGATGATTACTCCTGCGGGCCGGCATGTCTTGCAACGGTCTCGCTTATTTTTGGTAAAGAAACCGATTATGAATTTTTCCGGCAGCTGCTGACCCCTAATCCTGAATCCGGTACCCGCAATTCGCAACTGGCGGCGGCGGCGGCGGCGCATCTGGGTGCGGTTGCGCATGGGGAAGACATCTATCGCGGCGGTATCGCGATTGCCAATATCATCCACGAACCCAGTGAAGACGGCCATTATGTTGTGTTTCTGGATAAACGGGATGAAGAGATCGCCTATTATGACCCTTACGACCATGAAATCCATATCAGAAAGCAGGATGATATCCGCTGGGTGTCGGAATCCGGTCATTTGGAGAAATGGTCCGTGAATTTTCCGCCGCTGGAGGGGGCTGATTTTGCGCTGTGGAAATCCCTGCAGGAAAAGGTTCACCGGCAACCGAAACTGATCCATAAACAGCCTGCCGCACAGTCTTGACAAGGCCTCCGCCCTGTCGCACCATAAACAGTCTTAAATCTTTCGGAGATAAAGAAAAAATGACGAGCGACCACGAGCACTTTATGCGCGAGGCCATTGCGCTTTCTGCGCAGAATATGGAAGACAATACCGGCGGGCCTTTTGGCGCGGTTATTGTGAAAGACGGCAAGATCGTCGGGCGCGGGTCGAATAAAGTGACATCCTCAAATGATCCGACGGCACATGCCGAGGTGGTTGCCATCCGCGATGCCTGTAAAAATCTGGACGATTTTTCGCTGGCGGGATGTGAAATCTATACCAGTTGTGAACCCTGCCCGATGTGTTTATCGGCGATTTACTGGTCACGGCTGGATAAAATCTATTTCGCCAATACCCAGCATGATGCGGCGGAAATTGATTTTGATGACCGCTTTTTATATGAACAGGTCGCCCTGCCCAAGGAAGAACGCAGCTTGCCATCCGTGCCGCTGTTGCGGGATGAGGCACTGAAAGTGTTTAAGGAATGGCAGCAAAAAACCGATAAAATCCCCTATTAAAGCCCTATTAAAGCCCTATTAAAGAATGAATATGAATGCGCAAAAAGACTCCATCCACCGCCTTGTTCATGATGAATTATCTATGGACGGGCAGCTGGATTGTCTGCGCGGATTGACGCTGGACAATCTGACGCCGGAACTGGTGACGGAGGCCGTAAAGCTGTTCCGCGGGCAGATGATTGCCGTGCCGCTGCCGCATAAGGATGCGGTTGACCCTGTCGGGACGGGCGGTGATAAATCCGGCAGTTTTAATATTTCGACCACGTCGGCCTTGGCGGCGGCAGCGGCGGGAACGGCGATTGCCAAACACGGCAATATTTCCATCTCGAGCAAATCGGGTGGGATTGATCTGCTGCAGGAACTGCATCTGACAATCCCCGGCACAGCGGCGCAGGCGGTGTCGGAATTTGAGCGCAATAATATCGTTTTCTTTTTTGCGCAGATATTCCATCCGGTTTTTAAAAACTTCACCGCGGCGCGGCGGGCGCTGGCGGCGGAAGGTGTGATTACGCTGTTTAATATTCTGGGGCCGTTATTGAATCCTGCCGAAACGCAGCGCACGGTAACAGGTGTGTTTCGCGCCGATCTTGTGCCGCTGGTGGCGGAGGTGAAACGCGCGACCGGCATTAAAAAGGCGCTGATCGTCCATGGCAACGGCATGGACGAACTGACATTAACGGGGGAGAATATCATCGCGGAAATCAATGGGGGTGATATTCGCTATTACACAAAAATGCCGGAGGATTTCGGTTTTAAATCCTGCACGGCGGAAGATATTCAGGGCGGCAGCCCACAGGAAAATGCGGTGATTACCCGCGCTATTTTCGACGGCAGTATTACAGGTGCAAAAAAAGACATCGTGGCTTTGAATACAGCGGCAGCAATTTATGTCGGGGATGACGACATCACATTTGATACGGCGCTGGAAAAAGCGCGGGCGGTGATTGAAAACGGCGCGGCAACGGCATTGCTGGAAAGGCTGGCAACAGTATGAGCATATTGGACGAGATTGTTGCGCATAAGCGGGAAGAGATAAAGGCACTGGCGGATGTCTCAAACCCGGTGCATTGTACACGTGATTTTGCGCAGCTGTTTGAAAATGCACCCTGCCTGATTGCGGAGCTGAAGGCGGCCTCGCCATCCGAGGGGGTGATTGCCGAAAATTTTGAACCGGAAACGCAAGCCGCGAAATATGTCGCAGGCGGCGCGAACGCGATTTCCGTTTTGACGGATAAAAAATATTTCGGCGGCAGTTTTGAGGTGCTGCGTAAAACGCGGGCGCTGACGGATTTGCCGCTACTGTGCAAAGAATTCATTATTGATGAAAAGCAAATTCGCGTAGCGCGTGATTGCGGTGCGGATCTGGTCTTGCTGATTGTGAAGATTTTGCGTGATGAAGAATTACTGCGGTTGAAAAATGCGGTGGAAGATTTGGGTATGGCGGCGCTGATTGAAATTCAGAATGAGGAAGAGTTAGAGCGCGCTTTGAAAACATCTCCCGATCTGCTGTTGATCAATAACCGCAATCTGACCAGCTTTGATGTTGATATGGGTACAACGGAAAATCTGCTGGCGGGCATTCCCGATCATGTGAAAGCGATTGCCGCCTCGGGCATTAAAACGCCGTCCGATCTTGAAAATTTTTCACCGCGTGTTGACGGTTTTCTGATTGGCACGACATTAATGCGGTCGGAAGATCCTGCCGCATTTCTGCGGAATTGCCGCGGAACATGGAAGACACATGCAGCCTAAAGTAAAGATATGCGGTATTACGAATTTGGGTGATGCGCTTTTGGCGGAAAGTCTGGGGGCGGATTTTATCGGATTTGTCTTTGCGGAGAAATCGCCGCGCCGCGTCAGTGAAACAACGGCCAGGGAAATTTCCGCTGCGCTGACAAGGGCGCGCGCTGTTGGTGTGTTTGTCGAACACAGCCGCGATGAAACCGAACGGATAGCGGAGGAGTGCGGCTTATGGGGTGTGCAGCATTATACTTATTTCCCCGAAGGGTTCTGGGGGCCGCATTATATTTACGCACTGCGGCTGGGCGCGCCGGATGCGCCACAAGATTTTTCTTCCCTGAATTGTGATTATATGCTAATTGATTCCTATGATGAAAAACAACATGGCGGCACAGGCAAAGTATTCGATTGGACGGAACTTCCGTCCGGCATTAACCGTGCGCGCGTTTTTCTGGCCGGCGGCCTAGGACCTCATAACATCTGCGCGGCCGCACGCGAAAACACATTCTCTCTTGATCTTTCCAGTAGCGTAGAAGCCCGCCCCGGGAAAAAAGACCCGGCAAAGCTCAAAAAACTTTTTACCAATTTAAAACATTGTGAAGGATAACGACAATGACAGTTTCCTTACGGAACCTGCCCGATGAAAAGGGTTATTTCGGAGATTTCGGCGGGCGCTTTGTACCCGATACGCTGATGCAGCCGCTGCTGGATTTGCAGGCGGCTTATCTGGAGATAAAAGATACGGCGGAATTCAAAGATGATTTGGCGGATTTGCTCAATCATTTTGTCGGCAGGCCGACACCGCTGTATTTCTGTGCGCGTTTGACGGCGGAATGCGGCGGCGCGAAAATCTATCTGAAACGCGAAGATCTGACCCATACCGGCGCACATAAAATTAATAATGCCGTCGGGCAGATTTTGCTGGCCAAACATATGGGTAAAACCCGCATCATTGCCGAAACCGGCGCAGGGCAACACGGTGTGGCGACGGCAGCTGTTGCGGCCAAGATGGGCATGGGCTGCGTTGTCTATATGGGGGCGGAGGATATCAAGCGGCAGGAGCCGAATGTGTTCCGTATGCGTCTGCTGGGCGCGGAAGTGCGCGGTGTGGAAAGCGGTTCGGCAACTTTGAAAGATGCCGTATCCGAAGCGATGCGCGACTGGGTCAGCAATGTTGCCGATAGTTATTATCTGCTGGGATCGGCTTTGGGGCCGCATCCTTATCCGATGATTGTGCGCGATTTTCACAAAGTCATCGGGCAGGAAGCGCGGGCGCAAATTCTGGAAACGGAAGGCCGGTTGCCGGATGAAATCTGCGCCTGTCTTGGCGGCGGCTCAAACGCGATCGGGGCTTTTCACGAGTTTCTGGATGATAAAGAGGTTGCACTGACGGCGGTCGAAGCCGGCGGCACGGCGATTGAAACAGGTCATCACGCGGCGCGTTTTTCCGGCGGGCATGCGGGAATTTTCCAAGGTATGAAAAGCTATGTTTTGCAGGATAAAAGCGGACAGATTTCTCTGACGGAGTCCATTTCCGCAGGATTGGATTATGCCGGTGTCGGCCCCGAACATGCCAATCTGATGGAAGAAGGGCGCGTGCAGTATTTATATGTGCATGATAAAGAAGCGCTGGCGGCTTTCCGGAAATTGAGCCGGATGGAGGGTATTCTGCCTGCGCTGGAATCATCGCATGCGCTGGCTTACGGGCTGCGCCGTGCAAAGGAAATGACACAAGAGCAAATCATTATCGTTAATCTTTCCGGGCGCGGCGATAAAGATATGGGGATTGTGATGGAAGCATTGGCAGAGGAGTTGTCGTTATGAGCAGAATCGCAAGCACATTTGCCAAAGGCAAAGCCTTTATTCCCTATATTACGGCGGGCGATCCCGATATGGCGACGACGCTGTCGGTTTTGAAAACACTGGCACGCAGCGGCGCGGATATGATCGAGCTGGGGATTCCTTTTACCGACCCTGTTGCCGATGGTCCGACGATTCAAAAAGCGTCCGAACGTGCTTTAAAACATCCGTTCCGCATGGAAAGCATTTTCGGGCTGGTGAAGGAATTCCGTTCGGCGGGATTTGAAACACCGGTTGTATTGATGAGCTACGCCAATCCTGTTTTTGTCTACGGCTATGAGGCCTTTGCCAAAGAGGCGGTGGCAAGCGGTATTGATGCGGCTTTGCTGACGGATATTCCGCCGGAGGAAGCGGAAGACTATGTTGCTGCGGCAAAAAAATACGGGCTGGGAACGGTCTTTCTGTGTTCGCCGACGACATCACCGGAACGGCTGAAACTGGTCGATGATGCCTCCACCGCCTATGTCTATTATGTGGCGCGTGCGGGGGTGACGGGCGCGCGCGATGATCTGCCCCGTGATGTACAGGAAGCATTGGCGGATTTGAAGAAAAATCTGAAGAAACCGCTTTGTGTCGGCTTCGGTATTTCGACGCCGCAGCAGGCGGAGGTGATGGCAAAATATGCGGATGGGGTTATTGTCGGCTCCGCCCTTGTCGGTTTGTTTGAGCGATGGCGCGGGACGGAACTTCTCTCGCATATCGCAAAACTGACGCAGGATTTAAAAGGAGCCATTCATGCTTAATATAGAATTTGTAAAAACAATTGATGATACAAAACCCTTCGCCCTGATTGAGAAAGAAGGACGGCTGAATTTTTATCAGGGGAGGGTCAGCCGTCTGGACAATATTCGTGATATTCATAAGCTTGCACGGCGTGAAAATAATGATGTTGTTTTTGTGCTGCCTTATGCCGCCATTCGTGAACGCGGTTTCGAGGCTAAGGGAGATGAACCTGTTTTGGGGTTGTCGGCAAAAACACAGCTGGGTTTCGCAACGGAAGAGATTTTGCCGCATCTGCCGCAGGAAGGATTTGATCTGGACGGCAGTGTTGAACCGCTGCTGAATGACGATGATTACGCAGCACTGGTGGCGGCGTTTCAGCAGAATGAAATTGAAGGCGGGCATGTGTCACAGACGACAATCTCGCGTAAATTTGCGGGGCGGATTAAGAACCTGTCACTGCAATCGCTGCTGGGAACATTCCGCCGGATTATTTTGCAGCGCGGCCATTATATGGCGGTGCTGTTTTACAATCCGGCTGCGGAGGAAAATGACGCGCAGATTATTCTGGCGGCAACACCGGAGCGGCATCTGGAAGTGACGGGTACGCGGACGATTATGACGCCGATTGCCGGAACCTTGCGCAAGGAGGACCGCGAAACTTTTCCCGAAAGATTGAAACAGTTTATTCACGATAAAAAAGAAATTAACGAGCTGTTTCAGGTGCTGGATGAGGAAATGAAAATCATGGGTCTGATCTGTCCGGAAGGCGGGGCGGTGAACGGCCCGTTTCTGCGTGAGGTCGGTGCGGTTGTGCATACCGAATATAATCTGATCGGCAAACGGACTTTGCATTCGATTGACGCTTTGCGTGAAACGCTACATGCACCGACGGTGGTCGGCTCTCCCATGGAATCGGCGGCGCGGGTGATAGCAAAATACGAACCTGATTCCCGCCGTTATTACGCGGGGGAAATCGGCGTTTATAAAAGGCCGCGTACCGAAGAACCGGATGGTGATATTGATGCCGCCATTTTGATCCGTATGGCGGAAATCGGCAAAGACGGAAATTTTGTCGTGCAATCCGGCGGCGGGCTTGTCCGTGATTCCGACCCCGCAAATGAGGCGCGGGAATCGACGGCAAAGGCGATGGGAATTCTGCGTTATTTCACCAGCGAGAGCGATGCCGTTCCTTATTTGACACAGGAATTACAGGACGGCATCCGTGCGGATTTTGAAGCACGCAATGACCAGCTGTCGCAATTCTGGATGCAGAAACAAAACCATTATGCGCCGCAGCTGGGAACGGCGCTGGAAGGTAAATCCGTCACGATTATTAATAACGAGGATAATTTTGCGCATATGATCGCGCATTTAATTCGCAGTTTTGACGCAGACGTCACCGTCACGGATACCTTTGCCTATAACCCCGCACAGGATAAAGCGGATGTGACATTGATCGGCCCCGGTCCCGGTAATCCGAACAGCCGTGATCAACCGCGTATGGCAAAGCTGCATGATATTACGGCGGCTTTGCGCAAATCGGGCAGGCCGCTTTTGGGTGTGTGTCTGGGGCATCAGGTCTTGGCACTGCATGAAGGCCTGACGGTGGCGCAGCAGACCAGCTCGACACAAGGTATGCCGATTGCTGTGACGGTTGACGGTCAAGATTGCCGTCTGGGATTTTACAATTCCTTTTCGCCCGTGATGGATGAGGCGGCTGAAAAATGCCGCGGTATTGCGTTTGATTGTGATGATAAGAGCCGCATTATTGCGATGCGCGGTGCGGGGTTTTCCGGCTTTCAATTCCATCCGGAATCGGTGATGTCAATCGAAGGGGTGGAGCTGCTTTATAAAGCGCTGGCGCATTTGACGGACACGGCGCAGCGGGAAAAAGTCGCGCGGGTGCTTTAAGGCGATAAGAGCAGAATGTTTTTATAGATATCGCTGGCCTCATGCGGGTCAAGTTTGATTAAGCCGGCGAAAAGCGTTGTCGAGACAAAACACATTTCGGCATTCGTCATATAGGGGTTTTGCATGGCCTGTTTGATTTTATCTTCCTGCCCGCTGTCGCGATAGATTGCCTCAAGCCGGCGTTCAAGGCGGCGGGTCGTGTAAAAGGACGGATCATTCGGTGCCTGCAGGGCGCTTTCGATGATGCCAAGTGTCGTATAGGTTTCATTGATAACGGCATCATCGCCGATAACGACCGAAACGCTGCGCAGCCTTGCGGTTTTTCCGGTAATGTAATCGGCGCAGGTGTCATATTGCGCGGAGCGCATAAGCCCGTCGAGGACGGAGGATTTCGACCGCAGCAGGCTGTGAATGGCCTCGGGTGATGCTTTCATCATATAATGCCCGAAATGCGGCATAATTTCATCCAGCAGAATGACGGTGACGGCTTCGACGGCGTCGTCCTGTGGCAGTTCCAGCTCCATCACAGCGGCAATCCGCGCGGTGATGCGGTCTTTCAGATCAGGATGATGCTCATACAGGATTTTTAAAACCGGGTGCTGTGTTCCCAGACTGTCCAGAACGGCGATATAGGGCGGTGCTTTCAGAAGCATAAAAATACCGAACAGGCAGGGGATTAAAACGGCAAACCGTGCCGGCGGCCAGCCTGCGGCTGCGGTCTCCCCTTTTCGCAGTCCCGGAAAAAGACGTGTCAGCACCATCCAGACGGCAGTGCTGATGAGAAAACCGAGCACGGCAATAATCAGGCTTTTCACCGGAGAATTCCACAGGATAAATTCCGTCCACTGCTCTTGCATCAGAAAGTCTCTTCCCCGTTTTGGGGTGCGGGTATGGTTGTTTTTTCAATATCGATTTCCGCCGTGTTTTCCGCGGGGGGATTATCCTCCGTCTGCGGTGTGGCCAGCGGCAGATAGACGGCGGTGAAGACGGCACAGACAATCAGCACGCGGGACAGCGGCATATAAAGCGGTTCGCCGTCTTTGTTTTTTGTCCTTAAAGCGGGAAACATTTTTGCGGCTATCAGCCATGTGATCTGCGCGGCAAATACGGCGAGCACAACAAGAAGAATATCTTTTGTGCGGCTGTCCCAGAGTATGAAATCCGTCAGATATCCGGCCATTTTTTACCTTTTAAAGCGCTGCAGTAATTTGCGTGCGGCACCTGTTTGCGGTGCCACCCGAAAAGGGTCATAGGATTTTTTATCCAGAAATTTATCAATATTTTTCGGCGGGGCGGCGGGGACCAGCTTTTCTTTCACAGCCGTTTTGATAACGGATTTTGCGATGGCGCGCGACATCTCGCCCGCCTTTGCCATACGCGGATAAAGCGACCCTGCCGCAAGATCGTCTTTGCTGACATTGGCGGCCAGCGTTCTGGCGGCGGCCAGTAGCATGGAATCGGTAATTTTTGATGTTTTGGACACCATTGCCCCCAGACCGATACCGGGGAAAACAAAAGCGTTATTGGCCTGTCCGGGGATGAGTGTCTTGCCGTCATAGGCGACGGATTTGAACGGGCTGCCGCTGGCGAAGAGCGCCTTTCCTTTACTCCATTTATAAGCATCCTCCGCGGTGCATTCGGCATTTGCCGTCGGATTGGAGAGCGCGAAAATGACCGGGCGCTCATTCAGCGCCGTCATTTTCCCGACGGCTTCTTTGGGGAATGCGCCTGCTTTTCCGGTTGCACCGATCAGCACATGCGGCTTTACCGTATCAATGGAAGACAGAAAATCCGCAGGCGCGGCATCAACGGCATAGGGTTTTTTATGCGCTTCCAGCTTGTCGCGGCTTGTTGTGACCAAACCTTTACTGTCCACAAAGCTGAGGCGTGTGCGTGCTTCTTTTTCAGACAAGCCTTCTTCCTGCAGGGCCTTGACGATCAAATCGCCGATACCCGTTGCGGCAGAGCCTGCGCCAAGGAACATGATGCGCATATCCTTGAAATCCGTTCCCGTTTCGCGGGCGGCGGCATAGAGCCCTGCCAGCACAACTGCGCCTGTGCCCTGAATATCATCATTGAAACAGGGGAGCTGATCCTGATAACGCGTCAGCAGGCGGTAGGCGTTATCGGTGGCAAAATCTTCGAATTGCAATACGGTTTTCGGATATAGTTCTTTCACCGCATCAATAAATTCATCCATCAATTCCAGATATTCCGCGCCGCGCAATCTTTCAGAGCGGTGACCAAGGTAAAGGGGGTCGGCAAGCAGAGCCTTGTTATTGGTGCCGACATCGAACATGACCGGCAGGCTCTGTCGCGGTTCAATACCGCCCAGCGCGCTGTAAAGCGATAATTTGCCATGCGGGATTTCCGCACCGTTTGCGCCCAGATCACCGAGGCCGAGGATGCGCTCCCCATCCGTGACGACAATGGCGCGGATATCTTTTTCCGGCAGTGCGGCGAGTTTCTCTTTGATTTTGCCCTTATCCGCAGGGGTGATGTGCAGCCCGCTGACTTTGCTGAAAATATGTCCGGCTTTTTGGCAGGCTTCGCCGACGGTCGGGGTATAGACCAGCGGCATGACCTCCTCCATATTGTTGTGGAAAGTCTGGAAAAACAAATCCGTGTCGCGCTGTTTCAGATTGGCGAGGTAAAGATATTTTTCGATAGCGCTGTTTTTCTGTGCGAGAGCGTCCATCACCGCATCTGTGCGGGCGGTGTTGTTATTTGCGCTCTTCTTCTCCGGGGAAAAGAATTTTTTGACGGGTGCCGCAAGAGTATTAAACAGCTTTTTCATGGACCGGCTTTCTTTATAATAAAGACGCATTTATTGTGACATGAAACAAGGGAAGAGAAAAGGGGCGGAAAATGGCTGTGACAATTTATCCTTTCGAAGGGCTGGGGCAGTTTAAGAATGACTGGCTGCATGCGCGCTATCACTTCAGTTTCTCGGAATATCACAATCCGGCGCGGATGGGGTTCGGCACATTGCGCGTCATTAATGATGATATTATTCAGCCGCAGAGCGGTTTCGGCATGCATCCGCACCGTGATATGGAGATTATTACCTATGTTCGCACAGGCGCGATCAGCCATGAGGATAATCTGGGCAATAAAGGCCGCACCGCGGCGGGCGATGTGCAGGTGATGAGTGCGGGCAAAGGTATTCTGCATGCCGAGCAGAATGCGGAAGATGAGGAAACCAATCTGTTCCAGATATGGATTACGCCGCGTGAAAACCGTGTGCAGCCGCGCTGGGATATGCGGCAATTTCCGAAAACGCCTGTAACGGAGGCGCTGCATTTGCTGGTCTCGGGACGTAAAGAGGATGATGCGCAAGGCGCGCTCTACATCCATCAGGATGCGTTTCTCTATGGCGGGCGGCTGGCGGCAGGGGCGGAGATTGTGCATAAGCTGCACAATCAGGCCTATCTGCTGGTGTCGGAAGGCGAGATTTCACTGGACGGGCAGGTGCTCAAAAAAGGTGACGGTGCGGAAATTACAGCGCAGGAAGCGGTCAAAATCAGTGCCGTCAGCGATGCGGAAGTCGTTGTGATTGACGTTCCGGCGTAAATAAACGGAAAATAACGAAAAAACCGTATTGTTATAACAAATGTTAAAACTTTTTCCTTGACTTTCCCCTGTTAAATTTGCCATAATAAAAACACAGAGAAATACCAGAAAACAGGGGAGTACGGCTTTTATGAAACAGTTTGTTAAAACGGGTCTGGTCGGAATTTTTGCAGTGGGTGCGCTGGTCGGATGCGACAAGGCGAATTTTGAAAGCCGTCATGATTATCTGGAGCGCCGCGCCGCCGAAAAACAGCAGGAATTATTCGAGAAAATGCCTGCCTTGCAGGTTGCGGCGGTGACAACCCCCGAAGATTTCAAGGATTTGAAAAAAGGCGTCTATGCCACGCGCTTTGTTGAAGAGGGCGATACGTTGCACTATCTCGTCAATGTCGTGCAGACCACCCATGCGCATAAGAATGTGATTGTCACCGGCGGCGAGGGTGATGAGAAAAGCCTGTCGGAAAGATTTAGCACATTATCGGCAAAAGACCTGACCCCGATCGATCTGCCTGCGGAATTGTGGGAGCTGTCAAAAGGCCAGTACGAAATCACGGCGGAAGTCGCGGGTGATTTACAACGCTGCACCGCCAATGTTTCGCAAACGACACATGGGCATAAAAATGTCGTGCTGTCGCAGTGTCGTCCGGTGCGGTAAGGCAAATTCTTCTATCCTTTATGCGCAAAACTGGCTTTAATTAGACCATGCGTAGGATTTTTATTCTTTTTGTTGTTGTGTTTCTTGTGTCTCCTTTTGCAGAAGGCGCGGTTCTTGCGCAGCCCGCGCCTTGGCAGGGATCACTTTATGAAGGTGATGGAGGTGCGGGAACTGCTTTACAGACCAGTATCGTTGAAGAATTGACAACGCCTATTCAGAACCGTCTTTTAAAAAAAAGCTGGAGAGATGCTTCTGCGGAGGAATTGGCAGATGCGTTTGTTGAGGCTGTGCTTGGTTACGAGTTAACATTCGATGTTTTAAGAAAGATCGAACGAGCAAAGGGGGATGTTTACAAACGTACGGAAATTGTTTTCGACCCTGAGAATCCAGAATATGTCAGAACTCTGCGAAATGGGGGCTATCATGTTACAGAAAAAGGCCTTTACAAGTATCGTGGAAATGAACCGATCTCCATGGAAATAAGGCACTTCGCTTCGAAACTTGTGCGTGAGAGAAAGAACGGATTACCATTGCCTTTGGAGAAGGATGACCCTGTCTATCAGGGTTGGTTACGTGAAGCGGAGTCCCCTTTTGAAGAAATGAGAAAGAAAATTCAGGATGTAACAGGCATCTCTGTGTATGGGGAATTTACGTTAAACGAGTATATAAAAGATATAACTGTGAATGTGCGGGATGAGATCGATGAAGATACACTCAGAATTGCCTTTAAATTTAATCATGAAGGTTGGACTGACGGAAACAGAACTGCTGATCGTTATCGGGAAAAGGTGCGAATGCCACTCCATTTGCGCAAGGTAGTTGGAGTATCGTACCACGAACGAGATCGAAAGAGAAAGAATGCGCATTACCCAATGAATGTAAAAGTCTATGTCGGGGCAGATAGCTTAGAACATATATATGTAGAGTGTGGTGAGCGTTATACAGCTCTGAACGCCAAGCAAGAATTAGCGCAACTGGGCTGTCTTATTAAAGCTGTTGGTTTGGTCAACTTGAACTTTTCAGGCGGTGCTGATTATGCTCTGTGGATGCTGCGCGTTCTCTATGATGATCGTATCACACAGGGCATGATGGAAGAAAAATTGCGCCAAGTGCTGCCTGATATATTGCGGGACAAAATGAAGGAATTACAGTAATTCGTTGACCCAGTTGGTGACGGTTTCGGTGGCGGGACCGTAAAAGCCTTCATCGAAAGCGGAATGGGTGAGGGAGCGTTCGAGGTTGAGCTCGACGGTTTTTGCGCCGTGCAGGGCGGCGGCTTCGACAAATCCGGCGGCGGGGTAGACATGGCCTGATGTGCCGATGGCGGCGAAAAGATCACAGCCGGAGAGATGATGATAAATCTCGTCCATGTAAAGCGGCATTTCACCGAACCAGACGATATGCGGGCGCAGCCCTCCCGCAATGCCGCAGGCGGAACAGTGTGTCGCGGCATCAAAATCATCACGCAGTTCCGAAATTTCACCGCAGGACAGGCAGCGCGCTTTCAGTAATTCGCCATGCATATGCAGCAGGTTTTGACTGCCTGTGCGGTCATGCAAATCATCAATATTCTGCGTCACGACGACAACTTCGCCGTCATAGTTTTTTTCCAGCGCGGCCAGCGCGTGATGTGCGGCATTCGGCGCGATCTCGGGGGAGAGAAGCTGCTGTCTGCGCTGATTGTAAAAACGGTAAACCAGTGCGGGGTCGCGGCGGAATCCTTCGGGGGAGGCGACATCCTCAACGCGGTGATCCTCCCACAAACCGTCCGACGCGCGAAAGGTGCGGATGCCCGATTCCGCTGAAATACCTGCCCCTGTTAAAATGACGATTTTTTTCATTTCCTCTTTTCCTGCACGGATTTTTCTTTCTATCATAACGGGGGAAGAGGAAGAAAAGGAAGGCAAATATGGCACAGACGCGTGCAGTAAAAATGGCGGGAGATGTACTGGAACAGGCGGCGGAGATTTACCGCATCTGTTTCAACGCCCCCGATAAGGGTGAAAACTGGACGCAGGAAACGGCGAGAGATTATTATCGCGGTTTGCGGGATAAGGACGGATTATTCTGGGTGATTGAAAAAGACGGTGTGATCGCAGGCGTCTGCGGCGGCTGCCCGCTGGAGCGGAGTGATATTGCGGCGGATCTGGATGATATGGAGGAGAATTGTTTTTATTATGCCGTGGCCTCTCTGTCCCCCGCTTTTCAGGGGATGGGGCTGGGGTCACAGCTTTTTGCGGATTGGCTGCGATTGATGAAGGAGACGGATTATCAGGCCGTGGTCGGGCGTTGCCGCGCCGACAACCATGCCATGCTGCGTATTTTCTTGAAAAACGGTTTTCAGGAAATCAAACGCTATCGCGCCGAAATGGGCGGCGTTGTTTGTGACCGTGTGTTGCTGCGTAAACAGCTTTAACGGCGCAAGCCGCCTGACGGTTTTTTGCGGTTGTTATCATTGCCCGCACCGTTTGACGGTTTCGCGTCTTGGTCATGCGCCTGTTTATATTCATCCTTAAAGCGCGTGACCAGTTCCGAAACCGAGGGGATATCGTCAATATTCTCGACACCGTGCCCTGCCGACCAGACGGTTTTCCATGCTTTTGCATCTTCCTCCAGCGGTTTCAGCTTGCCTTTGCCTGACGGGCCTTTTTTCAGCTCCTCCAGATCAAATCCGGCTTTTTCCAGACTTTGGCGCATGAAATTGGCGGGAACGCCGCTGACCGCATCGGTATAGATGATGTCATCTGCCACCGCATCAATAATCATTTGTTTGTAATCTGCCGGGGCGGCGGATTCCGTTGTATTGATAAAACGCGTACCCATATAGGCGAAATCCGCGCCTTTTTTCTCGGCATTATAAACATCTTCGCCAGTGGTCATGCCGCCTGCTAGGACGATAATACCGTCAAAAACCTTGCGGATGTCTTCCACCAGCGTTTGTGCGTCCTGCGTTCCGGCATGGCCGCCCGCGCCTTCGGCAACGGCGATAATACCGTCAACGCCTGCATCGGCGGCTTTTTTCGCGTGATAGGCATTGGTGACATCATGCAGTACAATGCCGCCATAGGCATGGACTTTTTCCACCAGTTCCGGCACCGCACCCAGCGAGGTGATGATGACCGGCACTTTGTGTTTGATGCAAAGTTCCAGATCTTCCTGCAGGCGCTTATTGCTTTCATGCACGATCAGATTAACGGCATAGGGGCCGATTTTTTTGCCCGGATTATCTGTCGCCAGTTTTTCAACACCGTCATTCATCTGCACCAGCCATTTTTCAAAATCATCCGAGGTCAGGCAGTTCAATGCGGGGAAACTTCCGGTAATGCCTTCTTCGCAACAGGCCAGCGCCAGATCGGGATTGGAGACCAGAAACATCGGCGCGGCGATCAGCGGCAGATCGAGCTTTTCTTTCAGCGCGGTTTTGGCGTCTGTTTTTTTACTTGGCTTTTTGGTCATTTTTTTTCTCCAATGTTGCGAGCTCGTCTTCCATACGGGCGCAGTTTAATTGACGGGACAGGCGCAGCTCTTTCAAAGACGGGCCGGTATAAAGCATAAAAGCGGTCAGAACAGGCAGCGCCATCAGTGCCAGCGCCAGCAACGCATGCTGGGCGTTATGCCCGTTAACCAGAATAAAAATGCTGCTGCCGAACTGGATCAGCGCGGCAAGATATGTCACAAAGCGGAAAAACCGGCACATCGTCGTTAACCTTTCCCATACTTTTTTGTTTGATAATGTTGCAAGACTTTAACATGCGGAGGGGCATGGACGAAATGAAAAAACTGTTTTTCCTTATTTTGGCGATTTGTCTGGTGATGCCTGCGGCGGCGGATGCGGCGGCGGAAACCGTCACAGCTGACAGTAAAATCACGGCGGTGACGGTTTATGCCAACCGTGCGGCGGTAACGCGTACGGCCCGTGTGAAAATCGGCAAAGGTGCGCAGGAAGTGGTGTTTGGCGGGCTTCCGGCGCAGATTGATACCGATTCCCTGCGTGTGGAGGGACGCTCCCGCGCGACGGTGACGATTGGCGCTTTGATGCATAAACAAGTGATCTCGCAGGAGCTGACATCGGAGCGGGAGCGGGAACTGAATGAGAAGCTGCAGCTTTTGCGTGACCAAATCGCATCGGAAAATATCGGTTTGGAAGCCCTGCAGGAAAGGCAGAATCTTGTCGGCAGAATCGGTGATAACACGCCGCTGCAGCGCGATGAGGAATTTCAGCCTGTGGAATTTCATCCCGAGGAATGGGCAAAAGCGGCACAGGCCGTACAGCAGGATATGTCGGAAACGCTGCGTATGAAACAGCAGCATGATATGAAGATCAGGAAACTAAATGAGGCGGTTGCGCAAATTACGGAAGAGCTGCGGTCGCAGCGCACGGGGCAGCGCAGCTCCTATCAGGTGACGGTGCCGCTAGACTCATCCGCTGCCGCTGATATGACGATTGAATTGACCTATCAGGTACAGAATGCGTCATGGCATCCGATTTATGATGCACGGCTGGAAACGGCGGAAAAAGGCCGTTTGGAACTGGTGCAATATGGTGCGGTGAAACAGCTGTCGGGTGAGGATTGGAATGATGTGGCACTGACCTTGTCAACGGCGCAGCCGCAGCGCGGCACATCACCGCCTGCATTTTCGCCGATGTGGTTGATGAAGAGAAATTATGACGATATGACCTCGGAAGAGTACAGAAGAGCCGTGGAAGATACCAATGTCAAACGTGCAGAGATTGCAAAACGGATCGGCGGTGCAGCACTGCCGACACCGATCGGGCAGGTTCAGGGTCAGCTGGATGTTAGCCGTGATGAAGAAGAGCAAAATATCGGTACTGACCCGCTACAGGAATGGCGGCGGACAGCGAAAGCAAGCCGCGCGAAAAAGCCCGGGCAAAAACAGGCGCGTTTTGTTGCCGCGAATATCGAAACCGGCGGTTTTATCAGCGAATATAAGGTGGCCGGTCCGGCGACGATTTTAAGCGATAATACCGAGAGTAAATTACTGGTCGGATCATTCGAGACGGAAAGCAAGCTTGAGGTGCATGTCCAGCCGGCGCAAACAACGGAAGCCTTTCTGGTGGCGCATAGCAAGCTGAAAGGGGAAACGCCTATTCTGCCCGGCCCTGTCAGCCTGTTCCGCGATGGCGCTTATATCGGCAAAAGCCGTTTTCCGCTGCTGCGTCCCGAGGAGGAACATAATCTGTCCTTCGGGATTGATGACCAGATTTCCGTCAAACGCAACAAGCTGAAAGACAAGCGCAAGGAAGACGGGCTGATTATCAAGGAGTCGATTATCGAGCGGAATTTCGTCAGTGATATTCAGAATTTGCGTAAAACGCCTGTCGATATCCGTCTGCGCGAAGTCATTCCCGTCAGTAAATCAGGCGATGTGAAAATCGAAATCCTGAAAGATAAAACATCCGCCGGTTATAAAACGGATGTGGAAAATATCGCCGGATTGACGGAATGGGTCTTTACGCTGAAACCTGAACAAAAACAGGAGATGCGTCTTGGCTGGAAAGTGACCTGGCCGAAAGATCAAAATCTGTCGGGTCTGCCGCAATAGCATAATGGAAAGAACGGAGTTTTAAAAAGATGCGGGTAAACATGAAACAGATATCTTTTTTTATGCTGGCGCTGCTGCTGATTTTTCCGGCTTTGGCACAGGCGGAGGAATTTACGGCGGAAAGTAAAATCAGCGGCGTGACCGTTTATACAAACCGCGCCGCCGTGACGCGGCATGCAAAGATAAAACTGCCGCAAGGGGCGCATACGGTGGTATTTCGCGGCTTGCCTGACAGAATTGCCACGGATTCCCTGCGTGTGGAAGGCAGTGCCAAGGCGGATGTGGTGATCGGTGCCTTGGCGCATAAACGGGTGATTACGCAGGAGCTGACCTCGGAAAAAGAGCGGGTGCTGAGCGATAATCTGCAAAAACTCGCTGACCAGATCGGTTTTGAAAAAGCGGAAATCAATGCCCTGAAAAACCGTCTGCAGCTGATGGACACGATCAAAACCCATGCCTTGCAGCAAATTAATGAAGAGATCAAAAGCTTTACCCTGCAGCCGCTGCAATGGATCAGCGCGGCGAAAAAAATGCAGGAAGAAACCGCCGCCGTTAAACAGGCGCAGCAGCAGCATGATATCAATATCCGTGATTTGAACGAGGCGGTGCAGAAAGTAAAACGGGAATTATCGTCTTTGCGGACGGGATCGCGCAGCAGTTATGAGGTGACGGTGCCGCTGGAGGCGATGGCGGCAACGGAGCTGGAGCTGGATTTGACCTATCAGACCGGCAATGCCTCATGGCAGCCGATTTACGATGCGCGTCTTGATACGGATAGCGGTGATCTGGTGCTGGTGCAGTACGGCGCGGTGCGCCAGCTTTCCGGTGAAGACTGGAGTGATGTGGCTTTGACCTTGTCCACAGCGCAGCCGCATCGTAGTGCCGCCTTGCCGCCACTGAATCCGGTATGGGTGAATAGTTATAAGTCATCTGTGGATTACAGTGTGTTACGCGCTAACGCAACGGCACAGGGGACTGTTGGCGCTGTTACTGATCCCTTGCAGGAATGGCGGCGCACAGCGGAGGCGCGGCGGTTTGAAATAGAGTTTAGCGATGACCATGACCCAACGGCAACGGCACCGCAGAAACAGGCACAATTTGCCGCGGCGCAAGTGGATACCGGCGGTTTTGTCGCCGAATATCGTGTGCCGAATACGGTGACGGTTCTGAGTGATAATGAAGAAACAAAGCTGATGGTCGGCAGTTTTGATGTTGAAAACAAGCTGGAAATCCATATCCAGCCGCAGCATCTGGCGGAGGCGTTTCTGGTGGCGCATGGCAAGCTGAAAAGCGAAGCGCCTGTTTTGCCCGGGCAGGTGAATCTGTTCCGTGACGGTGCTTATGTCGGGAAAACGCGGATTCCGCTGCTGCGCCCCGAGGAAGAGCATAATCTGTTCTTTGGTGTTGATGACAGCCTGTCCGTCAAGCGCAATACGTTGAAAGACGAACGCAAGGATGACGGATTGATTGTGAAGGAGGCTTCATTGGAGCGCCATTACATTACGGAGATCAAAAATCTGCGCAAAACCCCTGTTGATATCCGTGTGCGTGAAACCGTGCCGGTCAGCAAGGATGACGAGATTGAAATCGCCATCCTGCGCGATAAAACCACGCAGGGTTATGAGACGGATATTGACAAGATTAGCGGTCTGACGGGATGGTCATTCACGCTTGCGCCCGAAGAGCAGAAAGATATCCGCCTTGGCTGGAAAGTGACCTGGCCGCAAGAGGACAGAATTACCGGCCTGCCATAGACGCTGTTTACGCGCGCCAGACTTTACTGGCATTCATGGCGCTGACGGTGCGGTATTCCCATGTATGATAATCGTCTTTTTGTACAAAGCCTGCAGCTGTGCGGTTATCCAGCACGTAATTGCCGTCATCGGCATTGACGACCAGTACGGCATGGCCTGCGGTTTTATCCCATTTCATCGTCACGGCGGTAAAGCGCATATCATCATCCGGTACGCCGAGATAATAAAGCGAGACATATTTCATGATGGCGAAATCATCACAGTCACCAAAGCCGTTTTTGAGCGATTCCGCAGGTGTGGCGAAATAATCCTTTTTGCCGTAGATATTTTCGTCGCTGTCATAGATCAGGAAATTATCCACGCGGCGGTCAACTTCGCAGAGCTGTTCAAACAGCGGTTTGTCTTTCAGATCATCCAGAGATTTTGCCCAGTTGACAACCAGATCGCGGTTTTCGCCGGGGCGCTGCATCTGGCGGTTATGGCGGTCGATGACGCGTTTCCAGTCGCGGGATGTCCATGCACTGCGCGTTTCTTTCATATCGCGGTTGAAAATATTGGACAGTGAGGCTTTTTCGGTTTTTTCGGATGTGCCGCGTAAATAATCGCGTCCGCTTTCAAGACTTGTCCATGCCGATGTGCTGCGTTCATTGACCGTGACATGTTCCGCCGCTTTGGAATCCGGCGGCAAATGAAGATCGGCGGCGGCATAGGAGATGCCTTGTGCGGCGACGGATAACCCGACAGCGGCGATGGCAAGGTTGAAATATTTGCGGAGGTTTTTCTTCGGTTTTTGTGAGGACGGGTTTTTAGGTTGCAAGGCGACACTCCTGAAAATTGGACAACAGGCACACCTTGTAAAATAAAACCGCTTTAAAAATGGTAGGACGGGGAAATATAAAAGTAAACAGGGATAATGCCCGTGAAAACAAAAACTTGCCTTTGGCGGGATTCATATTATAGTAAGTCCCGTAAATTCGCGGTTTACCGCTGGAGTTTGCAAGGGTGTGCACGATTCTTATAGACATTAAACAATGGAGGCCGGAGCCTTTATGCACGCCGATCATTCCGATATCAAAATGCCGAAAACAGCTGATGAGGCTTTGTGGAATGCCGATCTGGCGGTAACGCCTGATTCCGCGCGCCATTGGGACTGGAAGGCGATTGCCGCATTATGGGTCGGGATGGTGGTTTGCGTACCGACTTATATGCTGGCGGGCAGTCTGGTTTCCGAAGGGATGGCCTGGTGGCAGGCGGTTGTGACGGTATTGCTGGGCAATTGCATCGTGCTGGTGCCGATGATGCTGCTGGGTCATGCGGGAACAAAACACGGTATTCCCTTTCCGGTATTGCTGCGCTCTTCCTTCGGCACATTCGGTGCGAAAATTCCCGCCGTTGCGCGGGGACTTGTTGCCTGCGGCTGGTTCGGCATCAATACATGGGTCGGCGGTTCGGCCATTTACATCATCATCAATAATCTGACCGGCGGCGTGCTGGAAACCGCAAATCCGCTACCGCTTCTGGATATTAATATCTGGCAGACGCTGTGCTTTTTGGGATTCTGGGGGCTGCATATCTGGTTTATCCGTCACGGCACGGAATCCATCCGCTGGCTGGAAACGCTGGCGGCGCCGTTTTTGCTGTTTATGGGGCTGGCACTTTTGGGCTGGGCCTATTTTACCGCAGGCGGTTTCGGGGAAATGTTATCGACGCCGAGCGCTTTTGTGGCAGGCGGTGCGAAGGAAGGGCAGTTTTGGATGGTGTTCTTCCCCAGCCTGACGGCGATGGTCGGGTTCTGGGCAACCATGGCATTGAATATTCCTGATTTCACCCGTTTTTCAAAAACACAGAAAGACCAGTTTATCGGTCAGGCGCTGGGGCTGCCTTTGCCGATGGCGCTGTTTGCCTTTATCGGTGTTGCCGTGACCTCGGCAACTGTGACGATTTTCGGCGAGGCGATCTGGGACCCTGTACAGCTGGCCGGAAAAATGGGCGGCACGGCAACCGTGCTGGCATTATGCGGTTTGGTGATTGCGACGCTGACAACCAATCTGGCGGCGAATGTGGTTGCGCCGGCTTACGGTTTTTCCAGTGTGGCACCGAAAAAGATTTCTTTTAAAACCGGCGGCTATATCACCGCCGGTATCGGGATTGCGATTTTCCCGTGGAAGCTGATGGAAACCGCGGGTGATTATCTTTTTGTCTGGCTGGTCGGTTATTCGGCGCTGCTGGGACCGATCGCCGGTATTATGCTGGCGGATTATTATTTCATCCGTAAGACGGATTTGGAAATTGATGATTTGTATAAGCGCGACGGTATTTACAGCCGCGGCGGAAAAGGCTGGAATGCCGCAGGAATGATTGCGTTGGTCTTTGGTGCGCTGCCGTCACTGCCCGGTTTTGCAAAAGCGGCAGGGTTTATCGCGGATGTGCCGGAGATTTTTTCGACGATTTATTCTTATGCATGGTTTGTCGGGCTGCTGCTGGGCGGTGCGGTTTATCTGATGCTGCGGAAAATTTGTAAAACGAATTGAATTGATCTTTTTTTTGAGAAGGAAAGGAAAAGCCATGTCACTTGCTACGACACCGAATACGCCGACGGAGGAAGCGCGCCGCAACAAAACGGGGCTGGAGGAGTTCTGGATGCCGTTTTCGGCGAACCGCCAGTTTAAGTCAAAGCCGCGCATGTTCGTCTCCGGTGATAAAATGCATTATATGACCGATGACGGGCGCAAGGTGATGGACGGCACGGCAGGGCTGTGGTGCTGTAATATCGGCCATTCCCATCCGAAAGTGGTGAAAGCCGTGCAGGAACAGGTGCAGGAGCTGGATTACGCCCCCGCCTTCCAGATGGGGCATCCGAAAGCTTTTGAACTGGCGACGCGTCTGGCGGAAATGATGCCGGGCAGTCTTGACCATGTTTTCTTTACCAATTCCGGATCGGAATCGGTTGATACGGCGCTGAAAATTGCGCTGGCCTATCACAATGTGCGCGGCGAGGCCGGACGCACCCGTCTGGTCGGGCGCGAGCGCGGCTATCACGGTGTCGGATTCGGCGGTATTTCCGTCGGCGGGATCGTCAATAACCGGAAGTTTTTCGGTACGCTGCTGACAGGTGTTGACCATTTGCCGCATACGCATGATTTGAAAAAGAACGCCTTTACCAAAGGCCAGCCGGAACATGGTGCGGAACTTGCCGATGATCTGGAACGGATTGTTGCGCTGCATGGCGGGGAAACGATTGCCGCCGTGATTGTCGAGCCGATTGCCGGTTCGACAGGTGTGCTGATACCGCCGAAAGGTTATCTGGAACGTCTGCGCGAGATTTGCACCAAACACGGTATCCTGTTGATTTTTGACGAGGTTATCACCGGTTTTGGCCGTGTCGGTAATGCCGCCACCGCGGCGGAATATTACGGTGTGCAGCCTGATATTATCACCATGGCAAAAGGCCTGACCGCCGGCACGATTCCGATGGGGGCGGTTGCTGTTGACAGTAAAATCTATGACGCTTTTATGAAGGGGCCGGAAAACGCGATCGAGCTGTTCCACGGCTATACCTATTCGGGGCATCCGATTGCGGCTGCCGCAGGTCTGGCGGTTCTGGATGTTTATAAAGAGGAAAAACTCTTCGCCCGTACGGAAGAATTGGCGCCGTATTGGGAAGAGCGCATCCATGCTTTGAAAGAGCTGCCGCATGTGATTGATATCCGCAATACCGGCTTGATCGGTGCGATTGAGCTGCAGGGAATTGACGGCAAGCCGACGGCGCGCGCTTTTGAAGCCTTCCTGCAATGTTTTGAAAAAGGTCTGCTGATCCGCACGACGGGTGACACGATTGCCCTGTCGCCGCCGCTGACGATTTCCAAAGAGCAGATTGATGAAATTTTCGACACGCTGTCCGGCGTGATCAAGAATTTGAAATAGAAATTTTTTATAAGATGGAGGAAGAAAACATGCTTGCACAATTGAAACATTATACGGGTGGCCATGCCGCCCCCGGCAGCAGCGACCGCTTTGGCGATGTCTTTAACCCGGCAACGGGCGAAGTGATTGCGCAGGTGCCTTTCGCCTCCGCCGCTGAAATTGATGCGACGGTGCAGATTGCCAAAAAAGCGTTTGAAAGCTGGTCGCAGGTGCCGCCGCAACGCCGCGCCCGCGTCATGTTCCGCTTTCTGGAATTGCTGCATCAAAATGCCGAAGAGCTGGGCCGTATTGTCAGCCGTGAACACGGTAAAGTGAAAACCGATGCCGAAGGTGAAGTGCAGCGTGGTATCGAAATTGTTGAATTTGCCACAGGTATTCCCAGTTTTCTGAAAGGGGAATATTCCGACAGCGTTGGCACGGGCGTAGACAGTTATTCTATGCGCCAGCCTTTAGGTGTGGTGGCGGGCATTACGCCGTTCAATTTTCCGGCGATGGTGCCGATGTGGATGTTCCCGATTGCGATTGCCTGCGGTAACACCTTTATTTTGAAACCGTCGGAGCGTGATCCCTCCGCCGCCATGTTTATGGCGGAGCTGCTGGAGCAGGCCGGACTGCCCGAAGGCGTGTTCAATATCATCCATGGCGATAAGGAAGCGGTGGATGCCATTTTGCACAATGAGGATATCAAAGCCATCAGCTTTGTCGGTTCGACCCCGATTGCCGAATATATCTATACAACCGGTACGAAAAACGGCAAACGCGTGCAGGCTTTGGGTGGTGCGAAAAACCATATGATTATCATGCCTGACGCCGATATGGATCAGGCAACTGATGCATTGATGGGCGCGGCTTACGGTTCTGCCGGAGAGCGCTGCATGGCGATTTCCGTTGCGGTTGCCGTCGGTGATGATGTTGCCGATACGCTGGTGGAAAAACTGACCCCGCGCATTGAAGCGTTGAAGGTCGGCCCTGCGGAAACGGATGCCGATATGGGGCCGTTGATTACGGCGGTTCACCGTGACAAGGTTTTGTCTTATATCGATAGCGGTGTTGCAGAAGGCGCGAAGCTGGTTGTGGACGGGCGCGGATTGAAAGTGCCGGGTTGCGATGGCGGCTTCTTCCTTGGCGGCTGTCTGTTTGACCATGTTAAGCCGGAGATGAAAATCTATAAGGAGGAAATCTTCGGGCCGGTGCTGTCACTGGTGCGTGCAAAAACTTATGCCGAGGCCGTGAAACTGATTAATGATCATGAATACGGCAACGGCACGGCGATCTTTACCCGCGACGGCGGCACGGCACGTGCCTTTGCCCGCGATATCGAGGTTGGTATGGTCGGCATCAATGTGCCGATTCCCGTTCCGGTGGCGATGCACAGTTTCGGCGGCTGGAAACGCTCACTGTTCGGTGACCAGCATATGCACGGGATGGAAGGCGTCCGCTTTTTCACGCGCCTGAAAACCATGTCCGCCCGCTGGCCTGACGGTCCGGCGCAGGGTGCGGATTTCCATTTCCCGCAAAATAAATAGCATTTGCTGAAAACGGATAAAGAAAGAGGGCTGATCAATCAGCCCTCTTTTTATTTATAAGAAAACTTCTTGCGGCGTTACTGGATCAGAATCGGTTCCTGACTATGTGACAGCTGTGCGGGGATATGGTCGATTTTGACGGCTGCGCCGGAAAGCGACTGTAGCGCCGGAACAAGACCTGCGGTCAGTGTTTGCAGATCGCGGCTGTAAACGGGTTGTGCGACATGAACGATGGCCGAGAAGCTGTGCTGCGGTACGGCATAGAAAACAAACACGGCCTCGTAATTATTGCCCTGAACGGGGCAAAGCGTGTGAACGCTTTGAATACTGTCGCTGACGGTTTTATCGGACAAGACGCGCAATTTGTTTTCACAATCCTGATTATAGCGCGAGACATAACGCGCCGCGAGATCACGGAGATTGGCGTTTTTATATTGCGGCCATGCCTGTTGTTCAAACAAGCCGTTGGCAACACCTGCGCTCCATTTCAGCATATAGCCGTCTTCGCTGAGTTGCGGGTTCTCCGGTGCGATACCGGATTTTTTCAACAGGGCCGATAGCGGCTGTTCCGCCGTGGCGGTACTGCCATAGGACGGCAGCGGGGCGGCTTTTTGCTGTACCGGTGCGGGGGCTGCCAAAACCTGTGTTTGCACAGTCTGTTTTGTCTGCATCGGCATATG
This sequence comes from Pseudomonadota bacterium, assembly GCA_013285465.1. Classification (NCBI taxonomy): domain Bacteria; kingdom Pseudomonadati; phylum Pseudomonadota; species Pseudomonadota bacterium. The sequence continues at coordinate 183,675 of CP053449.1, forward strand.
TGCCGATGGTGCGGTCAGATCGTGATATTGCGGCTGCGGTTGTTGCTGCTGCTGTATGACGGGGTGTTCCGCATAAATAGTCGTTTGCTGTTGTTGCTGCATCTGCATCATTTCCGCAGCGACCTGTGCGGCTTCATTTGCGCGTTTTTCGCGCTCGGCCAGAACGCTGGACGGGGTCGGAACATCCAAAGCGGTGGCCGGACGTTCGCCGCGGTGGACGGCCATAATACCGTCAAGGAAATTGCGATACGCATCGGGAGCGGGCTCTGCTGCTACGGGAGCTGCTTGTGCCTGCATATTACCGGATGCCGCGGCATAAGGCATATGCGTGCTGACAGCAGGTTCCATCGCCGTGACGGTGTTTTCAGGCGTATTATCCGCAGGTGCCTGCGGCTCGTAATCGGGAATATACTGCCCGCCCTGCTGTGCCTGCATACGTGCCGTTTCTGTCGTGACGGGAGCGGGCAGGGAATTGGCCCAGTTGTTTTGTGATTGGTGCGGCGTTTGTGTCGGTTTTGCACCGGGGTTGTAGCTGCGCTCCAATGCGGCGAGATCTTCCGCAGAGATTTCTTTCACGACCAAAGACGGTTTTGCGTTACCGCCGGCCTGCGGTTCGATATGGGTCATGGCGGCAGAGGCGATATCGTTATCTCTTCCGGTATAGCGTTTATTGACGTGTTCGATCTTTTCCCGTGCGGCGCGTGCAGCTGCCAGCTCGGCGGCATATTTTGTTTCCTGCGCGGCAACGCGTGCGGCGGTGTCCTGCGCAATTTTTTGTTTTTCCTGTTCGGCGGCAGCCAGACGCTGTTGAACGGCGGCGTTTTCGCGGATCAGTTTTTGACGTTCCGCCTCATGTTGGGTACGCAGGGCGGCGAGTTCTTTTTCCAGACGTGCTTTTTCCGCCAACACGCCCTGATCGGCTTGTTTTGCTGCAAGCGCGGCTTTTTGCTGTGCCTGTTGCAGACCGGCAAGGCGTTCCTGCATTTGCAGATTTTCGCGCATCAGCTTCATACGTTCGTCTTCATGCTGTTTTTGCAAGGCTGCGATGCGCTGTTCCGCGGCGGTGAGTTCCTCTGCCGTTTTGGCCGCATTGCGGGCGCGGGCGGCTTCTTCCTGCTGCGCCTGCTGCAGACTGGCAAGACGAGCCTGCATTTTTTCATTTTCTTCCAGCAGTTTTTGCTGCTCGGCATCATGCTGTTGTTTTAAAGAGGCCATACGTGCCGCGGCGGCTTGCATTTCAGCCTGTTTCGCAGCGGCGGCTTTTGTTGCGGCTTCGCGTTCCATCTCTGTACGTAGTTTGGCAATTTCCTGCTGTTTTTCCGTTTCCAGTTTGGAGAGATAATCCTGCAACTTTTTATTATTCGCGCTCAGCAGTTGGCGTTCCGCCTCATGCTGTTTTTGCAGTTCGGCCAGTTTGGATTCGGCGGCGCGGCGTTCCGCATCCGTTGCCGTTTTTTCCTTGGCAAGGGCGGCGGCGGTTTCTTGCGCTTGTTGCAAGGCCGCCATTTTTTCCTGCATGCGGCTGTTTTCCGCGATCAGCTGTGCACGTTCGGCGGCGTGACGCTTTTCCATCTCGCGGATATGCGCTTCGGCCTGTTGTTTTTCTTCCGCTGTGACGGCTTTGCTGCGGGCTTGTTCGGCTTCCGCTTTTTGTGCTGTCTGCAGATTGGCGATTTGCTCCTGCATGCGGCTGTTATCGGCGATCAGCTGCGCGCGTTCGGCGGCGTGGCGTTTTTCAATCGCGATGATTTTCCGCTCGGCTTTTAAACGCTCATCCTCGGCGGCGCGGCTGCCTGTGGTGATCTGTACCGGCGTTTTGACGGATTTCTGATTTTGCAATTCGGTGATGCGGTTTTGCATCTCCTTGTTTTCTTTGACCAGTTTGGACATTTCCGTCTGATAACGTTTTTCCAGCGAATCCATTTTTTGGTAAGCATCCGTCAGCTCTTTGGTCGTTGTGGCCCCATTCGCGCCTGCGACCTGCTGCTGCAGTTTTTGAATGCGCAACCGCTCTTTTTCCAGCCATTCCCGCTGCTGGACAAGGCCGCGTGCCTGACGTTCCAGATCTTCCTGTTTTTTCATCAGTTCAAAATCGACCTGTGCGATATTCAGGTTTTTGAAACCGTGTCTGTCCTGCGCATCCTTGTAAAGGGTAGCGTTTTCGATTTGTTTGCGCTGCAGGGAGAGGGAGTGTTTCAGCTCCTCCAGTTCCTTTTCCTTTTTGATCAGCTGTGCGCGCAGTTCGGACACATCGGACGCATCGGCCAGCGCTTCCTGTTGCCGGGAGGAAACCGGAGCGGCTTTCAGCGGTGCAACATTCTGTACAGGGATGTTGTTATCTGCGGCAAAAACGGGCGTGCCGGCAAGGGAGATCACGGCTGTTCCGACCATCAGCGATAACAGGCTGCCGAAAACACGGTTTTTGGAAACGGACATTGGTTTTTTCTCCTGAATAAAAAATCAAAATAATGTTAATTTCATGCATTTCATGTATAGCGCGGCGGGAGGGAATTTACCAGCTTAAATTAGGCTCAAAGCGTGTTCAGATAAGCCTTTATGCGGGTAAATTCGTCTTTGACGCGGCGGATATCCTCTGCGGGGACGGTATCGCCGTTCTGCAGGCAGGTTTCGATCTTTGCGGCGACCTGCCCCAGTGCCGTGCAGCAGGCGGAATGCGCCGCGCCTTTTAAACTATGTGCATCTTCTTCGAGTTTCTCTAAGTCTTTGTTTTTATGGGATTTCTCAAGGCTATCGATGAGGGGCTCCGTCATCTCGACGAAAAAGCCGAGCATTTCCATGATGGCGGCCTCATCAAAACCGCCGAGCAGTTCTTTTGCCGCTTCCGCATCAATGGGGGTGCTGTCATCAATGCTTTTTGCATTATTTTGTGCCTGTGCGGGAACGTCCTCCGCCTGTTCGCTGAGCAGACCCCAGCGGATCAGCAGCCGCCGCATCTGTCCCAGAGAAATCGGTTTCAGAAGACATTCATCAAAACCGCGCGACAGGTAAACCTGTCTGCGTGACAGCTGGACATCGGCTGTCAGGGCGATAATGGGCAGGCGCTCATCAAGTGTGGTGCGGTTTTCATCCTCTTCGATGGCGCGCAGTCTTGCCACCAGCGTATAGCCGTCCATTTCCGGCATATGCAGATCGGTCAGCAATAATCCGTAATCCCGTTCCGCCAGTTTGTTCATGGCCTCGATGCCGTTTTCGGCAAAATCCGCCTGAATGCCAAGATGGACGAATTGCCTTTCCAGCACATCGCGGACGGAAGGGTTATCTTCGGCGATCAGAATGCGGTGCGGTCTTTGTGAAATATATTGGGCGGCATTGCGGGCGGCGGCGCGGACGGCCTCCCCCAGCCCCAGACGGCTGGCCGGTTTGCCGAGATAGGTGGCGCCCAGCGCCCGCGCCGAATGCTGCAGCCCCGCATCATCACGCGCGGTATAGATGACGATGCCTGTAAAGGGGCGGATTTCCGCGGCATATTTTGCAAGATCGACGCCCAGCCCGTCAGGCAGTCCCTGATCGATAATGGCAACGTCAAAACTGCGCTGTTCCAGCAGTTTTAAGCCGGCCTCATAAGTGCCGCAATTTTCAACTTTCGCGCCCATAGATGTCAGACAGGCGACGATTTCCCGTGCCGCCGCCGGATGATCTTCAACGGATAAAACGGCAAGACCGGCAAGATCGGGCAGGGACGCGAAATTTTCGGAACTGACAGGTGCGGCGGGAATTTCAAACCAGAAAACACTGCCCTGACCGGGGGTGCTGTCAACACCGATAATGCCGCCCATCAGCTCAACCAGCTTGCGGCAGATTGACAGCCCCAGCCCCGTGCCGCCGTATTTTCGTGTGGTGGAGCTGTCGGCCTGTGTGAAAGGCTGAAACAGTTTTTCCGCGACATCCTGTGACATGCCCGGGCCGGTGTCACGGATTTCAAAGCGCAGCCCGACCATATGTTGTTCCGGCGCGGGAAGTTCCTGCGTTTGGCAATTGACGGTTAAACTCACGCTGCCGCGGGTGGTGAATTTGATGGCATTTCCGACCAGATTCAGCAAGACCTGTCTGAGCCGTTTCGGATCACCGGCGACGACGGCGGGAACGTCTTCGGCGATGTCCGCCGTCAGGCTGACACGGTCACCATGCAGCTTGACCTCCATACATTCCAGAATGCCGTATGCCAGCGTTCTTAAGGGAATTTCCAGCGGCTCAAGCACCAGTTTTCCGGCATTGATTTTGGCAAGATCGAGGATGTCATCCAGAATTTCCAGCAGACCTGTGGCGGCGTCTTTTGCCGTATGTGCCATTTTTTCGGTTTCATTGCCGGAATTTTCCTCCAGAATCAGTTCCAGCAGACCGTAGATGCTTTGCATCGGCGTGCGGATTTCATGGCTGACAACGGCAAGGAAATCCGACTGTGCGTCATTCAGTTCATGAGATGGACGTCCCTCTTCGTCTGTGCTATCTGTAGTGCCGGTCATGTGGGTACCGCATATATGTTCTTGTATTTATCTGTCTTGACTGGGGCAGGCAAAGCCTGCATTAAAAAGCGTATCGTTTTCACACGGAAATGTAAAAGGGATTGGAACTGATGTCTTATAAAGTCGCTGTTGTCGGTGCAACGGGAAATGTCGGGCGTGAAATGCTGAAAACGCTATCTGAGCGTGAATTCCCCGTCAGTGAAATTTATGCTATTGCCTCGGCGCGTTCGGCGGGCAAAGAAGTCTCGTTCGGTGAGGATAAGGTTCTGAAAGTTCATGCGCTGGATGATTTCGATTTTAAAAAGGTTGATATTGTTCTGATGTCTGCGGGCGGAAAAATCGCGGAACAGGCTGCGCCGCGTGCGGCGGCGGCAGGGGCGGTTGTGATTGATAACTCCTCGCAATTCCGTATGGATCCCGATGTGCCGCTGGTTGTACCGGAGGTGAATCCGGAAGCGCTGGACGGCTACAAAAAGAAAAACATTATTGCTAATCCGAATTGTTCGACAATCCAGATGGTGGTGGCGCTGAAACCGCTGCATGATTTGGCACCGATCCGCCGGATTGTCGTATCGACCTACCAGTCGGTATCCGGTGCGGGGCATGAGGCGATGGACGAGCTGTTTAACCAGACACGTGCCGTTTATATGAATGCGCCGCTGAAAAAAGAAAGTTTTTTCAAGCAAATCGCTTTTAACGTCATTCCGCAAATCGATGTGTTCCAGAAAGACGGCAGCACCAAAGAGGAATGGAAGATGGTGGTGGAAACGCAGAAAATTATGTCGCCGGATATTCAGGTTAGTGCAACCTGTGTGCGCGTACCGGTTTTTATCGGCCATGCGGAATCCGTTAATATCCAGTTTGACGCACCCGTCAGTGCTGCGCAGGCGCGGAAAGCGCTGCGTGATGCGCCGGGCGTTTTGGTGATTGACAAGAATGACGAACAGGACGGTTATATCACGCCTGCGGAAATTACCGGAGATGATAATGTCTTTGTCAGCCGTATCCGTGAGGATAAAAGCGCCGAGAACAGCCTGAATATGTGGATTGTGTCTGATAATCTGCGTAAAGGTGCGGCCTTGAATGCCGTACAGATCGCCGAGTTGCTGGTGAAGTTGTTCTGATTCTTTTTCGTGCCGGAAGCGTAATATTTCTTTAATGCATCTGCCTTATAATGAACGTGTGAGAACACCGTTTCAGACAAAAGGGGGATAGCATGGGGTGGGAAAAATATATCGAACTGGATAATTGCGAAAACGGCGGCCATTCCTACGATACTTATTATTCGCAGGGCGGTTATATGATTTTATCCGGCTATGATGAGGAAAAATCCCGCCATTTTCTGAATGTGGTGGAAGCGGCAGTCCAATTTGACAAAGACATGAAACCCGCAAAACAACTGGGAGAGATGATCGCCGCCGGTGATTTGGAGCCGGAATCCCTGACCAAAGCGGGGATCGGCTTCCATTATGTCGGTCTGGCGCAAGGTGTTAATAAACACGCTCTGGCAGAAGCTATCGGCACATCGCTGGCAAACGGTCAGACGCCCGGCTATGCTATTAACTGCGGTCTTTTAAAACAATACGGCTATGCCGATGATGCGGCACGGGAAGGCGCGAATAGTCGCAAGACGACAGATTTGATAAAAAATCTTCAGGAAAAATTCCCCGAAGGACCGCAGCGAAAGAAGCTCGCATCTTATGCGGGCGCAATGGGGAGTGTTTAATGGGAAGCGTTTGAGGAATAGAAGCTTTCAAATTGCTTGAGAAAGTTATTTATTCACCGCCTGCGGGTTCAATCCTATCGAAATCATCAGCAGTCTGGAAGATCGGCGCATCGCGGTGAATGGCACCGGGGTCGTTCTGGATTTGGCCAAGGCTGTTCACTTTATAGAGGGCGGCGAGATCGCCTTTCTTTTCAGCGAAAGAAGCACCTTCCTGATAAAGCGGATTGATCTGTTTTCTGACTTCCGTTTGCAGAAACATGACCCCTGCCAGCAGCGCGACCATAATGACGCCGTCGCGCAAAAGACGCGTCAGCTTATAGCTGTTTTTGGATGGCGTATTGGTTGTGTCCGTCATTATTTTCTCCCCGTTCTATAAAATACGGCCCTTACCCCGTAAATTATGAAATACATAATACCAGAAACGGCAAAAAAAGTAAAATAAATGACGGTATGAAAGTTATTTTTTATTTATAAACAAACACTTATATATAGCACCAAAAGAAGAGTAAAGAGAAAGGCGCAGCCCGTTATCCGGTGCTGCGCCTTTTTATTATTATGCCGTAAGATACTTATTCCACAGGTGTTTCTTCGGTCGTTGCGGGCAATTTCGAATCGGCATTCTGTAATTTTGTCATCAGCTTGTCGATGAACATATTGGCCTTCGGTTCGTGATTACGGATGGCTTCGGCAATTATGTGGCGGTCTACTGCGGGCAGTGCGGATAATGTTGTGCGCATTGTCCCGCGGAGATCTTCACGCAGGCTGCCGGCAAAATTTTCTTTTTTTGCGACAAGCGCATCCAGCGCTGTTTCATCCACGGCATCGCCGTCAATAATCGCGGCAAATTCCAGCTGGAATTCGCGTCCCTTTGCGGCATTGGCTTTCATTGTATCTTTGCGCGCCAGCAAGGCCTCGCGGATGATGTCTTTTCCTTCGGGGGTTAGCGATACCCAGACCTGTTTCAATTGTGCCAGCGGGCGAACCGCGCCTGCGGCGTCAGCCAGTGCCGTGCTGCCGAGGGCAAATGCGGCAAAAAACAGGTTCAGCGTCAGAGAGACGGCCAGAATGATATTGCCTGTTTTGAAGCGTTTTTTTCCGGTATTATTTTGCGTTGCAGTCATCTTCGCTCTCCTTTCAAATCAAAAGCAGTGATGTGTGGAAATCCACCGGCGTATCGGCAAGCAGCGCGGCCGCTTGCAATTCGCCGTAAAGTATTTCGGCCCCTAGCCCCGTAAAAAGACCTAATGCGGCGATGGAAAAAGTGATCCCTGCCGTTAAAAACGGATGTTTCATTATGGTGATGAACAGGAAACCGCCCGTGTCTTCACCTTCCCGGCAAGATTGCGCTGCCTGCGCCGTGATCTTTGCGGCCAGTTTTTCGTGATTGTAATCAGGCGCGTCTGCGGCCATATCCAGCAATTTGTCCAGATATTTTTCGCTAATCGGTTTTGTGGTCATGGTAGCCCCTTTCTTCTAACATTCCGCCAAGGCGATGACGCATCGATTCCCGCGCACGGTATAGCAGCGATTCGACCGCCTTCTCGGAAACATCCAGTATTTCTGCAGCTTCGCGCTGGCTTGTACCGTCGTAATAACAAAGAATCAGTGCGGCTTTTTGTCTGTCCGGCAGTTCCGCAAGCGCTTCGCGCACGCAGGCCTCCAGCCCGGCTTTCAGCATATCTTTTTCGGCGGTGTCGTCATCCCGGCTTTCCAGTAACATGCCCGCATCATGGTGGTATTTACTGCGCCGTTTTTCGCTGCGCAAATGATCGATACAGGCATTGTAAGTGACGCGGTGCAGCCATGTCGTAACCCTTGCCGCTGCCGTCCATGAGGCCGCATTGTCCCATAATTTCAGCAGAGCCGTTTGCGCGATATCTTCGGCATCATCGGCAGAACCGGTCATTTGCGCGGCAAAACGCACCGTGCGGCGCAGATGGCGGTTGACGAAAAGGCGAAAGGCTTCGGAATCGCCTTTGCCGATACGTTCCATTAATTCCTGATCTTCCGCAGCATTTTTCTGCTCGTCCGGAAGTGCTACGACTTTGTCATCATCATTCCGCATAGGAGATGTTTCTTCTTCCGGCATATACGCCGCTATGATGGGTTTCGCGTTTCTCATACAAGTTAAACGCATCACGGCGGGCTGACCCCGCGTTATTTTTTATTTTTTTTGAAAAAAAAATCAGTCGCCGGCTGCCGGGGCGATATTTTGCAGATCGTGCATTTCGGCTTCGGAGACGTAACGCGCGGCGTAAAGCTCCGACAAGTCGAAATTATGGCTGTCTGCCGTATTTCCGGCGACCATCAGATCAGTTACATCGGGAATGGCGGCAATTGTGACAGGGGCTGTCTGATGCAGCTGTGCCTGCTCTTTCATGACGGCGGCTTGCAATGTCAGCAGCAGGCCGATAAATACGGCAACGGTGAGGCCGTCTTGAAGAAAGCGGCCAAGACCGGCATTTTGGGTATTTTGGGACATTTTAAGAACACTCCTTAAAAAGAAAGATTTTTCAGGGCGCGCAGAAAGCGCAGGGACGGAGGTGTTATAGATCGGCGCGGCGGAGGTGCCGCAAGTCGCTTGCAGATATTTTAACGTAAAATGCTGCAAAAGAAAAGGACTGCGGGCATTTCTGCGCCGCAGTCCTGTTTCGTTGGAACGCCTCTTTCACGAGAGTGACGGGCGTTTTCTTATATATTACATGCCAAAACGGTTGGCGTTGCGTTTGCGCAGCGTGGTCGGTGCCGCATCGCTACCGCCCTTATTCTCATTCGCAGCAGCTTCGCGCTTGGCCTTTTCTTCTTCGGCAAGAGCTTTGCGGTCAGGTTTACCGATCAGCGTTTTCGGCAGCTCTTTGCGGAATTCGAATTGTTTGGGCATTTCGATCGGGGACAATTTGTCCTTCAGGAATGTTTTGACCTCATCAACACTCGGCTCTTTCTCGCCCGGTTTCATCACGATGAAAGCTTTGGCAACTTCGCCGCGTTTGTCATCCGGTACGCCGATCACGAGGACTTCGGAAATGCTGTGATTTTGTGCCAGAGCATCTTCGATATTACGCGGATAGACGTTATAACCATTGGTGATGATCATGTCTTTGATACGGTCAACGATAAAGACGAAACCGTCATCATCAATATAGCCGATATCGCCGGTGTGGAAGAAGCCGTCTTTATCAATCGCTTCTTTCGTCGCGTCATCACGTTTCCAGTAGCCTTTCATCAGCTGCGGACCGCGCAGGCAGATTTCCCCTTTGACATTGACCGGCTGGTCTTTTGTCGGGAATTCGGGGTCGCGGATACGGACTTCCGTTCCGGGTGCGGGTAGGCCGATGGAATTGGCTTTCTGCAGACCCTTCAGCGGATTGGCGGTCGCCATCGGTGAGGTTTCGGACAGACCGTAACCTTCAAACAACACACAGCCGGTTTTGCCTTCGAAATCCTTTTTCAGCTCGTCGCTCAAAGGTGCGCCGCCGGAAATGCAGTATTTCAGCGAGGACAGATCATATTTCGACAAGGACGGATCATCGGCAATCGCTTTGTAGATGGCGGGAACGCCGGCGAAAATCGTCGGTTTGTCTTTGTGGATGGTTTTGATCGTGTCTTTCAGTTCGAAACGCGGCTTCATATTCAGCTCTGCGCCGATGGCAATCGACAGGTTCATTTCCGCCGTCATGGCAAAAACATGGAAGAAGGGCAGAACGGCCAGAACCTGATCCTGCTTCTTTTCGCCTGTGGCGGCTTTTTCGTTACCCGTACCCATATCGAACCATGCTTTGGTCTGTTGCGTGTTCACATACAGATTGGCATGGGTCAGCATGGCGCCTTTCGGCAGGCCTGTCGTACCGCCGGTATATTGCAGAACGGCGATATCATTTTCAGGGTCAATCGTGACGGGCTTGAATTTGCCGTCATTTTTCAGCAATTTGCCGAATGTGGTGTGCGAATCGTCTTTCGGCAGTTTTGCTTTAAACTGTTTTGCCTCGGGTGCCATTTTGCTGCCCTTGAACACTTTATCCAGCCATGTTTTCAGGCCGAAAAGGTAGTTTTTCGGAAAGGGCAGTGCTTCGGACAGGCTGCAGGTAACGATTTTTTTCAGCTTGTTGTCGTCTTTGCCGACCAGATCGCCGAATTTCGGATAGATCGATTCCATGTCCAGCGTGACAACGGCTTCGGCATCGCTGTCCTGAATCAGATGTTCCAGTTCATTTTTTGCGTAAAGCGGGTTCATATTGACAACAGTGGCACCGGCTTTCAGCGCGCCGTAGTAAGAGGCGACGTAAAAGGGGCTGTTCGGCAGGCACAGGGCAACTTTGCTGCCTTTTTTAATGCCCATATCCTGAAAGCCTTTTGCGGCTTTATCGGCCATTTCGCCGACTTCTTTATAGGTGTATTTTTTGCCCATGAAGGACAGGAAGGTTTTATCGCCATGCTCTTTAACGGCGTCGTCCAAAAGATCGGTCATCGGGCGTTTTTCGAATTCCTGATGCCAATCGACATCGACGGGATAGTTTTTCAGCCACGGACGCAGATCGTTGTCATTTCCGACAGCGGCTTTTGCGGTTTTGCTTTTACCTTTGGCTTTCTGCGGTTTCGTCATTCTTTTACGCCTTTCTTTGAATAGTGAGCACGATCAAATTCATAAAATTTAATTTTCGCATTGTTATGTATAATGTTGGAGCAAGTAATATGCTATATTTTTATGGTTCTTGCAAGAACTTTTCGTGCAGCTCTTCCCTGCGGTTTTGCGTGGCGGTAACGCTCTTGCAGTTTTTCGCGGGATTCTCTATGATTCCGCCATATTCAAGCATGTGGGATTTATTTAAAACCTATAGGAGAGAGCCATGACAGAACAACATACCCAGCATATGACGATTCCGGTTCCGGAACATATTAAAGAGACGGCAAAAATCAACCGTGCCGATTATGACCGGATGTATAAAGAATCCGTCGAAGACAGTGAAGGTTTTTGGGACAAGCAGGGCAAGCGTCTTGACTGGTTCAAACCCTATACCAAAGTGAAAGATACCGATTTTAACAATCATGTCCATGTGCGCTGGTATGAAGACGGCACGCTGAATGCCGCTTATAACTGTATTGACCGCCATTTGCCTGCCCGCGCCGCGCAGACGGCGTTGATCTGGGAAGGTGATAATCCCGCAGACAGTAAAAAAGTGACTTATGCACAGCTGAAAGACGAAGTTTGCAAATTGGCAAACGGTCTGAAAAGCCGCGGTGTAAAAAAAGGCGACCGCGTCACGATTTATATGCCGATGGTTGTGGAGGCGGTTTATGCGATGCTGGCCTGCGCGCGTATCGGTGCGGTGCATTCGGTTGTTTTCGGCGGCTTTTCGCCGCAAAGTCTGATTGACCGTATTCTGGATTGTGAATCCGATGTGCTGATTACGGCTGATGAAGGCGTACGCGGCGGCAAGAAAATTCCGCTGAAAGCGAATGCCGATAAGGCGCTGGAAGAATGCCCGGATGTTCACACGGTTATCGTTCTGAGACATACGGGCGGCAATACCGGCTGGAAAGACGGCCGCGATATTTGTTACCGTGAGCTGTGCGATGCGCAATCGACGGATTGTGAAGCTGAGGAAATGAATGCGGAGGATCCGCTGTTTATTCTTTATACGTCAGGGTCAACGGGCAAGCCGAAAGGCGTGCTGCACACGACCGGCGGCTATATGGTTTATGCCGCGATGACGCATGAATATGTGTTCGATTATCACGATGGTGATATTTACTGGTGTACGGCGGATGTCGGTTGGGTCACCGGACACAGCTATATTGTTTACGGCCCGCTGGCCAATGGTGCGACCACGCTGGTTTTTGAAGGCGTGCCGAATTACCCTGATTGGAGCCGTTTCTGGCAGGTTGTGGACAAGCATGAGGTGAATATTTTCTATACCGCACCGACGGCAATCCGCGCGCTGCTGCGCGAAGGCGATGCGCCGGTGAAAAAGACCAGCCGCAAAAGCCTGCGTATTCTGGGCTCGGTCGGTGAGCCGATTAATGAAGAAGCATGGCTGTGGTATTACGATGTCGTCGGCGATAAACGCTGCGCCGTTGTGGATACGTGGTGGCAGACGGAAACGGGCGGTATTCTGATTAGCGGGTTGCCGGGTGCGATCGATATGAAACCGTCTTTTGCAACTGTCCCGTTCTTTGGTGTACAGCCTGCGCTGGTCGATGGTGAAGGCAATATTATCACGGATCAGGTCGCGGAAGGTAATCTGGTGATGCTGGATAGCTGGCCGGGACAGATGCGCAGTGTTTATAAAGACCATGAGCGTTTTGTGCAGACCTATTTCTCGACCTTCCCCGGAAAATATTTCACGGGTGACGGTGCCCGCCGCGATGAGAACGGTTTTTACCGCATTACCGGACGTGTGGATGATGTGATTAATGTCTCGGGTCACCGCCTAGGAACGGCGGAAATCGAGGAAGCCTTGAACGCGCATGAAAAAGTGGCGGAATCCGCCGTTGTCGGTTATCCGCATGACATCAAAGGGCAGGGTATCTATGCCTATGTCACGCTGAACAGCGGCGAAGAGCCGAATGAAGAGTTGCGCCGCGAGCTGGTCGGGTGGGTACGGACGGAAATCGGTCCGATTGCCACGCCTGATGTTATTCAATGGGCACCGGGTCTGCCGAAAACCCGCTCGGGTAAAATTATGCGCCGCATTTTGCGTAAAGTGGCGGAAGGTGCGCATGACCAGCTGGGCGATACCTCAACGCTGGCGGATCCGTCTGTTGTGGATGATCTTGTTGCCGAACATAAGAATTTGGTGAACAAGGCCGCCTGAAAAGCGGAATAAGGACAAAGAAAAACCGGGATGCGCTTTGGAACGCATTCCGGTTTTTTTACACCCACAAAATATAAGAAAGGCCGTTTGTCCTTTTCCTCTGTGAAAGTCGTTATAAAGCGACTTCCTGTTCCCATTACAGCAGTGAAAAGTTATTATTTTGTTAAGAGCCGTATAAAAAAAGCAGATCGTGCAATAAAAATGACAAAAACGCGTGAGGCCGTTCCGCCTTCTCTTGCGGAGGGGATAAAAATCATTAAAGAATTTGCCGCCGGATTGCCGCTTGATCCGGGGGTGTACCGTATGCTCGATAAGAACGGTGAAGCGCTTTACGTCGGCAAGGCGAAAGAGCTGAAAAAGCGCGTGCAAAGCTATACGCGGGCGCGGCAGTTGACGGTGCGGCTGGCACGAATGGTGGCGGAAACGGTGCGGATGGAGTTTACCGTGACGGCGACGGAGGCGGAGGCGCTACTGCTGGAAACCAATCTGATCAAAAAGCTGAAGCCGCGTTATAACATCCTGATGCGCGATGATAAATCCTTCCCCTATATCGCCATTACCAGTGACCATGATTATCCGCGGGTGTTGAAACATCGCGGGGCAAAGCGGAAGAATCGTGACTATTTCGGCCCTTTTGCCGGGGCGGGGGATGTGAACCGCACATTGGCGCTGTTGCAAAAGGCTTTCATGCTGCGGAACTGCACCGACCATGATTTTGCCACGCGCAGCCGCCCCTGTCTGCAATATCAGATCAAACGCTGTACGGCGCCTTGTGTCGGTTATGTCAGTAAAGAGGATTATGCGGCACAGGTGAAAATGGCCGAGAATTTTCTGACGGGCAAAAGCGCGGAGATTCAAAAAGACTTCGCGGCAAAAATGCAGCAGGAAAGCGATGCGATGAATTTCGAAAAGGCGGCGCAGTACCGCGACCGGATTCGCGCTTTGTCTGCTGTGCAGTCGCGGCAGGGTTTCCATGCGGCAGGGTTGCAGGATGCCGATATTATCGTCATTCACCAGCAGGAAGGGCGCAGCTGTATTCTTAGTTTCTTTTACCGTTCGGGGCAATATTACGGCAATCATGCTTTTTATCCGCGGCATGATGTCGATGCGGAAGATGCGGATGTTATGACGGCCTTTTTATTGCAGTTTTATGAGAGCCATCCGGCGCCGCCGGAAATTTATCTGAATGTGAAACCGCGCGAGAAAAATCTTATTGCACAGGCGTTATCATTACAGGAGGAGAAGAAGGTCGCCATCCTGGTGCCGCAACGCGGGCGCAAGCGGGAGATGATCGAACAGGCCGCACTGCAGGCTGAAAAACAATGCCGTGACTACGTATCCGGACTGGCGACACAAAAACAGCTGTTGAAAAAACTGGCGAAAATTCTGGGGCTGGCGGCGGCGCCGACGCGGATCGAGGTCTATGATAACAGCCATATTTCCGGCACCAATGCCGTTGGCGCCATGATCGTTGCCGGCGAAGAAGGTTTTCAAAAACAGTTTTACCGTAAATTCAATATTGCGCAGGGCAGTCTGACGCCGGGTGATGATTATGCCATGATGCGGGAAGTTTTGCGCCGCCGCTTTGCCCGCGTGCAGAAAGATGATCCGGATAAGAGTAAAAATCTGTGGCCTGATCTTGTGATTCTGGATGGCGGCAAAGGGCAGCTGTCAACGGGGCTGGCGATTTTTGAGGAATTGGGGATTGCGGATGTGCCGATAGTGGCGGTTGCCAAAGGTGTGGAGCGGAATGCGGGGCGCGAGAAAATTTTCCTGCCCGGCAAAGCCGCGCCGCTATCCCTGCCGGAGGGGGATGCCGTGCTGTATTTTATCCAGCGTATCCGTGACGAAGCACATCGTTTCGCGATCGGCGCACATAGAACGCGCCGCAAAAATGCCGCGCATAAAACACCGCTGGATGATATTGACGGTATCGGTGCGAAACGCAAGAAAGCATTATTGAAACATTTCGGCTCTGCCCGTGCGGTATCGGAGGCCGGGATCGC
This sequence comes from Pseudomonadota bacterium, assembly GCA_013285465.1. Taxonomy (NCBI): domain Bacteria; kingdom Pseudomonadati; phylum Pseudomonadota; species Pseudomonadota bacterium. Next base: position 198,703 of record CP053449.1, read on the forward strand.
CGATATTGCGACTGTGGAGGGGATCAGTCACGAAATGGCCAGAAAAATCTATGAATATTTCCGCTAAACCTATAGTCTGGCAAGGGAATAAAGTGATTCTTGAAACAACAAAAATAAACCTATAAAAGGCGGTTCCGACGTGCTGACAAACTTACCGAATATGTTGACAATCTTCCGGGTGGTGGTCGTGCCGCTGCTGGTGGTGCTGTTTTATATCGGGGGGGCGACGGCGATCTGGACGGCGGTCGTGATTTTTGCGCTGGCGGGTGCCAGTGATTATCTGGACGGGTATTTTGCCCGCACCATGAAACAAACCTCCGATTTCGGGCGGTTTCTTGACCCGATTGCCGATAAGCTGATTGTGATCGTATCGCTGATGCTGGTGATCGGATTCGGCCATTTGCAGGGTTACTGGATTTTGGCGGCAATTATTATTGTGGCGCGCGAGATTATGGTCTCGGGGCTGCGCGAATTTCTCGGCCCGTATAAAATTACCGTGCCGGTGACAAAGCTGGCGAAGTGGAAAACAACCGTGCAAATGCTGTTTCTGGGGTTTCTGATTGCGGGACCTTACGGTCCGACGCTGGTGCCTTATGCCGAGGAAATCGGCCGTTACGGGCTGGTATTGGCGGCTGTTGTGACCGTCATTACCGGATGGGATTATATGAAGAGCGGTTATAAAACCGTGAAAGAGCTAGACAGTTAAGCCTTTTTGCTTGTGACCCTCAGCGCGCCGTCCGGGAAAGGCAATAACGACACCGGTTGATCTTTGCGGCGAGAAATCCATATTTTCACGAAAATGTCCCAGAACCGGAGATTGCGCTTCCGCATTGACGGCCATGGCGCTTTCGATATACTGTGCGGCAGCGCCTTCCTGAATATCGACAATACGGCTGTGAAAAATGCACAGACCCAGTTCAATCATCGCCTGATTGCCGGCATGATGGGTTTGTCCGTCCAGTTCCATATGGATGATGCGGAACACATCACCGCTGCCGATACGCATGGCGCGAATCTCGACATTTTCTTCGTAATCTTTGTAAATCTGGCCGTCATCGGCTTCGTAATCGCCGCGGCGGTGATACAGGGAGGCGGAGAACAGGCGACCGTCTTCTTCCATGCGGATTTCGGCGACACCGTTGATCATCGGGTTCGCGGCATCGCTGTAGGAGGCTGTGTATTGTCCGTCTTCGGATAATACCTCAAAGCCCATTTTACTTGCTAAATCCTGAATGCTGTAATCCATTTATCGCGCCTCTCTCTCAACACCAATAAGCTTGTCTGCTTTGTTTTTCCTGTTTTTAATTGCACCTTGGTGACGCAGACTTTATCGTAGCAAGAGAAGATTATCGAAAAGTTAACATGCAAAAAGATTTTTATCTTTAGGAATTATCAAAAATGGCACCGCCATCTTCATCAGGAGCAGGCTCGGGTTCGGGAACAGGAAAAGGCAAGCCGCCGCGCGGTTTGCAAAAGAAGAAGCGCGTGCGCACGGCACGCGGACGGAAAAATTCTTCGACGCGCTGGCTGGCGCGGCAGTTGAACGACCCTTATGTGGCGGAGGCTAAACGGCATGGATACCGCAGCCGCGCCGCTTTTAAAATCATACAGCTGGATGACATGCTGGGCTTGTTTAAACCGGGGCGGCGGGTTGTCGATCTTGGCGCTGCGCCGGGCGGCTGGATGCAGGTGGCGGCAGATAAGGTAAAGCCGTCCTCAACCGGCGGCGTGGTTGTAGGGATTGATTATCTGGAAATGGATGAAATTCCCGAAACAACGATTCTTATGAAAGATTTCACCGATGACGATGCGCCGGAAGTGCTGAAGCAGATATTGGGCGGACAGGCTGATGTGGTGATGAGCGATATGGCACCGCCGACGACAGGCCACAGGACGACCGATCATATACGCATTATGGCGCTGGCGGAGATGGCTTTTGAATTTGCGCGTGAGGTGCTGGCGCCCGATGGCATATTTCTTGCGAAAATATTGCAGGGCGGTGCGCAGAAAACATTGCTGGATGCGATGAAAAGAGACTTTAAAAAGGTGCGCCATGTAAAACCGGATGCCAGCCGTAAAGATTCTTCTGAAATGTATATTGTCGGAGAGGGTTTCCGCGGATAAGATAAGCAGGACGAATTTTGACCTTTTGATCGGGAGTGTAAGAAAAAATGATTCATGAATTTAATCCGCCGGCGGCTTTGACCTTTGACGATGTATTGCTGGTGCCGCGGAAATCCGAGGTGATCCCGTCCGAGGTATCGCTGAAAACACAGCTGACCAAAAAAATTACGCTGAATGCACCGTTGATTTCGGCGGCGATGGATACGGTCACCGAAGCACCGATGGCCATTGCGCTGGCGCAGGCGGGCGGTATCGGCGTGATTCACAAAAGCATGCCTTTGGGCAAGCAGGTGGAAGAAGTCCGGCGCGTTAAACGCTATGTATCGGGAATTGTGACGGACCCGATTACGATTTCACCGGAATCCTCTCTGGCGGAAGCGCTGGATCTGATGAAAACCTATGGCATTTCCGGGATCCCCGTTGTGGAGCAGCCGTCGAAAAAGGTTGTCGGTATCCTGACAAACCGCGATGTGCGCTTTGTCGAGGAATTCGAACGCCCTGTTAAAGAGCTGATGACGCATGAAAATCTGATTACCGTCCCGAAAGGAACGGACCGGGAGGAAGCCAAGCAGTTGCTGCATGAACACCGTCTGGAAAAGCTGATTGTGGTCGATGAGCAAGGGCGCTGTGCCGGACTGATTACCGTGAAGGATATCGAACGCGCGATTTTAAACCCTTTTGCCAGTAAGGATGATGATGGCCGTTTGCTGGTGGCTGCTGCTGTCGGCGTCGGTAAGGACGGGATTGACCGCGCCATGGCGATGGCGGATGCAGGGCTTGATCTGGTTGTTGTTGATACGGCGCATGGTCACTCCAAGGCGGTGATCGAGACTGTGAAACAAATCCGCCAGATGCGCTCCAAAGATATTCAGGTGATGGCCGGTAATGTGGCAACAGCCGAGGGTGCGGGCGCTTTGATCGAAGCGGGGGCGGATGCCGTTAAAATCGGTATCGGTCCGGGATCAATCTGTACGACGCGGATTGTCGCCGGTGTCGGCGTGCCGCAGCTTGCCGCGATCAAAGCCGCAGTACATGCCTGCAAAACCTATGATATTCCGGTTGTTGCCGATGGCGGCATCAAATATTCCGGCGATATTGCTAAAGCTATCGGTGCGGGGGCGAATGCCGTGATGGTCGGTTCACTTCTGGCCGGAACGGATGAATCGCCGGGCGAGATTATCTATTATCAGGGCCGCGCCTTTAAGAGCTATCGCGGTATGGGGTCGCTTGGCGCGATGGCGAAAGGCTCTGCCGACCGTTATGCGCAATCGGGTGATATGGGGCTGGGTAAACTGGTTCCCGAAGGTGTCGAGGGCCGCGTGCCTTATAACGGCGCGGTCGAAACTGTGATTTACCAGCTGCTGGGCGGATTGCGTTCGGCAATGGGCTATCTTGGTGCGCCGGATATCGAGACGCTGAAACGCGATGCGGAATTCGTGCAAATCACCCATGCGGGTGTGCTGGAAAGCCATGTTCATGATGTGCAGATCACACGCGAGGCACCGAATTACCGTCAGAAATAAGTACGGTCATATTTTATGCGCATTCACCTTCCTTACGGCAGATTCTTAAAACGGTACCTGCCGCGCACGCTGCTTTGGCGGACGATGATGATTATCATCATTCCGGCGATGCTGCTGCAGGCGATTGTTTTCTTTATTTTTATGGAGCGGCACTGGGACGCGGTCGGCACAAGGCTGGCCATGGCTGTCGCGGGGGATATTTCGATTGTCTTGCGCGAGTTTGACGGGCTTCACGGCCAAGTTTCGGCGGATGACCTGACGCAGCGGCTGAATGAAATAATGGGCGGCACCGGTTTTGTTATTTATTACCACCCTGAGGCGGCATTATCGGGGCAGCACGGAAAAATCGGGAAATGGTTTGATATTGCGCCGCTTATGATCGCGAGGCTGGAGAGTGTTGTGCCGCATGATTTTCTGGTCGGCACGCCGTCGGAACGGCATAAGATGATCCAGATTCGTATCGGGCTTGAACAGCGCGGCGTTCTAGTGATTGATATGCCGGAATACCGTCTTTATACGGCGACATCCTATATTTTTGTGCTGTGGATGCTGGGCAGTGCCGTGGTGCTGTTCACGATTGCGGTTTTGTTTATGCGCAATCAGGTGCGTCCGATCAGGCGGCTGGCTGTGGCGGTGGAGAGTTTCGGGCGCGGGATGGATGCGCCGGATTTTCGTCCCGAAGGGGCGCTGGAAGTACGGCAGGCGGGGGTGTCCTTTCTGAAAATGCGTGAACGTATCCGCCGTCAGGTGGAGCAGCGCACCGCGATGCTGAACGGTATTTCACATGATTTACGCACACCCGTTACCCGTATGAAAATAGAAATCGAGATGCTGGAAGACCGTGAAACGGCGGAGGCGTTGAAAAGTGATCTGGACGCAATGGAAAAAATGCTGGAAGGATATCTGGCCTTTGCGCGCGGCGAGCAGGATGAAAAAGGTGAAGCCGTTTCCCTGAACCGTTTTCTGGCCAGTATTGTTGAAAATGCCCGCCGTCAGGGCGGGGAAATTCTGTGCAATGTCGAAACCCTGCCGGAAATACAATGCGAGGTAAAAGCCTCGGCGCTGTCGCGTGCTTTGAGTAATATCATAGATAACGGGTGTAAATACGGCACGGAAGTGCGCGTGTCACTCAATTTGGTTCAGAACGAGGTTGGCAATGATCTGGCGGAAATACTGGTGGAGGATAACGGCCCCGGCATTCCCGCAGAGTCTTACGGCGAGGTGTTCCGCCCCTTTGTGCGGCTGGAAAAGTCACGCAATCCCGAAACCGGCGGTATCGGCCTCGGTCTGTCGGTGGCGCAGGATATTATTCACAGCCATGGCGGCCATATCACGCTGATGCCGCGCAAGGATGGTAAAAAAGGGCTGGCGGTTTCCGTTATTCTGCCGCTTTAGAATGTTTTGCGGGTTTCACGTTTTTTGCGGATAAGGGATGTCAGCAATTCTGCGGGGCTGTCGGTTTTTGTGCTGTCGCGGGTGAAGTGCTGGGCGAAGGCATCCTGCAGGGTTTCCAGCGGCAGATCGGGATTATAGCCGAATTTTGCGAAAAGCTTTGTCAGCCCGCCTTCCTCTTTCAGGGCTGCGGCGGCGCGGGTTTTGTCTTCTTCCGTGACATCGGGCCAGATGCCGATATTTCTTTTAGCCAGAAATTCCCAGTCGAATAACTCACCGGGGTCGCGCTTGCGCCCGGGGGCAATATCGGAATGTGCCAGCACATTTGCGGCGGGGATATCATGCCGCACCATGATTTCTTGGCACAGGGCGGTGACGGCTTCCATTTGCTCCGCGGGAAATTCACGGTAGCCGTTGCTGTGCCCCGGATTCTGGATTTCAATGCCGATGGAGTGGGAGTTGATATCGGTTTTGCCGTCCCAATAGGATTTCCCCGCATGCCATGCGCGTTTTTCTTCTTCGACAAGCTGATAAATCGTGCCGTCTTCATCGACAAGGTAATGGGCGCTGACTTCCGTTTCCGGATTTTGCAGGATGGATAATGCCTCGAAAGCCGATTTGGTATCGGTGTAATGCAGGATCAGCATATCCGGCGCGTTCTGCCCATCGGGCAGGTTACGGCTGTTTGCATTGGGTGACGGGCTGTCGATAATGTCCATAGGCTCAAGCGGCGGCCAAAGCGGTGTTGTGAAAGCGCACGACAAAATCCTCGATCAATGCCGTCAGATTCTGATGTGCCAGTTTTGCACCGGACAGCGTATGTTCATGGCTGAGCGTTTCATCACGCATGCCTGCCGCCATATTGGTAATAACGGCACAGCCAAGGACGCTTAAACCGCAATGTACGGCCAGAATACATTCCGGCACGGCGGACATGCCGACGGCATCGGCACCGATCGTGCGCGCCATGCGGATTTCGGCAGGGGTTTCAAAACAAGGGCCGCGGAAGGCCGCCAGCACGCCTTCATAAAGACGCAGATCGATCTTGTCGGCGGAATCTTTCAGTGCGGCGCGCAGCGTTTTATTCCATGCGCCTGTCATGGCGGGGAAACGCGGACCGAATTCATCCTCGTTTTCGCCCAGCAACGGATTAATGCCCATCAGATTGATATGATCCATAATGGCCATGATTGAGCCGGGGGGCATGTCATCATGCAGGCTGCCGCAGGAGCTGGTTGTCATCAGCGTCTCCACACCTGCCGCTTTCAGCGTACGGATCATGGTTTTCAGCGGCAGGAAGTCACTGGTTTCGCCTGCGGCGCCGATTTCATAGGTGTGGACGCGTCCCTTTAGACAGATCAGCGGTACGCCGTCCAGCTCGCCTGCGACCAGATCGCCGCTATGGCCTTCGACCGTCAGCACCGGAAAGCCGGGCAGGTCTTTATAGGGAATGGTGACGGCATTTTCCAGCTTATCCGCAAAACTGCCAAGGCCGGAGCCGAGGATGATGGCGAGACGCGGCATGTCTCCTTTGATTGTCTGTTGGATAATCTCCGCTGATTTTTTGACATTCCGGCTATGCTGGGTCATGGCGCGTCCTTTTCGGTTTGGTGGGTGTCGTGGTCAGTTTTTTAAAATCTCGCCGAGGGCACGGCATAGTTCTTTGTTTTCGTCTTCCAGTCCGACGGTAATGCGCAGATGTTCCGCCAAACCGTAAGCGCCCATCTGGCGGATGAAGATGCCCTGATTGCGCAGTTTTTGGCGGATATTTTCCGCCTCCGCACCGAAATCAGCCAGCAGGAAATTGCCGGCGCTGGGCTGTGTGCCGATGCCCAGTTTTTGCAGTTCTTCCGCCAGCCATGCCCGCCACTGCGTGTTATGCGCGATGGATTGCTGCAGAAAATCATGGTCGGAGAGTGCAGCAATACCGACAATCTGGGCAACGGCATTGACGTTAAAAGGGCCGCGGACGCGGTTGATGACGTCAGCGACATCGGCGGGGAAATATCCCCAGCCAAGGCGCAATCCGGCAAGGCCGTAAATTTTTGAGAAAGTGCGCAGCATCACGACATTGCCATATGTGTCGACCAGCTTTTCGCCGCTTTCGTAGGTCGGCAGGCTTTCGGCAAATTCCGCATAGGCGGCGTCAATCACCAGCAGCACATGCTCGGGCAGGTTTTCGCGCAGGCGTTTGATTTCCGAAGACGGCAGATAGCTGCCGGTCGGGTTGTTCGGATTGGCCAGAAACAGCAGTTTCGTTTTATCCGTGACCTTGGCGAGCAGCGCATCGACATCGGCGGTCAGGTTCTGTTCTTCGGCGTAAACCGGTGTGGCGCCGACGGCTTTTGCGCCGATCGCATACATCAGAAAACCGTGACGGCTGTAGAGGACCTCGTCACCGACGCCTGCATAGGCACGGATCAGCAGAGAAATCAGCTCATCCGATCCCGCGCCGCAGACGATTTTGTCTTTATCCAGATTGTAGGTTGTGGAAATGGCCGTGCGCAAGGCGGCGGCGCTGCCGTCGGGATAGCGGTGCAGTTCACCCGCATGACCCAGATAGGCGGCTTTGGCCAGCGGGCTGCAACCGAGCGCATTTTCATTGGAGGCCAGGCGGATAAAACGTGTGATGCCTTCGATTTTTGCCTCGCCGCCGATATAGGGATTGATCTCCATAATGCCGGGTTTCGGTTTGCGTAACGCGCTCATATCTCTGCCTCTTTCCTGCTAATCTTTTACGCCCCAGAAATAGCGCAATTCCGCGCATTGTTCAAGCTTTATGACAGCACTCATTCATCAACATTTTGTTAACGCATTTCCTGTATCATATAACTGTACAAATTTTATTTCTGTGGGATTGCCAAGAAGATGTTTCAAAAACTATGTCTTGATAAAGATTATCTGCGGCAGGTTTTCTCCTTCATTATCTACAACAAAATTGTGGATAATCTCGACAGCCAGATCGAGATGCTGGAAGAGCTTTTTTCCGTCGATAACTGGGCGGGGCGGCTGGATGAAATGGAAGATTTATGGCACAGCATCCCGATGCCGAAAATGACGCGGGATGCCTTTGATTTTATCGGTGCAAAACGCTGCGTTTCCTATGATATGGGGCAGGAGTTGCGCGAAGACCGCTTAAAAAAATACGGTATTGATTATAACGATATTCCGCATATGTTTTCAGACCCTGACAAATTTATGGCGGTTTTTTCAAAATTGCAGATGTATGGCGACGGTTTGAAAAAATCGGATTTGTTCCTGCTGGATAAAAACGGTGAGAACGCCATGTGTCAAAAGGGAACATGGAATAATTTTAATCTGGTGCTGGAGCTGTTATCCCGCAACGGTGAAACGCTTGCAAAAGATGATTTTCTGAAATGTAAGGGGCGCATGAATGCGCCTTTGGCTTATGCGGCGTGGAACGGCTGTCTGGATAAGGTTTTTGCGCCGGAGCTTTGGCACGGACGCAGAGAGGAAATGATGGCGCTGTGGGGTTACGTCAAGCCGGCATGGACGGTCGGGATTGATATTTTCGAGGTGAAAAACAATACCCGCAGCCCGTTGATGAATGCGGCTTACCGTGCATGGACGGGACTGAAAGCTTTATGCGGCATCCGGGAGCTCAAGACCGAAACGTCCGAGGACATCTTTCTGCGTTTCTGTGAGGGTCTCAAGGGAGAAATCTGCAATCAGGTCGTTAAAAACGCGAAACCAATTAATCTGTGCCTGAAGATGGAGAAAAATCGATCCCATCCCCAAAGCTGCACGATCCATAAAAACGAATTCCCGCGGCACCTTCAACCCGCCAATATTGCGTAATTCCTTATGAACTTTTGAGGCGACGTCACGCCCGTAAACCGTTTCACCGAGTTCGCCGATCGGACGTTTCTTGTCTTCCAGTATCGGACTGTACAGGAAACGCGCCCAGATATTCAGCACATCCACCAGCTCTTTTGTCAGATTTTCAAAACCCCAGTTGCGGTAGGCTTGCGCAGCCATGTCTTCATCATCATTTTGCAGGGCGCGGTACAACATAATCACACCGGCGACAAAACGCGGCGGAAAAATGCGGATACAGCCAAAATCCAGCAGATTGATTGACAGGTCTTTTTGCACGGTGTAATTGCCCGGATGCGGATCGCCGTGGATAATGCCGTAATTATACAAGGGAATATACCAGGCGCGGAACAGATTCATGGCAAGCGCATCGCGTGTTTCCTGCGGCGCGGTTTTGAAATCAAGAATTTTTCCGCCGTCATGCCAGATAGAGGTCAAAAGCCGCCCTGTGGACAATTCCTCGAGCACATCAGGGACGTGCACCGTATTTTCATGCCGCAGCATATGGGCATAGAGACGCTGGTGACGTGCTTCGCGGCGGTAATCCAGCTCTTCATACAGCCTCTCGGAGATTTCCTTATAGATTTCTTCGGGCGAGATGGAGTTATCGTATTTCTGAAAGATGCGGAAAATCAGTTTCAGCTGCTTCAAATCGGCGGCAACCGCGCTTTCCATGTCAGGATATTGCAATTTGCAGGCAATATTTTGTCCCGCAAGGGTGACGGCTTTGTGAACCTGACCGAGGGAGGCTGCTGCCGCGGCTTCTCTGTCAAAACTCTTGAATTTGCTTTGCCAGTCGCGTCCCAGCTCGGCCGCCATACGGCGGCGTACAAAGGGCCATCCCATTGGCGGGGCGTCGGCCTGCAGGCTTTGCAGCTCTTGCGCGTATTCCTGCGGCAGTGCCTGCGGAATGGTGGAAAGAAGTTGTGCGACTTTTAGAAGAGGGCCTTTCAGATTGCCGAGTGCTTGCGTTAACTGTATGGCGTGTTTGTCGCGGTTAATACCGATGCCGAGATATTTCTCGCCTGCCAGCCTAGCGGCCAGCCCGCCCATTGTTGTCGAAACGCGGGCATAACGGCTCAAGCGTCCGGATGCGGTCGATTTCTCCGTTTCGTCTGCGCCGTCATTTTTTGACATGATGTTGGTTTATCCGTTATTTACAGCTCGATCTTGACCATATGCTGTGTCAGTTCCTTATCGGCAAAAACATCCATTTCCAACAGTTGCCCGTTAAAAATGACTTCCTCCTGATCCGTTCCGGAGGTGCGGATATCGGCGATGGCATCCAGCCGTACACGGAAACGGATATGGACTTTACGCGTGTTGGTTCTCTCGTGCGGCTGTACAATACTGACAAATTTTTCCGCCTCTTTCGGTGTCATCGGAATTTCTTTGAAATTGATGGCACTTGGCAACCGGACGCTGAAAGAGGTCGGCAGGTGTACGGCAATAAACTGCTTTGATTTACCAAATGCATGGGAGCAGTTCTTTTCACCGCGTTGTGATTGTGTACTGTAACGGAAAATATTCAAAAGGCGAATGCCTTGAAGCGAGGCATTCTCGTTCAAAGGAAAGATTTCTTTTTCAAAATCGTAAGGGTCAAGCTCCACGGAGCCGCTGAATTCGAAATAGCTGAAATATTCGCGGTCAAGGCGGTTGATCGACATATTCATATTTTCGCGGACTTTACGCCATTCGAATTCGTTATTGTAATATTCCACAACAAGCGGGCAGGCGAAAATCCGCGCATAACCGTCAATGTTTTTCGCGGGTCTGTTATCGGCGGGTTGGGACAGAAGATAAGTTGTAATAAGGGCATTGTAATTTGCGATAATATATCCTGTGCCGATTTCGGCGAAAGCCTGCGCTGCGGCATCACGGGCAGGCGAGGCGGCGGTCATTGTGACAGCCAGAACACAGGATATTAGGAAATTACGCAACAGTTTCATCAGATCGTCCTTTTATTGTCCCTTTCGGATTCCATACACTTCAATAAGCTACAATGAATATTCTATCACAGGAAAGATTTATTTTCTTTTAAAGTATGGTCATGGAGTTTTTTCATGACGCTGGGAAGGGCGTATTTATGCAGGTCTTTTTCTGCGGCCCAAAACAGGGAACCGGAAAGAGTTGTTTCAGGAACGGAGCCTGCCCAGACGGTCAAATGCAGGGTGAAATGGGTAAAATGATGCGTGACCCGGCCGGGCAGTTTTCTGAAAACGGCAGGAATATGACCGGGCAGCGGAAAATGCGCGAGAATATCCTGTTCCTTTTTATAAATACTGTCCCGCCACGGTGTGGAGGGGAATTCCACCATACCGCCGAGAAGACCGCTTTCAGGGCGTTTTTGCAAGAGCAGTTTTCCGCTGTTTTCCGCCGATAAAAAGAAAGCGGTTCCGTGACGTTCGGGTTTTACCTGTTTTGGCGCGCGTTTTGGCAAATCTGCGGCAATTCCCTGTTGATGCGCCAGACATGTCTTTTGCCACGGACAGGCGGGGCAGGCGGGTTTTGTCGGGGTGCAGAGGGTCGCTCCCAGCTCCATTAAGGCCTGTGTCAGATCACCGGCGTTTTTATCATCCGCATAAGCAAGCCGTTCAGCGAAAGATTTCAGTTGTTTTTTATTATCGCGGATCGGCGTGGTAATGGCGTGATAGCGCGTAAGAACACGCTCGACATTGCCGTCAACGGCGGCGGCGGGGATATTTAAAGCGATAGAGGTAATAGCGGCCGCCGTATAGGGTCCGATACCGGGCAGTTTTTGCAGTTCTTCCGCCGTGGCGGGAAATTCCCCGCCATAATCCTGTGTGACGGTTTGGGCGCATTTATGAAGATTGCGGGCGCGGGCGTAATAGCCAAGTCCCGCCCATGCCGTCAATACATCATCCAGCGGTGCGGCGGCGAGGTCTTCAATGCGGGGCCATTGCCGTATAAATTTCAGGAAATAGGGAATAACGGCTTTTACAACGGTTTGTTGCAGCATGATTTCCGACAGCCAGACATGATAGGCAGGCGGCGGCGGTGTTCCGGGAGGGCTACGCCAGGGCAGGCTGCGATGGTGGAGCCCGTACCATGTCAGAACGGTGTTACGCAGATTTTTATCACTTGCGGCGGCGGTCATTATATTTCTCTGGATTTCTCTCTGGTATTGCAGGCTATCATTCCACTATAATGCGCGGATGTCAAAGCCCCGTTCCATAGCCGATTTTGTGCCGAAACTGACCGAAAACGCGTTCGGAAAGAAATCCGCGTTGCTGGGAAAACTGATGGTGCATTGGGATGATATTGCCGGGCCGGTGCTGGCGGAAAATGTCAAACCCGCAGAGCTGCAGCACCGGACAAGCAAGCAGAAGGACGGTAAAAGACAGCAAAATGTCGTGCTGGCGCTTTATGTGCGTGACGGCGGCACGGCGCTGGAAATGCAATACCAGACCCATGCAGCTGCTGGAAAAGATCAATATGTTCTGCGGTTATAATGCCGTCGCGGAATTGCGTTTTGTGCAGGCTCCTGAAGCCTTTTTGCCGCAAAAGCCTTTGGAAAAAGCTCGTCCGCCATTGCCGGAGGAAAAGAAACGGCAAATTCACGAGATGGTCGAGGGGGCCGGTATTGAAGATGCGGAGCTGCGCGCGGCATTGGAACGGCTGGGCGAGGGGGTTTTCTCGCAATACCGGGAATCGTGATAGGGATTGCAAGCCGGGGCGCAAAATGTTATGAGAAACCTTGACGAAACGCCCAATCAATAAGAGGTCACCAAGATGAAAGTCAGCGCTATTACGATACGCCCCGGCAACGTACTCGAATATAACGAGAAACTGTGGGTCGTATTGAAAAACGATATTATTCAGCCCGGTAAGGGGGCGGCTGTTGTCCAGGTGGAAATGCGCGATCTTTCCAGCGGTAACAAAACCAATGTCCGTTTCCGCACACAGGAGACTGTGGAGCGCGCCCGCGTGGATGAGGTTGAATATCAATTCCTGTTTGAAACCGATGGTGATTATGCCTTTATGAATGTTGAAAATTACGAGCAAATTACGATTTCCAGCGATCTGATCGGTGATCCCAAGGTCTTTTTGCAGGATGGTATGATTGTGCAGGTGCAAATTCACGACGGTAACCCGCTGGGTGTTGCTCTGCCTGATCAGGTCACGATGCAGATTGTCGAGGCTGATCCTGTTGTGAAGGGCCAGACGGCTTCTTCCTCTTATAAACCGGCAGTGCTGGAAAACGGCGTGCGCGTGATGGTGCCGCCGCATATTGAAAGCGGAACGCGTATCGTTGTGAAAACCGCCGATAACAGCTATGTTGAACGCGCGAAAGATTAAAAAACAATGAGAAACGCACAATATTCCCCGAATATCGCTGTCATGATCCGTGCGGCGGAAAAAGCATCCCGCGGCCTTGTACGCGATTTCGGAGAAGTGGAGCAGCTTCAGGTTTCACGTAAAGGTCCTGCCGATTTTGTCTCCGCCGCTGATATCCGCGCGGAAAAGACCATTTTTGAAGAGCTGGATAAAGCGCGCCCCGGCTATGGCTTTCTGATGGAAGAACAGGGAAAGCGCGCTCCGAAAGACGGGCATGAATCGATCTGGGTGATTGACCCGCTGGACGGGACAACGAATTTTCTGCACGGCTTGCCGCATTGGGCGGTATCAATTGCGCTGGAAGTGAAAGGCGAGATTACCTGCGGCGTGATTTACGACCCTGTGAAGGATGAATTATTCTGGGCGGAAAAAGGGCGCGGCGCCTATATGAATAACCGCCGGTTGCGCGTTTCGGGACGCGGCGAGATGTCGGATGCGGTAATCGCGCTGGGAACACCGGCGATCGGGAAGGAAGACGATGATTATGCCGTTTTTCTGGAGCAACTGGATGCGGTTGTCCGCCGTACGGCATCAACACGCCGTATGGGGGCGGCCAGTCTGGATCTGGCTTATGTGGCGGCAGGACGTTTTGACGGTTTCTGGGAAACCGGCCTGCAGGCATGGGATGTTGCCGCAGGTGCACTGATTATCAAGGAAGCGGGCGGCTTTGTCACGGATATGGACGGCAAAGCCGGACATATCTATGGCGGCAGTGTTGTCGCAGGAAACGGCCAGTTACAGCGGCAATTGCTGGAACTTGTCGCGCGTCCGAAAAAGGCAAAAGCGTCCGCCTGATTTTGAAGAATAAGAAATTTTATTTTATTGATGAAAAAAACCGGAGAATGAAAAGATGCGTAAGACCTCTTTAACACTCACAGTTGCAGGCTTTGCCCTGATTTGCACAATGACGACAGCCAAGGCGCAGAGCCCCGGCGTCGAAGTGAATTACGATGTTTTGAAAAATACGGCGATTCACCAACATTATTCCGTGCAGAAAGAAAAAGAACGGGAAGCGCGTGAAAACATGCTGTCTGCTCCGGAAAATATGACGGATGAACAGCCTGTGCAATCTGGTGTCAGCGGAACGGGCGCCTTTTTGACCGGGCCGGAAGTGTCGGGTGAAATTCTGGACGGCGCTGCGCCCGTACTGACCGATCCGATGCCGCATCAGGAAGATGCTGCGGCAGATGCGGAAAAACTGTTTGAAGAAATGCAGGGCGTGCAAACCGCGCCTGAACAGGAAATGGCTGAAGAATTGCCGCATCCCGCCGAAGCAGCGCCGGAAACGGTTATCAACTGGGTTGAAGAAGAAAAAGCTGCGGAAACAGCCGCACCTGCTGACGCCCCTGTTGTGGAGATGATGCCTGCCGATCCGCGCATCCTGAAAACCGCGCCGGATGAACTGCCGGAATCTTTGCGCCGTGAAATGATGGGGATTCCCTCCGGCGATACCGAACAGCACTCTGCCGCTCCTGTGGAAGCACCTGTTGTTGCGGCGCCGGAAATAGAGACAAAAGCGGAGGTGATGCCGGAAAAGATTGTGCCGCGCCCGTTGCAACGTCCTGCTGCTGCAAAACAACAGGCTATAGAGAAGCGTGAAGCGCAGGAAGCCGTGTCTGTACCGGAAGCTCTGCCAATGCCGGATAAGGCACCTGTGGAGGAAGTGGCGGCCGAGAAACTGCCCTTGCCGGAAGCCAGCCTGATGCCGGAGGCGTCAGTAGCCCCTGCGGTATCCATGGATGTCGAAAATGCGGTTTCCCTCGCCTTTGACGGCAGCGAAAGCCGCATTACGCCGGAAATGGAAACCGTGTTGAAAGATATCACCACGCGTCTCGCCGCTGATAACGGGTTGCGTGTCCAGCTGAACGCCTTTGCCAGCGGTGAAGCCGGTAATCAAAGCAGCGCCCGCCGTATCTCGCTGTCACGCGCTTTGTCGGCGCGTGATTATCTGGTGGAACATGGCGGTATTACGCCGACCCGCATGGATGTGCGCGCTTTGGGTGACCAGACGCAAAAACAGCCGATTGACCGCATCGACTTTGTTTTTGTAGAGTAACGGGTGAGTTTATCTGTTACTTTATGCGGCACGGTTAATGAAAAAATTACAAAAATTCCTAATTCTATTGCCGTTACTTTTCGGGATTTCCGCCTGTGTGCCTGCGGAAATACGCCCGCTATCCGAATGGTCCGTCTTTAAAAAAACATCCCCTCCTGCTGCTGCGGGACAGAATACTGCGCCGCGTGCGGCAGTTGATCCGCGGCCATACGGGCCGTTTATTCAGTGTACGGTTTTTGACGGGCAGGCAAAATTCCCGTCCGGCTGGTTCCCGCTGCAGAATACGGATTTTAAAATCCGCCGCGGTGACAGCAACAGTTTTACCCTGCACAGCAAGAAAAATGAAATGCGTGAAATTTATGTGCGTTTTGACGATGCCGGACAAAAAATGGTGTTCTGCCCTGAAACGGATGATGCCGGACGGAACGGTAAAATTCCCTGTTACAGCATTTACGCGCTGGAAGATGATTTTGATGCGGGTATTAAGCGCACTTTTGATGTGCCCAAGGCTGTACGCGGCAGTGAGATGACCTGCAAGACCGCTACAAAGTAAAATTTTTAGAGGAAAATACATGAGTAGAATGGTTGCGGTTGTTATTGCCGTCTTGCTGACTTGTCTTGCTGTAGTCGGAGTAGCGGAAGGCGAACCCCCGTGGAGCGATAATCCCGATTACAAAAGCCCTGCGGCGGTTGATAAACCGCGTGCGACATTTTCTATGGCGACTTTGTCGGAGCTTGATGGTGTTTTGCGCCCGACATCAAAGCACCAAATTCTTCACCATTTTACGTCTTTTACAATGCCAAGCGATTTATGGCTGGTAGAGCGTCAAATAAGAAATGAAGCCTTCTACGAAAAACATAAAAACGAGAAGCATTGGAGTTTTACCCGTTATGCCGGATATCCCCTACGGAAGAACGGAGTTACTTTGTATGATGAGAAGAATCATGTGCAAATTGCGGCGAAATATGCCGATGCGCCGCAAACCGGTCACATTGTTCGCTGGGTAAAAGAACAGCCAATAACTGTTGCATTGCTTATAGATCAAAATATGGATTTAGAAGATTTTCGCAAATGGAATATTTCCTTTAAAAATGATCAGGAGCAGCGGGACTATCTGGAAACTGTAAAGCAAATAAGGCGGGACACGCTGCGTGTATTCGAGCGTTTAAAGCCGCGTTTGGAAGCGGCAACAGGGCTAAAGCTGGAATTTGTTGAGAAGCCGGATAAGGACGTTTTCTACAAAAAATATGATGGCGATCCCTGTAAGAGCGCTGATATTACCATCCAGTTCGGGATTAAGAAAAGTTGCAGGCGTCATGGTAGAGCAAGAGCGGATTTTGACCCTGATGATGAAATCGCTTTTCAAGCTTATGAAGTTGTTTTTCCAATTTTGCACAGCCAATACAACGCACGCAGTATTCGGGAATTTTATAAGGGAGGGCAATATCTGAAAATTATCTTCGGCGTTTCCGAAATCGGAGAGGATTACAGCATTAAAAGCAGTATATGCAATGCCCGTGGCGGGCCGATGCCTGAAGGTAAAATATTGCGGGAAAAGTTTCTGGAGAATTGTCTGATTACAGCACTCGGCCTGCGTATGGACAGCGATTTTTATGATTTTGATTATCTAATGTTTCTACTTGATAGTCTTTACGGCATGGAAGCGGGCTGGACGTATCAGCAATATGTGTCGCCTAACCTCATGCAACGTGTGACACATTCCAAAGTAGAAAAATAATAAATTCTAGAACAATCCGAAGCGTTTTTTGCGTTTGGCCGGTTTTTCAGCGGATTTGTCCGTGGCGGTTTCGGCAGTTTGCGTTTTTTCCTGCGTTGTTTCCGCCGGTGCTGTTTCAGCGTCGGGCTCTTTTTCCGGCTGTGCCGCTTTGGCGGCGGCTTCCGCTTCGGCTTTGCGTTTGGCTTCTTCCTCGGCGGATTTTTTTGCCTCGGCATCGGCCTGTTTCTTTTTCGCCGTATTGATCAGAATCTGCTGCATACCGCTGAGATCTTGCGCTTTTTGTTCCATGAAGCGTTTGAAGTTTTTCTGCACTTCCGGTGACGCGGTCTGGAATTGCGGACGCAGGGTCAGTTCGGTATCGCCCTCTTTGGGCTGTTCGGCGAAAATCTTTTGTACAGCCAGTAAATGATCAACGGAGCGTTCGATTTCCGGTGCAAAGGCTTCGACCGGAACGATGTTCAGCATACCGTTACCTTTCGGATCATCGCGTTCGTCAATATAGAAATAATCGGCCTGCGACATGTTGCTCATACCGGGGAAGAGGGTCGATTTCAGACGGTTGGTCGGACGGGTGACGTTTTCCACCGATACAATGGCATTGATCATCAGATATTCCGCACAGGCCGCTGTATCTTCATTGGCAGGCAGATTCTGCATGGCGAAAACATATTTCCCCATAATGTCATTTTCCAGCGGAGCCAGCACTTCCTTCATCTGCTCACCCAGTTCGGTTCCGGCAAAAGCATCAAGATTGCTGTGACTGGAAATCAACTGCCCCGGGGTTGTGGCTTTGGAAACGGTATTATTTGCGACCATGGCCGAGAGCGGCGTCATCGGCGGCAGACCCGTTTTGATATCGCCGACAACTTTCTGGCGGTAATCGGGATCGGTATCGATTTTGTCGAAAATAGCGGCCAGCGGGAAGATCATCTGCTTGCCCGTCGGCTCGTGCATCAGCGGTACAAAGGCGGCTTTCACAGCACCGCGCGCGGCATCATAATTGCCCTGACTTTCAAAATAATCGACGGCCTGCGGCAGCGGAACGGATTTGACGCTCTTTTTCTCTTCCGTATCTGCGGCGGCGGCATCTGCAGTTTTCTCTTTACCGGCAGTTTTTTCATCTTTTTTGTCTGCCGTTTTTGCGGCATCCTCACCGACCGGATTTAACGGCACTTGTGCGATCTGGAACATGCTGTCTTTGGCCAGATAGGTTTCGACCATATCGGCAAGGCTGTAGGAGCCCCAGATCGTCGAATCGACCAGATAACGCATATTTTCGTCGAAATCCTCGGCAAAGCTTTCCTCGTCATCGCGGTACTGCCCATGCAGGGCGGAATAGACCAGAAACGGCAGGGCTGCCTTCTGTTTGTCTTCAGGCGTACTGAAAGTTGCGGCATCGGCAAATTTGCGTGCGGCGCTGAGCGTATCCTGAATCATGTCATATTGTTCATTGTAGAAATGCTGCTTCATTTCGTCGGCATTGCCGCCGGTCATGGTGGCTTGCATTTCCAGCTGCTGTTCCATTGCCGTCTGGTTGGTGATGATGTCTTCCATAAAGACTTCATAAGCCAGTTTGACAACGGGGTCATCGGGCAGCTGTTTGGTCGCGTAGTCTTTGTCCATATAGGCGCGGTTGATCATTGAGCCGGTAATCAGGCTGACATTATCCAAAAAGACATCTTCCGAAATCGGTGATGTTTCGCCATCGGCATTGACGAATTTGCCTTCGGCGCGGCGGCTGAGCATATTATTGACGGTTTCGCCGAGTTTCGGCTCGATCTTTCCGAAAAATTCCGGGGCGGAGGCCAGCGCTTCATAGGCATTGGCAAAGGCTTTTGCCGCCAGTTTGGTTTGCGCTTTATCGCCTTCATATGATTTGATCTGGTCGAGAACGGCGGTAAAGACTTCCTCCGCTGCGTAATTATCTTCTGTCATGACGCTTTTGATCGACTTGTGCAATCTGTCGTAATCAGGCTTTACCTCTTCGGGCAGCCGTGTATCTTCAAAAGCCATCATTGTCTTACACCCTCATTCATTTGAGCCGGAAGGCTCTTTCTACAAGAATCTCACTTACCGCATAATATATGACAATATAACATAATAAATCGTCATATGTCAAATAAATATCCGGTTCCCGTCATGGGGCAGGCTTATGCCTCTGCCGCTATCTTGCATTACGCGGGCAGACTGCCTAAAGTATTCGCACGGAACAAAAACAACGGAAAAACGAACGAAAACAGGATATAAAAATGAGCGAATCCGAACAGCCGCAGCGCGAAAGCATGGAATATGATGTGGTGATTGTCGGGGCGGGACCGTCCGGACTTGCCGCCGCCATCCGTTTGAAACAGCTTGCGGCGGAAAAGGGAGCGGAAATCAGCGTTTGTATCCTTGAAAAAGCCTCTGCCGTCGGTGACCATCTGTTATCGGGCGCAACAATTGAAACCCGCGCATTGGATGAACTGATTCCCGACTGGGCGGAAAAAGGCGCACCTTTAAAAACCGCTGTGACGGCGGAGAAATTCCTGTATCTGACGGAGAAAGGCAGCCTGCCGCTGCCGGTGCCGCCGCAGATGAAACCGCCGAAAGGGAAGAAAAACTATATTATATCGCTGGGGGAACTCGGGCGCTGGCTGGCGGAACAGGCTGAAGAGCTGGGCGTGGAAATCTATCCCGGTTTTGCCGCCGCCGAACTGCTGTACCATGATGACGGCAGCGTCAAAGGGGTGGCAACAGGCGATATGGGGATCGGCAAAGACGGCGTACGGAAAGACAGTTACGAACAAGGCATGGAACTGCATGCGCGGCAGACGGTTTTTGCCGAAGGCTGCCGCGGATCGCTGACGAAAATTTTATTTGAGCAATTCGGGCTGCGTAAGGATTGTGATCCGCAAAGCTACGGTATCGGCATTAAGGAAGTCTGGGAAATCCAGCCGGAAAAACATCAGGCAGGTCTGGCGATGCATACGGTCGGCTGGCCGCTGGACAGCCGCACTTATGGCGGATCATGGATGTATCATTTTGAAGGGAATCATGTCTCGGTCGGTTTTGTCATCGGGCTTGATTACGAGAACCCGCATTTGTCGCCCTATGATGAAATGCAGCGTTTTAAACATCATCCTGCCATTGCCAAAGTTCTGGAAGGTGGTAAGCGCATTGAATACGGTGCACGTGCTTTGTCCGAAGGCGGCTGGCAATCGATCCCGAAATTGAGTTTCCCCGGCGGTTTATTGATCGGTGATACGGCGGGTTTTCTGAATGTACCGAAAATCAAAGGTACGCATACGGCGATGAAATCAGGCATGGTTGCGGCGGAAGCGGTTTTTGCGCATCTGACGGCGGATGAAGCGCCGCAGCAGAATGAATGTACGGGTTATGCGGAATTGCTGAAACAAAGCTGGGTGATGGAAGAGCTGTATAAGGTGCGCAATATCCGCCCCGGCTTTCACAAGGGTTTTATCATGGGCATGCTGCGCGCGGCATGGGAAACCCTGACAGGCGGTAAATTTTCCGGTACATTGCCTTATAATCACGGCGACCACGAGACATTGAAAAAAGCTGATGAGGCACCGAAAATCGCTTATCCGAAACCTGACGGTGTACTGAGCTTTGACAAAATGTCCTCGGTCTTTCTGTCCGGCACAACGCATGCGGAAGACCAGCCCGCGCATTTGAAACTGGCGGATGACAGTGTGCCTGTTGCGGTAAATTTGAAACTTTATGATGCGCCCGAACAGCGTTACTGTCCGGCGGGTGTGTACGAGATTATCCGCGATGCGGAGGGCAATAATCCGCAGCTGCAGATCAATGCGCAGAACTGCGTGCATTGCAAGACCTGCGATATCAAAGACCCGACACAGAATATCAACTGGGTCCCGCCCGAAGGCGGCGGCGGCCCGAAATATGCCAATATGTAAGGCGGGTTTCGGCAGAAGGCTTTCCCTTTGCCCGTTTTTATGCTGGTATAAGCAAGGCATTTTTTAATTATTTGAGGGCGGCTTTTCCATGCGTATTCTGATTATCGACCGTGATCCCTTATCCATCAAACTGATGTCGTCGAAACTGGGGCAGGCGGGGCATGAGGTCGTTTGTGACGACAGCAAGCAACGCGCCATCAAATTGGCGGCGGAACAGTATTTTGATTGTGTCTTTGTCGACCCGACGCCGCTGAATGATGTGCGTCCCGTGGTGCTGGAAATCTGGCGCGGCCTGAAAAAAGACCAGCATCGCCCTTATATGGTGTTGCTGGCGAAAGCGGCGGAACGCGAAGCGGCCATTGGGCGCGGCTGTAATGATGTATTGTTAAAACCTTTGGATGCGAAGGCGCTGGAAACCGTGGTCGGCAATGCGGCGCGGCTGAATTATTATTACAGCGTTTTTCAGCAGGAGGTTGGTGATTATTTCCCCGAAACGGCAATCGGCGTATTGGGGCAAAAAGCCTTTGAGCAACTGTTTCTGGCGTCGGTTGATCGCGGGTTCCGTTACGGTGAGCGCAATTGCGTCATGTTTATCCGCGTCAAGAATTTTGAAGAGCTTTTAAAAAGCGGCGGCGAGAAAGCGGCGAAAGAGGCTTTGGACAAGCTGGGCGAGAAAATCTCCTGGATTCGTCGCCAGAGCGATGTTGTCGGTCATATCTGCCCCGATACTTTCGGGATTCTGATGCAGCGCCCGATCTATGAAACGGAAGTTTATGACGCGTTTTCCCGTTTTCAGGAAAAAACCAAGGAATTTGTCGCGACACTGCCGGAGAAACACCGCCCTGAAGTGCATCTGTCCGTTGTTGAGCTGCCTTATGGTGCGATTCTTTGTGATGACGGTGATACGCGTTTCTCCAAACTGGATAACGGATAAGGAATAATAAAATGAAAAATATGCCGCTGGAAGATATCTTGAATCAGGCTTTGAAAGCCGGGGCGGATAGTGCCGATATTTTATTGGCGCATAGTGTTTCGCTTTCAGCCGGTGTACGGCTGGGGAAAACGGAATCGCTGGAGCGGTCGGAAAGTTTTAATCTGGGCTTAAGGGTTTTTAAGGGCAAGAAACAGGCGATTGTTTCCAGTAATGATATTTCGGATGCGGCGATCAAAACCACGGTGGAACGGGCGGTTGCGATGGCGGGGCATATTCCCGAAGATGAATATTGCGGTATCGCTCCGGAAGAGCTTTATGCGCAAAACTGGCAGCATGATGCGGAGCAGCTGGAGCTGGAAGACCGTGTGGCGACGGTCGGGCCGGAAAGGCTGCTGGAACTGGCGCTTGAGGCCGAAGATGCGGCGCTGAGCGTTGACGGTATTGAAAATTCCGAAGGTGCCAGCGCAGGCTGGGGGCCGGAACATTATACTTATGTGACCAGTAATGGGTTCAGAGGCAGCTATGCCCGGACAGGGGCGGGGCTCAGCGTTTCCGTTTTGGCCGGAACGGGAACGGAGATGGAGCGCGATTACGCCTATCATTCCGCCTGTCATTTTGATGATCTGGAAAGCCCGCAGGAAATCGGCAAACGCGCTGCGGAACGCACATTGAAACGCCTGCATCCGCAAAAAATCGCTACGGCACAGATGCCCGTGGTTTATGATCCGCGCGTCTCCAATTCCCTGTTGCGGCATTTATCGGGCGCGATTAACGGTTCGTCCATTGCGCGCGGCACATCCTTTTTGAAAAACGATATGGGTAAACGCATTTTTGCCGAAGGTATTACCGTTACGGATGATCCGCGTATTTGCCGCGGCATCCGTTCCCAGGTTTTTGATGATGAAGGTGTCTCGTCAGAGGAATTGTTGCTGATTGAAGACGGCGTATTGCAAAGCTGGGTGCTGGATTTACGCACGGCGCGGAAGTTGAAACTGGAAACGGGCGGGCGTGCCTCGCGTGATGTGTCCTCCCCACCCTCGCCTGCGGTGACCAATCTGTTTATGGGTGCGGGGAAAGTGACGCCGCAGGAATTGATCGGTGATATCAAACGCGGCATCTATGTGACCGAACTGATCGGCAGCGGCGTGAATATGGTCACAGGCGATTACAGCCGCGGCGCTTTCGGCTATATGATCGAAAACGGCGAGATTACGCATCCCGTCACCGAAATCACCGTCGCGGGTAATCTGCGCGATATGTGGCTGAACCTGACCCCGGCCAATGATCTGCGCCACCGCTACGGCATTGATGCGCCGACCCTGCGCATTGACGGGATGACGGTTGCGGGGAATTGATGGTGTCAGGCTTGCTCAGATGAATTTTGATAAAGTCAAAGAGCGCGGCGTTCTTGCTGTTTTTTCAGTTTTGTTTTTCGTTTGTGTATTAGTTGGATTAATAGCCGCTTACGAAAGCGTGAATGTTGCTTTGGCGACTCCGGAAGAGTTAAAGTTGTGGCCGTTCGGGTGGGAAGGTGGCGGTTTTAAGTATGAGTCCGCAGAGGTTTATCTGGGAACAGGAATTTTACAGTCTTATATTTTTGTTCAGGCAATGATTATCGGACTTTATTTTTATATTAAACGGCAGCGGTTTGCAGGTGTTGTTGTTTTGTTTTCTACACTGTCATTCTGGTTTTTGTTTGTCACATTCATTCCTTGATAAGAAGGTTTTTTCACCTGCAACTCGGAATGACGGGCTGACGGTTGCCGGTAATTAGCTGCGGGAAAATGCTTTTAAAAGGCGTTTACCGGGCTAATGGTGACTTCGGTAAGTGTTCTATTCTAGCTGCGTTTAATATGCGGGAGCAAGCGTGAAGCTAAGGCGATCAATTGACGGCGAGCGTTTACTTGCGGCGGGAAACGGCTTATTCTTTTATGAATGGAAAAATAAGGGTTTTGCATTATGGCCAAAACAGCAGCTCAATATGTTTGTCAAAATTGCGGCTCCGTCTATAACAAATGGGCGGGGAAATGTGACGGCTGCGGGGAATGGAATACGATTTCGCAGGAAACGGGTTTTTCCGATGCCGTGCCGAAAGGGCTTGGCACGAAAAAAGGCCGTGTGATTGATTTTGTGCCGCTGGCGGGCGTCAGTAGTGATGTGCCGCGCCATATCAGCGGCATTCGTGAGCTGGATCGTGTGGTCGGCGGCGGGCTGGTGCCCGGTTCTGCCGTGTTGATCGGCGGTGATCCGGGGATCGGGAAATCGACATTATTACTGCAGGCCGTTTGCCGTCTGGCGGATAAAGTGCGCTGCTGTTATGTTTCCGGTGAGGAAGCGGTTGATCAGGTGCGGATGCGTGCAGCAAGGCTCGGCCTTGCCGATAGTAAAGTGCGGCTGGCGGCGGCGACGAATGTGCGCGACATTGTCAGCTCTATGGACAAAGGCGAAATTGATCTGATCGTCATTGATTCCATCCAGACCATGTATCTTGATAATATTGATTCCGCGCCGGGGACGGTCAGTCAGGTGCGTGCCTCATCGCAAGAGCTGATCCGCATGGCGAAAAAGAAAAACATCGTCGTGCTGCTGGTCGGCCATGTCACCAAAGACGGGCAGATTGCCGGACCGCGCGTTGTGGAACATATGGTGGATGCGGTTTTGCATTTTGAAGGTGATCGCGGCCATCCGTTCAGGATTTTGCGGGCGGTGAAAAACCGTTTTGGCCCGACGGATGAAATCGGCGTGTTTGAAATGGCGGAAGCCGGACTGGTCGAAGTTGAAAATCCATCGGCTCTATTTTTGTCGCAACGGCAGGAGGATATTGCCGGCAGCGCGGTTTTTGCCGGCATGGAAGGCACGCGTCCCGTGCTGGTCGAAATTCAGGCGCTGGTCGCGCCCTCGCCGCTGGGGACGCCGCGCCGTGCGGTGATCGGCTGGGATTCCTCCCGTCTTGCCATGGTGCTGGCCGTGCTGGAATCGCGCTGCGGTGTACAGATCGGTATGAATGATGTTTATCTGAATGTGGCAGGCGGTTTGCGCATTAATGAACCTGCCGCTGATCTGGCGGTGGCGGCGGCATTGCTGAGTTCATTGACCGATATTGCGCTGCCCGGTGATACGGTGGTGTTCGGGGAAATCGGGCTGTCGGGCGAGATCCGCCATGTCGGGCAGATTGAACACCGTTTGAAGGAAGCGGCGAAGCTGGGCTTTACGCAAGGTTTTATTCCCAAACCGCTGCGCACAAAAAATACTGGTCAAAAGAAGCTGTCTCAAGATATAAAGGTGGTGGAACTGGAGAAACTTTCGGATTTGATGCCGTTTTTCGCCATTGATTAGATTTATTGACACCAAGAGGGTCTGATGACAGCCATTATTTTCGACATCGTCGTCGGTGTGATCGTTTTGATTTCCACGTTGATTGCGACTTTGCGCGGTTTTGTGCGCGAGGTGCTGACGATTCTGGGTCTGATCGGTGCGACTGCCGTGACATGGATTTTCGGCGGCGTGATGTCGGGTTTTTATACCGGACATATGACGCGCTGGGCCGAGGGGCGGCTGGAAGAGATTCCGGAGGGCGGCGTGACGCATATGCCGTTATTCAGCGGGCGGCTGGAACTGCCGATTGATTTTTTCTCGCAGGTTGCCTCCTATAGCACGGTTTTTTTCCTGAGTTTTTCTATTGTCGCGGCAATCAATTTCTATGTTGCAGGGTTGGTACAGGAATCGAAACTCAGTATTGTTGACCGCTCGCTGGGCGCGGCTTTTGGTCTGGCGCGCGGTGTGTTGCTGGCGACATTGCTGTATATTCCGATTGCGCTGTTTGTCGCAGATGAAGAGGAAAAGCCGGTCTGGATTGCCGAGGCGCAGACCGCGCCGCTGCTGCAATACGGGGTCGATATTATCCAGACGCATTTTATGCCTGAAAAAGATGAAGATGAGAAAGACGGCAAAAGCCGCGATAAAACCGCGAATGCGGCTGAAAAAATCATCTCGAATATGAAAGATGCCGCGCTGGAAGCAGGCGGCGGCGTGAATACCGATGATATTCTGTTTGGTGCAGGCGGTAAAAAAGATAAAAACACGCCCAAAGATGACGGTTATGACGGTGATGACCGCGGAGAACTGGACCAGCTGATTGAACAAGAGCTGGATCAAGGCGGCATGAACCCATGAGTATTGCCAATCCCTTTTTGCATGATCCCGACCAGCGCGGCGAGCAGGAGCGCGGCAATAAGCTGAAACGCCTTGCCGCCGTTGCCAGTGTGACAATGGCGATCACGCTGATTGTTACCAAGCTGGTGGCCTATATGTGGACGGGCTCTGTCAGTCTTTTGTCATCGCTGATGGATTCAACGCTGGATTCGCTGGCTTCGATTGTGACATTTATCAGCATCAAACGTGCGATGGAACCTGCCGATAAGGCGCACCGCTATGGTCACGGCAAGCTGGAGGCGATTTCCGCCATGGCGCAGGCGGCCTTTATCGTCGGCAGTGCCGTTTTTCTGTTTTACGAAGCATTGCAGCGGATTGTTAACCCGCATGTTATTGAAAAAGTGTCGCTGGGTTATGCGGTGATGCTGCTGTCGATTGTTTTGACGCTGGCACTGGTGATGTTTCAGAAATATGTGATTAACAAAACCGGCTCTGTCGCCATTGAGGGCGACCATATCCATTATAAGGGTGACCTTTTGATGAATGCCGGTGTGGTTTTGGCGATGTTTCTGGCCAGTAAGACGGGCTGGCTTTATTTTGACCCGCTTTTTGCGCTGGCGATTTCCGTTATTTTATTGAAATCGGCGAAAGAGGTCGGCACGCAGGCATATGATATTCTGATGGATCGCGAATTGCCGGATGAAGAACGCGCGAAAATCAGTGAAATTGTGATGAAGCACCCGCATGCGAAATCCGTGCATGATCTGCGTACACGCAGTACCGGGCAGCAGATTTTTATTGAACTGCATCTGGAGCTGGACGGAAAAATGACGCTGGATATGGCGCATCACGTGACCGAAGAGATCGAGATCATGGTCTATGCCGCTTTTCCGAATGCGGAGCTGATTATCCATCAGGAACCGGCCGGAATTGCCGATGACCGTCTTGATACCCGCGTGGAAGATGCCACGGCAGCGGAAGAGGCCTCCAGACAGGGTTAGGCTTTTTTACGCGCCAAATCCCTGTTTTTTTGTCTTCAGATAGGCTTTGCCGGTAATGTCGCGCTTGCAATGCTGCGGATAGGACGGGTCTTTCAGGAAATTTTTCAGAACGGATTCATATAAATTCGTCGCCTCGTCACGGGTCTTGACGCCGTTTTCCGTCAGATGATGCGGAACAGTACCGGTCTGCTGCAGGATGAAGTAATCCTGTACGATCGAAGCCTGTTGTTCCATGCCGTAATTGACAAGGTCTTTGCCGTCTTCCAAGACATAATCATAGGCGGCGTTATAGTTGAATTTATGCTTCATGCTTTCTTTCGTCGCCTCGACAATCGGGTTCAGCACGTTATTCTTGAACTGCCAGACATGCACCATTTCATGCAGGAAGGTGCTGCGCATGGACAGTGAAACATCCTGCGCGGTGTAATCCTCCTTATAAAGATCCTGCGGCATATAAAGATGCCCGTTCGGTGCCATCGCCGTATGGTCGGACTGCAACCCGCCCGGCAGATAGGGACGGTTGTGGATTTTGACATTCTCATAATCGATCGTGTCTTCGAAATAGGTTTTCAAGAAGGCGATCTCCCGGTCATTCAAATGCCGGTAGTCTTGTTTTTCAGACATGTTTTCGTTGCTCCTGTAGCCTTTGCGGGGATATAATGCCCCTTGAAAATCATAGAGCATGATAGGGGGGAAAATCTGTCATGGCAATAAAAAGTAAAAAACATATGAAAACAGAAGTGCTGGTCGCCGGCGGCGGTCCGTCCGGTTTGACGATGGCGTTGTTGTTGGCAAATGCCGGTCTGAATGTGATCTGTGTGGATCAGGCGCAGAAATCCGAACAGCTGAAAGAAAGCTTTGACGGGCGCACAACGGCGATTTCCGCGGCGTCGAAAAATGTGCTGGCGGCAGCCGGTATATGGGATGCACTGGAAAAAGATGCTTGTCCCATTCTGGATATTCGTGTTGCCGATAGTGATTCTCCGCATTTTCTGCATTTTGCCAGCGATGAGAGTGATAAAGGGGCTTTTGGCTGGATTCTTGAAAACCGTGTTTTACGCAAGGCTCTGTTTGAGGCGGCGGAAACATCACCGCTGACGCATTTGCAGCCCGCAAAGATAGAGGAATTTGCTTATGCCGATGACGGTAAAGCGGTGACGGCAACACTGTCCACGGGGCAAGTGATTGAAGCGCAGCTGCTGATCGGCGCGGATGGGCGCAAATCCGCCGCGCGGGACTGGGCGGGAATCGGTACGGTTGGCTGGAGCTATAAGCAGGAAGCGATTGTCTGCTGTGCACAGCACGAGCTGGACCATGAAAATGTTGCTGTTGAACATTTTATGCCATCGGGTCCGTTTGCAATTTTGCCGATGATGGATACGGAGACAGGCAAGCATTGCTCTTCCATCGTCTGGACGGAGCATGGCGGTGATGCAAAGCGCTATCTTGAGATGAGTAAAAAAGACTTTGATGCGGCCTTGCAGGAGCATTTCGGCGACCAGCTCGGTAAAGTGAAGCATCTGGGAACACCGATGGTTTATCCGTTGTCGCTGATGCATGCCAAACGCTATACCGCGCCGCGACTCGCCCTGATCGGTGAGGCCGCCCATGCGATTCACCCGATTGCGGGGCAGGGATTGAACCTGAGTATGCGCGATATTGCCCTGCTGGCGGAAATGGTGGTTGACCGCCGCCGCGTCGGGCTGGATATCGGTGCGGCAACCATGCTGAAGACATACCAGCGGTTGCGCAAAACGGATAATCTGATGATGGCGGCGATAACGGATGGCCTTAACAGGCTGTTTTCAAACAATATTCCGCCTGTGCGTTTTTTGCGGACGCGCGGAATGTCGATGGTGAACCGTTTGCCGCCGCTCAAGCGTTTTTTTGCGGGACAGGCAATGGGCTTTGGCGGGCTGGGCGGTCGCGGCTTGCCGCGCTTGCTCAACGGAGAGTTATTGTGATTTTTTTGTGCTTTTTGAAAAGGATGGCTTGACGAAAGCGGACAAGGCTGGCAATCTTGTCCTCAAGTTTTCAATGGAAAGCAACCAAATACGGATTCTTTAAAAGTTCTTGTTTGAGAAGGCAGGGAATAAAAATGACGAAATCAGAACTTATCCAGCGTATCGCAGAGCTCAACCCGCATTTGTATCTGCGCGATACGGAACAGATCGTGAATACGATTTTTGAGGAAATTTCCTCTGCCTTGTCACGCGGTGACCGGGTTGAATTGCGCGGCTTCGGAACCTTTTCCGTGAAACAGCGTCAGGCGCGTCAGGGCCGCAACCCGCGCACCGGCGAAAAAGTTTTTGTCGAAGAAAAGCATGTTCCGTTCTTTAAGACCGGCAAAAAACTGCATGAGCGTATGAACCCCGAAAACGCATAAAACGGGGGAACGCGCGATGATGAAATATTTTTCATGGTTCATCACGATTCCGCTGACTGTCCTGTCTTTGATGTTTTTGATCGGTAATACCGACAATGTTTCCGTTTATTACTGGATGGATACGCCGCCTTATGAGCTGCCGCTTTATGCCGTTGGGCTTGCGATGCTGGCTGTCGGGTTTCTGGGCGGGGCATTATTTGTTTCCTTAAATTACTACGCGCTGCGCCACGAACACTGGAAAGTGAAGCGCCGTCTGGCCCGCATCGAAACGGAGCTGGAAGAAAGCAAAAAGAAGCCGGCCAAGCCCGCAGAGACAGAAAACCGGGAGATGCCGCAGAAACTGGCTTTATTGAAGCCGCGCTAATATTTCCATTCCCCTCGTTGATTTTCCCATAAAAAAGAATTATACTGCCTGCCACAGCCGCATATTGGAATCACGGACGGTTTGAAAAGGTTATAGGCCGCATGGGTGCGAAGAAATTACAGAAAAGATTATCGCTTGCGATTATCCTGTCGGAGATGGGGCATGTTTTCTGTTGCGTGCTGCCCAGCATTTTCAGTGTTCTCAGTGTTTTCGTCAGCGCGGGAGTTATCTCGGTGATGCCGCCCTTTATGGCGGTTTGGCATGAGGCCATTCATAAATGGGAAATACCGATTATTCTGTTTTCCGGCACGCTTTTGCTTTTGGGCTGGGCGCTGCATAGCTATAGCCAGAAAATCGACTGCCATGATACGGGCTGCCATCATCCGCCCTGCACGCCGAAGAAAACAAAATCTTCAAAACTGCTGATGGTCGCCACGGCGCTGTTTGCGGTGAATGTGTTGATTTACCTGAGTATTCACGCCGGGGGTTAATCAGCTATAGGGCAATAAAAAAAGCGCGGCCTCTTACATAAAAGCCGCGCTTTATTCTTTTACGGAGGCCGTTATTTTGCGTTGGCGGCAATCAGCTCGTCAATCATGCCTTTGGGCACTTCGACGACAAATTCATCATCTGCGATGCGACCGGATAGTTTCTGTTGTTCTTCCGTCGTCAGTTTCTTACCGATAATGACGTAAGAATCATCTTCTTTCTCAAAAACCGCCGGGCAGCAGTTAGAAGTGTGGCAAAGGTAATTTTCGGGGGTAATTTCTTTCATGCTCATCAGAGGTCTCCTGAAAAACTGTTACAAAGCGCGATTTTCATGTGTCGCAGATGTTTCATTCTACGAAATATACTTGAATCTTGCAAGCTGCGTGCTATGTTGCGCGCATGGGCGATTATAACAGGGATATCCGCGTACGCGGGGCGCGTGAGCATAATCTGCGGAATGTCGATGTTGATATTCCGCGTGACAAGCTTGTGGTGGTGACGGGATTATCGGGCTCGGGGAAATCATCGCTGGCTTTTGACACGATTTATGCCGAAGGGCAGCGCCGCTATGTCGAGAGCCTGTCGGCATATGCGCGGCAGTTTCTGGAGATGATGCAAAAGCCGGATGTTGATTCCATTGAAGGGCTGTCGCCCGCGATTTCCATTGAACAGAAAACGACCTCGCGCAATCCGCGTTCCACCGTTGGGACGGTGACGGAAATTTATGATTATATGCGTCTGCTTTGGGCGCGGGTCGGTGTGCCGTATTCCCCTGTGACGGGCAAACCGATTACCAGCCAGACTGTCAGCGAGATGGTTGATAAAGTCATGGAAATGGGGGACGGGGTGCGGCTGTATCTGTTGGCGCCGATTGTGCGCGGGCGTAAAGGGGAATATAAAAAGGATTTGCAGGAGCTGCAAAAAAAGGGTTTCCAGCGCGTCAAAATTGACGGCAAAATCTATGATATTGATGATACGCCTGCGCTGGATAAGAAAATAAAACATGATATTGAAGTCGTGGTTGACCGTCTGGTCGTGCGCGAGGATATCGGGACGCGCCTGGCGGATTCGGTGGAAATTGCACTGGAGCTGTCGGACGGTTTGCTGATTGCCGAAAATGCCGATGACGGCAAGCAGACGGTTTTCTCCGCGCGTTTTGCCTGCCCTGTTTCCGGTTTTACCATCCCTGAGATTGAGCCGCGTTTGTTTTCCTTTAATAATCCGCATGGTGCCTGCCCCGATTGTGACGGTTTGGGCAACAAGATGCGGTTTGACCCTGAGCTGGTGGTGACGGATGAAGATTTGCCGCTGAATAAGGGCGCGATTTCGGCATGGTCATCGCCTTACTATCAACAGGCGTTGCAAAGCCTGTGCGACCATTACGGTGTGAAGATGAAAACGCCGTGGAAGGATTTGCCGGAACATGTGCGTGATGCCGTGTTATACGGATCGGGTGAGGAAGAGATCGCCATGATCTATGAAGGCGACCGCATCCGCCGCTATGAGGTTGTGCAGCCTTTTGAAGGTATTATTCCGAATTTGCGCCGCCGTTATTACGAAACCGACAGTCCGCGTATGCGGGAGGAACTGTCCCGTTATCAGTCCAGCCAGATTTGCGGCACCTGTGAAGGTTTCCGTTTAAAGCCTGAAGCGCTGGCAGTGAAAATTGACGGCAGACATGTCGGTGAAGTCTCGCTGCTGTCCATCGGCGAGGCGGTGAAATGGTTTGACCATGTACCGGAAACATTGTCGGAAAAGGATAATAATATCGCCGGACGGATTTTGAAGGAAATTCATGAGCGGCTGCATTTCCTGAATAATGTCGGGCTGGATTATTTAAGCCTGTCGCGGATGTCGGGGACGTTGTCGGGCGGGGAAAGTCAGCGTATCCGCCTTGCCTCGCAAATCGGTTCAGGCTTGACGGGGGTGCTTTATGTGCTGGACGAGCCGTCCATCGGGTTGCACCAGCGTGATAATAACCGTCTTTTGGAAACGCTGAAACGGTTGCGCGATATGGGTAATACGGTGCTGGTTGTCGAACATGACGAAGATGCCATCCGTACCGCCGATTATCTGATTGATATGGGCCCGGGTGCGGGTATTCACGGCGGCGAGATTGTCGCGCTTGGCACGCCGGATGAGGTGATTGCCGCGGGAAAAGGTGTGACGGCTGAATATCTGAACGGCAAGCGTGAGATTTCTGTGCCGAAAACGCGCCGTCCGGGAAAACAGCTGGTCTTATCAGGCGGAAAGAAGCGCGGCGAATTTTTGCAGCTGATCGGGGCAACACATAATAATCTGAAAGATGTGGATGTAAAAATTCCGCTGGGCACGATGACCTGCGTGACGGGTGTATCGGGCGGCGGGAAGTCATCGCTGATTATTGACACGCTTTATGCGGCGGCGGCGCGGCAATTGATGAAGGCACGGCAGACACCGGGTGAGTATCGTGAAATCCGCGGGCTGGAATATCTGGATAAGGTCATTGATATTGACCAATCGCCGATCGGGCGGACGCCGCGCTCGAACCCCGCGACTTATACCGGTGCCTTTACGCCGATCCGTGAATGGTTTGCCGGACTGCCTGAGGCGAAGGCGCGCGGCTACGGGCCGGGGCGTTTCTCTTTTAATGTGAAGGGCGGGCGTTGTGAAACCTGTCAGGGTGACGGCGTCATCCGTATTGAGATGCATTTCCTGCCTGATGTGCATGTGACCTGTGACAGCTGTAAAGGTAAACGCTATAACCGCGAAACGCTGGAGATTAAATATCGCGGCAAATCCATTTCCGATGTGCTGGATATGACGGTTGAGGAAGGGCTGGATTTCTTTAAAGCCGTACCTGCGATTAAAAACCGTATGCAGACCTTGTTTGAAGTCGGGCTTGGTTACATCCATATCGGGCAGCGGGCAACGACTTTGTCGGGCGGGGAGGCGCAGCGTGTGAAGCTGGCGAAGGAATTGTCGAAACGCTCGACAGGCAGAACGCTTTATATTCTGGATGAGCCGACAACAGGGCTGCATTTCGAAGATGTGCGCAAATTGCTGGAAGTGCTGCACCGCCTTGTCGATCAGGGGAATACGGTTGTGGTGATCGAGCATAATCTGGATGTGATCAAAACTGCTGACTGGCTGGTCGATATCGGGCCTGAAGGCGGCGACAAGGGCGGGCAGGTGATTGCCGAAGCCACCCCCGAAGGACTTGTGAAAGTGGCGGAGAGTTATACGGGGCAGTATTTGAAGCCGCTTTTGGCGCAAGTGAAAACGAAGAAATCAGCTTAAATTTACATTTTGTAAATTTTATATTGACATTTCGGGAATATTTCTGTAGTGTAATCCTTATCATCCCGAAAAATTATCTGACAAGACAAATCATGACACAGGACAATATGGGCGAAAATGCCGGTATCCGAGAACGTATCAATGTTCTCGCCATTATTCGCGCGCTGGAAGACCATATTCTGAACGGTACGGAAATGAGTGCGACGCAGATTAAGGCGGCGCTGGTACTGCTGAAGAAAGCCGTGCCTGATATCACGGCGGCGGCGGAAGCCAAGAACCGCGAGATCAGCAAAGAAGAAATGCTGAAAATTCTGAAAAAACACGAAGACGCTTTGCAAGAGCTGGAATAAGGAGATATCCGAAAATGAGTGACATGACGGCACCGCGCATTACGGCGCGGGGAGAGATTGCGTTCGCTTTCGCGGGTGCGGAACATCTGTTTAAACCGACGCTGGCGAATATTGCCGCGCTGGAGGAGAAACACGGCAGCCTGTGGCTGCTGGTCGAGAAGATCGAGAAGAATGCGTTGCCGCTTTCCGCTTTGGCCGCGTCTTTTGCCGCGCTGCTGCCGCAGATGACGGAAGAGGAGATCGGTGCGGAAATTCTGCAGAAAGGCGCAGCGCATTATCTGCTGTTGCTGCTGCAAATCTGTGCGCCTTTGCTGACGGGATTGTCGGCAATCGGCGCGGCGCGGGAAGAGGATGTTCCGGCGGGGGAGGACAGCCCCCGGTGCGCCGGACTGTGACGGATGCGCGCAAGGCTGCGCGTTTTTGTCTTGGTGCGCTGGGGTGGACGCCGCAGGTTTTCCGCTGCGAGGCCGTATTGCAGGATATTATTGACGCGTTGGAAGGTTATGCGCTTTATCGGCTCGGCACGGATACGGCGGAGATGCGTTTGCCGCCTTCCGCCGCGTTTTTGAACGAGATGACGGCGCAGTTCCCCGATTGATATGGACAAAAAAGAACGCGCCATCCGGCAAAGGCTGAAGGATGATTTCATTCATTACGCGGAAAAATGCCTGAAAATCCGCTTGAAAACCGGCGGGGTTGCGCCGCTGATACTGAACCCTGCGCAGCGTTATATTCATGAGATGCTGGAGCGGCAGAAACGGGAAACAGGACGCGTTCGTGCGCTGGTCTTGAAGGGGCGGCAGCAGGGATGTTCGACTTATGTCGCGGCGCGGTTTTACTGGCAGTTGACGCATCGGCGCGGTGCAAGCGGTTTTGTGTTGACCCATTTGGAGGCGGCATCGAAAAATATTTACAAGATTTTGCGCCGTTTTCACAAATTCTGTCCTGTCCTTGTGCGCCCTGAGGCGACGGCGGAGAATATGCAGGAGATGGTCTTCGGCAATCTGGAGACGGCCTACCGGATAGGAAGCGCGGGTTCGGCAGGAGTCGGGCGGTCGGACAGTCTGCAATATTTTCACGGATCGGAAGTGGCGTATTGGCCGCAAGCGACCACGCATATGGCGGGTATTTTGCAGGCCGTACCTGATCTGGCGGAGACGGAGATTATCCTTGAAAGTACATCAGGGGGGGCGGAAGGACTATTTTATAAAATGTGCATGGCGGCGCAAAATGGCGAGATTCCTTATCAGCTGATTTTTGTGCCGTGGTTCTGGCAACCGGAATATGCGCTGGCTTTGCCGGAGGGCGTATTGGAGCTGACGGCGGAGGAAAAGGATATCAGCACGCATTATGATTTAACGCCGCAGCAGATTTATTGGCGGCGGATGCGGATCGGCGAGCTGGGGGGCGTTTGGGCGTTTCGCCGTGAATATCCTGCAACGGTGGAGGAGGCCTTTCATGCGGATCGCCCCGGTGCGCTCTGGACGCGGGCGATGCTGGAAAAAAACCGTGTACAGGCGGCGCAAATTCCGCCGCTGTCGCGGATTGTCATTGCCATTGATCCTGCTGTGACCAGCAAAGAGGGCAGTGATGAAACCGGCATCATCGTCGCAGGTCTGGGTGAGGACGGGCATGGTTATGTATTGGAGGATTTAAGCGGCAGATACAGCCCGCGGCAATGGGCACAAAAAACCGTGGCGGCGTTTTGCCGTTATAAGGCCGACCGTATTGTCGCGGAAGTAAATCAAGGCGGGGATATGGTGACGGCGGTTTTAAAAACATGTGATCCGCATATCCCTGTGAAAACGGTACGTGCCAGCCGCGGGAAATATGCCCGCGCCGAGCCCGTCGCAGCACTGGACGAGGCGGGGCAGGTGCATCATGCGGGTGTGCTGGGGATGCTGGAAGACCAGATGTGCGCATTTCTTCCCGGCGGCAGTACAGCTGCGGGCCAAAGCCCTGACCGTGTTGATGCCCGCGTCTGGGCAATCAGTGAGCTGATGCTGGGACGGAAAACGGATGGCCCGCAACTGTGGTGAAAATTCAAAAACGCAATAAATTGGATAAAAAATTGCTAAAATGTAAATTTTTATCTTGACAATGCGGGAACAAAAGCAGTAAGCTTATTTCATCATCACAAATTCTTCTTTGCAGCGGCTTTTCGACAGAAAGGCCGTTTTTGTTTTTTCTACTTTTTGAAAAGGACAATACATCATGGGATTGAAACACCGGATGACCGGTTTCTTTGGAGGCGGCAAAAATGCGGCGGAACAAAAAACAAGTGCGGCGGCACCGCTGCTGGTACAGTTTGGTACGGGACAGCCGCGCTTTACGCCGCGCCGTTATGACAGACTGGCGGAAGAGGGATTCCGCAAGAACGTCATTGCCTATCGCTGTATTCGTTTGATCGCACAGAATGCCGCGGCTGTGCCCTGGTCATTATACCAAGGGCATCAGGGCAACCGGGTCAAGCTGCATGATCATCCGCTGTTGTCTTTGATCAATCGTCCAAATCCGATGCAGGGGCGCGGCGAATTGATGGAAGCTTTATGCGGTTTCTTTATGATTGCCGGTAATGCGTGGCTGGAGGCTGTCGGTCCGTCCGGCGAAACACCGCATGAGCTGTGGGCGCTTCGCCCTGACAGGATGACAATTGTGCCGGGACGTGACGGTACGCCGGACGCCTATCGTTACAGCACGGGAGGTCAAAAAATAGACTTTAAAGTCGATCGCGTGACAGGGCGTGCGGCGGTGCTGCATTTGAAAAACTTTCATCCGCTGGATGACTGGTACGGGATGAGTCCGCTGGAAGCGGCGGCATTCAGTATTGACCAGCATAATGCGGCGGCGAAATGGAATACGGCTTTGCTGCAGAATTGCGGGCGTCCCGGCGGCGCATTGGTTTACAATCCGCCGCATGCCGACGGGCCGGATACGCTGACGGCAGAACAGCGGCAGGTTTTGAAAGACGATCTGGAGCGTCATTACAGCGGCGGTGATAATGCCGGACGGCCTCTGGTACTGGAAGGCGGGCTGGACTGGAAAGAAATGTCGCTGAGCCCGAAAGATATGGACTGGCTGGCGGGCAAGGATATGGCGGCGCGGGAAATTGCGCTGGCCTATAATGTGCCGCCGCAGCTGGTCGGGGTGGAGGGGTCACTGACCTATGCCAATTTCGAACAGGCGCGGCTGGCTTTATATGATGATGCCGTGCTGCCGCTATTGGCGCATATGCGGGACGAGCTGAATAACTGGCTGGTGCCGCAATTCGGCGCTGATTTGAAAATGGATTTCGATCTTGATGCTGTGGAGGCACTGGCGCCGCGCAGGGAAAAGATCTGGTCGCGCCTGAATAACGCCTCCTTTATGACGGTGAATGAGAAACGTGCGGCGCTTGGGTTATCTCCTCTGCCGGATGGGGACTGTCTGGAAATGCAATCAGAGCCCGCGTCCTGACCC
Organism: Pseudomonadota bacterium; assembly: GCA_013285465.1. Classification (NCBI taxonomy): domain Bacteria; kingdom Pseudomonadati; phylum Pseudomonadota; species Pseudomonadota bacterium. Next base: position 236,064 of record CP053449.1, read on the forward strand.
CTGCAAGAACTTGCAGTTGTATGCAGGTAAGGGATTATGTAGTTTCTTGGCAGATCAACGCGAACGGGGATGAGAAAATATGCACAAGACAGCACAAAAACATATCCGTCTTGATATCGGCAAAACCCGCTTTCTGGTGCGGCTGAGAATGCCGCTGGTCTGCCAGATTGAAGATGAAATCGGCGGGCTGCCGCTAATTCTGGCGAATTTGCGCAGCCAGAACTGGAAACTGGCGGATCTGGTTGCGCTGGTTCATATCATGCTGGCCGAGGAAGGAACATCATATGATTACCATGAGCTGGGCAATCATATCCTTTCGGCGGGAACGGGATATTATCACGGCAAGGTGACGGAGTTTTTGGAATTGTGTCTCGCCGATCTTCCGCAGTTTGCTGCCGGTCACGCTTAACGTCAAAAGGATCGTATCATGAAAGAAGCAGAGGACAGTGTCCGCCTGGTGCGGGACGCGTTGCAGGATTATATCCATAGTCAGATTGTTGTGCCGCTGGAAAGTGATCAGAGCCTGCGCAATAAGGTGATGCGTGATTTACGCAGCCGCGCACAGACAGTCAATGAGACAGGGCGGCAGATGAGCGTCTTGAATGATGCAATGACGGATGTGTCGCGGCGCGGTATCAAAAATCTGACCGATGGTTTGTTTTCGCTGTCAAAAAACGCCAGTGCGACGCAAAAGGCGCTGCATAAGGAATTATCGTCTTTGACGCGGGATTTGTTGAACGGCATTCTTGCACAGATCCGTGCGGCGGGAACACGGGGCATTGTGAATGCACCGGCAGAGACCGGCGGCGGATTACTTTCAGGCATATTTGAATGGGCGGGAGGGCTGCTCGGTTTTCGTGCGGGCGGCGGTTCGGTGATGCCGGGGCAGGCTTTTGTGGTCGGTGAAAAAGGCCCTGAATTGCTTGTGACGGGGCGGACATCGGGCACGGTCATTCCCAATGGTGGTGTTTCCGGCGGTGCGGCAGCGGTAAATGTGACAGTGATTAATAATGCCGGTGCGGAAGTGTCTGTGCGTGAAAGGCCGTCACGGGGCGGTGGTCGCGAGTTGGAAATTATGGTCGATGCGCTGGTGGCGAAATCCATCAGTCAAAGCGGGTCGAAAGCCTTTCAGGCGATGGAGGCGACTTATGGTCTGCGTCCGGTGTTAAACGGCAGATAAGGAAAAAATCATGACAGGTCAGTTTTTGCAGGCGGCTTTCGGGATCGAGAAAGCCGGAGAGACAGGTGTGTTCGAAGGATATGCCTCCGTCTTTGATGAAATCGATAATGTAAAAGACCGTGTCGCATCGGGAGCATTCCGTGCGTCATTGGAAACGCACCGCCGTCAGGGGCGTATGCCGCCGCTGTTGTGGCAGCATGATATGCGTGAACCTGTCGGTGTGTTGAAGGAAGTTTATGAAGATAAAAAAGGTCTGCGTATTCGCGGGCAGCTTTTTATTGAGGATATTCCGCGTGCCCGTCAGGCGCACCGCTTGATGAAAGAAAACGGATTATCGGGGTTATCAATCGGTTTCCGTGCGGCGGAATCCGCTTTTGATCCGGGCACAGGTGTGCGGACATTGCTGAAAATCGATCTGATGGAAATTTCGCTGGTGACCTTCCCTGCGCTGGACAGCGCACGGGTCGCCGGTGTGAAGGCGGCTCTGCAATCCGGCAATATGCCGCCTGTCAGGGCGTTTGAGGGTTTCCTGCGCGATGCAGGATTTAGCCGGAAACAGGCTAAGGGCATTATTGCCTGCGGCTATCATGGCTTGAAAACAGCGCCGCGCGATGCGGCGGAAGATGTAAATGACGGGGGTTCCGCTGAAGAGGCAGATATTTTGCTGAATTTGGCAGACCGTCTGCGGGAACTCGCGCTGTAGAATTTATCTTTGAAATTTTTTCTTTGAACAATGAAAGGAATGCATCATGCGTCAAGATGTTAAAAACGCTGTCGGCGAGCTTGAAAAAGCTTTCGCCGATTTTAAACAGGTGAATGATATTCGTCTGAAGGAAATTGAGAATAAGGGCTCTGCCGATCCGTTGACGGATGTGAAAGTACAGCGCCTGAATCAGGAAATCAGCCGCGCGCAGGATGCCGCCATGACGGCGAAGCAACGCGTAGATGTGCTGGAAACCGTGCTGAAACGTGCGCCTGTCGGCGGCAATACGGGCGGCGAATATGAGGAGGCCTGCCGCTTTGCGCTGGAATTGAAGGGCAATTGGCCTGCCGATGGCGGCGATGTGGAACAGTATCGCAGCTATAAAAAAGCCTTCCGCAATTATCTGCGTAAAAACAATGCCGGATCGGATATTGAAGAAATCAAGGCGCTTTCGGCAGGGTCTGACCCTGACGGCGGTTATCTTGTGACGCCCGATATTTCCGGACGTATTGTGCAGTTGGTCAATGAAACCTCGCCTATGCGTCAGGTGGCCAATATCGTGACCATCGGTACGGACCGTCTGGAAGGAACGCGCGATCTTGACGAGGTGACGACAGGCTGGGTTGCGGAAACGGATGCGCGGACGGAAACCGACACCCCGCAGATCGGTCAATATGCCATTCCTGTGCATGAGCAATATGCGGAGCCGCGTGCAACGCAGCGTCTGCTGGATGATGCCATGTTCAATATCGAGGAATGGCTTGCCGCAAAAATTGCCGACAAGTTTTCCCGTATGGAAAACACGGCCTTTGTCAGCGGTGACGGTACGGGCAAACCAAAAGGTTTCCTGACCTATGCCGCCGGTGTTCCGGACAGCACGACCTTTAACGTGATTGAGCAGGTTGTCAGCGGTGCAGCGGGGGCATTTGCCGCCAGTAATCCGGGTGATGCGCTGATCAATCTGATCTACAGCTTGAAAGGCGTTTATCGCAGCAATGCCGTTTTCATGATGAAACGTGCGACGCTGGCGGAAGTGCGCAAGCTGAAAGATACGGATGGCAATTATATCTATAACCCCGATATGCAGAACAAGACCGGCGGCACGCTGTTCGGTTTCCCTGTTGTCGAGGCGGAAGATATGCCGGCACTGGCGGCTGACAGTCTGTCGATTGCCTTTGGTGACTTTAATGCCGGTTACCAGATTGTTGATCGTCAGGGGCTGCATATTCTGCGTGACAATCTGACAGCCAAGCCTTTCGTCAAATTCTATACGACGAAACGTGTCGGCGGTGATGTTGTGAATTTCGAAGCCATTAAACTGATGAAATTCGCGGCTGTCTAAGAACCGCGGCATATCCCACGGACGGGGGCGGCTTGATGTCGCCTCCGTCTCTTCTTTCGATGTACAGGAGCTGATTTATGACGGTCAAAATAAAAGTCATCAAACCTTTCACTTTCGCTTATGACGGGATCAAGCCCGTACATTATGCGCCCGGCGAACACAGCGTCTCGCAGCGTTGCGCCGAAGTTGCCATTGCGGAAGGCTGGGCAAAAAAACAGCCCGCCAAAACAAAAAAGAAAGGCGGGAAAACATGAAAATGTCATTAATGCTGACGATACCGCCTGTCGCAGAGCCTGTTTCAACAGCGGAATTGCGTGATTATTTGCGCCTCGCTGCGGAGAGTGATGAAGCACTGTTATTTGAAATGATCAAAGCCGCACGCGGTATTTGCGAGGCTTTTACGGGACGCTGTTTTATCGCACAGGGCTATTCGTCATTTCTGGATGTCTTTCCGCAGGCGGGCGAACTTGGTTTTTCGCGTCTGCCGTTACTATCGCTGGATTTTGTAAAAATTCATACACCCGACGGTACTGTTGCGGAAGATGATTTGGGGAAATATGAAACGGATATTTCCGACGGGCGTATTGCCTTGAAAAACGGTGCTCTGCCGCCGCAATCCGCAAAACAGCACGGCGGTATTGAAATCGGTTTCACCGCCGGATATGGCGCGGAAGCAACGGAGGTGCCGTCCGCTTTGCGGCAGGCGGTGCTGCGGGTGGCGGCGGATTTGTATGAAAAGCGGGGCGATATGCAGTCCCCTTCCGGCAGTGTGATCCTGCGCAGCGGGGCGGCAGGGTTACTGCAGCCTTTCCGGGTTATGGGCGTGGAGTAAGGGCAATGGATAAGGATATTATGATTGGCAGAATGACTCGTGCCATGACTGTGGAATCGCCTGTTGTGAGTGCTGATGACGGCGGCGGTGCGGAGGTAATCTGGCAGGCTGTGGCGGAGAATTCTGTGATTGATGTGCAAAATCTGCAAGTAAAGGCAGCTGAAAAACTGCGGTTCTCACAGCTTTCCCGCCGGGTGACACATAAAATTGCTGCGCGCAACCATCCGGCACTCGTCACGGGGAACAGGCTTGTTGATGCAGAAGGTGCGGTCTACAGGATCACGGAAACAGAACAGGCTGACCGGCAGGGAGCCTATGCGGTTTGCTATCTGGAGCGCATGGTTTAGATATTATTCGCTGTCGCCGTCCGGTACGGTTTCTCCCTGATTGTCATCCGGAACGGTTTCCGGTTCCTGTGGGGAGGGAGCAGCTTGATCCGGGGCGACGGTTGCGATGTCCTGACCGGTTTCCGTGTTCCAGTGGATATGGGTCTGGGCAATATCTTCCCATTTTTTCTGTTTCCAGTTTTTGAGCGCTTCATCAGCTGCGGGACGGTTTTTGATCTCCATCTGCTTGTCGTAGATATGTTTTGCCAGTTTGTTTGCCGTACTGCGCATTCTGAGGGGAAGATCTCTGTCCCGCCCTGCCAGGCTGAGCCATTTATAGGAGTCTACCAGATCGGATTGCAGGCCGATTTTTTCGTCACCTGCGGCCAGTGCCATGCCGACGGCAAATTGTGCGACGGAGTTATTGAGTTCTGCCGCTTTGCGGAACCATTCCAGTGCGGCTTTTTTATTTGCCTCGACACCCTGACCGCCGCTATAGAGCGCGGCAACGGAGACCATTGCCTCCGCATTGCCCTTTTGGGAGGATCTGAGGAAAAGGTCAAAGGCTTTTCCCGGGTCTTGCGGAACGCCGAGGCCGTCGGCATACATTTTGCCGAATAAAAGCAATGCGTCAGCATCGCCTTCCTGCGCGAGAGGGAGCAGAAATTGTGTCGCGGCAGCCCAGTTTTTTTGGTCGAATGCCGCTTTCCCGGCCGCAAAATCGGCACGGGCGGTGCCGGCGGATATAAAGACGCATAACGTAAAAGCAAGCAGGAATCTGTACAGCATTTGAAAATCTCCTTTATGGGCAAAGGATAAAGGATTTTTGCATTTGCATCAATTTTTTCTTGGCGAGGAGTGAAAGCCATGACAGCAGACAGCCAATGGGCGGTGCAATCCGCTCTTTATGATAGTCTCTGCGGCGATAGCCAATTGATATCTCTTCTGAAAAACGGTGCGGAAAGTATTTTTGACGCCGTTCCGGATGATGCCGCACTGCCGTGCCTTGTGATGGCGGGAATGCGGACGGAGGCGTTTGAAACGCAAGCGGGCGGCGGAATGAAAATTCTGTTGTCTCTGGAGAGTTACAGCCGCTACCGCGGAATGCGTGAGTTAAAAATGATTATGCAGGCTGTTTACGACCATCTGCACGGAAAGGATGACCTGCTTGTGGCCGGGCATCATGTTATTGACTGCCGCTTTTTGTCATCCAGAACACTGATGGATGAAGACGGTTTGACGCGCCGCGCTGTGCAGAATTTTGAAATCCTGACGGAACCCGCTCTTTAGAATTTTAACAACAGAAACAAGGAGACACGAAAATGCCCAGTCAGAAAGGACGCGATTTTTTGCTGAAAGCCGGTGACGGCGGCAGTCCGGAAACATTTACGACAATCGGTGCCGCACGCAGCAATGCGCTGGTGGTGAATAATAACCCTGTCGATGATACGGCGATGGATAGCGGCGGCGTACAAAGCATGATTGCCGATGCCGGGGTGCAGACATTGCAGATTACCATTGACGGATTATTTAAAAACGATGCGGCGGAAGAGCTGTTGCGCAGTGCGGCGATGGATAGGGTTGCCGCAAATTTCCAGCTTGCTTTCCCGAATGGTGACAGTTATCAGGCCGCTTTTGTCGTGCAGGACTATAATCGCAGCGGCAGTTATGACGGGCTTGAAACATTCGCAGCGACATTGATCCGTACCGGATCCGGTGTTTTGACACCGGCTTAAGCGGCAGCAGGAAAAGGATAAAAATATGACAGCCCAATGGCCATCGGCATTGCCGGAGAGTCCGCTGACGGAGGCTTATGCAGAAGCCTTGCCGGATAATATTATACGCAGCAGTACGGATCAGGGTCCGGCAAAACTGCGCCGCAGAACAACGGCTGGTGTTCGTCATCTGCAACTTGCCTATATTTTGTCGGCGGCACAGACGGAACTGCTGGACGGATTTTATCTGGAGGATTTGCAAAGCGGCAGTCTGCCTTTCCTGCAATCCCATCCCCGTACCGGAGAGGAAAAGAGCATGCGTTTTAAATCGCCGCCTGATTATACGTCTTTGAATGGCGGCTATTTTCGCGTGACGCTTGAACTGGAGATACTGCCATGAGCCGTCCCTTGACACTGGCTGCGTTAAAAGCCGTGAATGCGCAGGAAACTGACGAGGTTTTTCTGGTTCTGCTGACGCTTGCCCATGAAAGCCTGATCCAGCCGCTGCGTGTGACAAGTGATGCGGTGAATACGGTAAGCCGGGGAGAGGTTTTTACCGCCTATCCTTTTGATTTGTCCCTGCCTGAAGACAGCGAGGCTTTGACGGCAACGGCGCATCTATCCATTGATAATGTGGACAGGGTGATCGTTGCAGCATTGCGCGGATTGCAGGATAGCCCGTCTGTGACGGTGGAAATTGTGCGGGCGTCTGCCCCTGATATTGTGGAGGCGGTTTTTCCTGATTTCCGCCTGTCGGAAATACAATATGATGCCGCCACGGTGACCGGCGTGCTGACAATTGAAGACTTTACGGCCGAACCTTATCCTGCCGCCGTCTTCACACCGGCGGGATTTCCCGGTCTTTTTTAGTGTAAATGAGCATTTTCGTGATTTTTCGAATCAGTTGCCGCCATTGTTGATTGCACTTAAATTGTTGAAAATAAATAATAAGTAATTTTTTGTTTTGCAAAACGCGCCGTTTTATGTACAATGGTATAATCAATTCGGATAAGGAACAGTGGGTGAAACAATAAAAAAAGAAAAGAAGGAGCGGCGGATATGACAGATCAAGATAACACAGTACAGTCGGCATTCGGAACAGTTACCAGCACAACTGCAGCGGTTATGACAGCGCTGGATAATGTGGTTTCAGGCAATGAGGATGCTGTTAGTGCTATTCGCTCGACAGTACAAGCGAGTAGCAGTAACAGTAATAGTAACAGCGCCAAAGCCGCAAAGGGGAACAGCAATAAATCCTCGACGACAAAATCACGCCCTTCGACGGCGATGTCGGGCAAAGGTGGTGGCGGACGCTAGTTTTCTAGAGTTTTAAAACTCCTTCTAAGACAGAAATATATGCACCCATATCTGAAACGGTATGGGTGCTTTTTTTTGTCCTGCAACAGCATTATCAAATAACAGCAAAAGAGGTTTAGACAATGCCGATCCCTTACTGGGCCGGTCATTATATCGGCTTGCCGTTCCGTGAGCACGGACGGAGCATTGCCGGAACGGATTGCTGGGGGTTGGTACGTCTTGTTTTGCAGGAACAGTTTGCGGCGGTTCTGCCGTCTTATGCCGCGGATTATCAGACAACCGGGAACGCAACAGAGCTGGGGAAACTGATCGGGCAGGAAGCGGAGAAATGGATCGCCATATCTGCGGGACAAGAAAAATTGGGAGATGTCATTGTTTTAAGAATGCGGGGGGCACCGATGCATGTCGGGCTTGTTTTGGGAGACGGGCGAATGCTGCATATTGAAAAACATATCAACAGCGCCATCGAAGATTACCGCAGCAGGCGCTGGCGTGAACGGGTGACGGGGTTTTACCGTCATCCGCAGCTTGAAAAATAGGAAGAATTCATGATTTCTGATAAAAACAACAAACCCGCAGCGGCGGTGCGGGTTTCCGCACGTCCGCATCCTTTTGCGGCGCAGAATAATCTATATTTTTTGCCTGCGGGTACGACGCTGGAGGAGATGGCGCAGAAAATACAGCCGGATCCGTTGCTGCGCAGATATTTGCGGGGTTTCATTAACGATGCGATGATTCCGCAACGGAAATGGCGTTTCATACGTCCGAAAGCGGGGACGGATGTACGGTTTTGTTCTGTCCCGATGGGCGGCGGTGGCGGAAAGAATCCGCTGCGTACGGTTTTGAGCCTGGCTATTCTGGCATCAACCTCCTTTTTGGGGACGGCGTTTGCAGCCGGTGCTTTGGGACAGGCATCGCTGTTTGGAATCAGCGGTGGCAGACTGATCAGCGGTGCACTCAGCTTTGCGGGACGGTTGGCTTTGAATGCGCTGGCTCCGCCCCCGCGTCAGCGTTTGTCCTCATCTGCCAAGGCAAGTCCGACGCTGTTTATTCAGGGTGCGCAAAACCGTCTTGATCCCTTCGGGAAAGTGCCGCAAGTTCTGGGCAGGCACCGCATGGTTCCGCCAATGGGAGCAAAGCCCTTTACCGAAACTTTCGGGGATGACCAGTATTTACGGATGTTGTTTGTCTGGGGATACGGTCCGCTGGATATTGCCGATTTAAAAATCGGGGAAACACCGCTGTCGGAGTTTAAGGATGTTGAGATTGTGCACCGTTACGGTTTTCCCGAAGATGCGCCGCTGACGCTTTATAGCGGCAGCGTTATTCAGAATGACTTGCAGATTGCCTTGCGGGAAAGTGAAGGTTATCACATCCGGACAACGGCAACGGATGCGGAGGAGATTTCCGTTGATGTAACCTTTCCGCGCGGTTTGATGGTGCTGGCGGATGGCGGTGTACGCCAGTCGCGCAATGTGGTGCTGGAAGTACAATATGCACCTGCCGGCACAGAGGCGTGGAGTGCGGGGGAAGAGGAATTCGCGCTGCTGGATGTTACGGGCAACCAGAATAATGCGCTTAGAAAATCCGTCCGCTTTATTGTGCCGAAAGGCCAATATGATGTGCGTATACGCCGTATCACGGAAGATTCGGAAGATGATTCCGTATTTGACGAATGTGTCTGGACGGCGGTCAGAACATTGCGTTATGAAGCACCGATTGCCATGGCAGGACTGGCGGTAACGGCGCTGCGTATCAAAGCGACGGATCAGTTGAGCGGTGTGATTGACCGTTTTAACGGTGTGGTGCAATCCATTGTGCCTGACTGGGATGGCGAGAACTGGGTGTCGCGCGCGACATCCAATCCTGCGGCATTGTTCCGTCATGTTCTGCAAGGTGCGGCAAATGCCCGTCCGCTGCCGGAAAACCGCCTTGATCTGGCCAAGCTGGAGAATTGGCATGCGCTTTGTGAAACAGAAGAACGGGAATTTAACGCCGTTATAGACTATCAGGCATCGGTGCGTGATGTCCTGATTGATGTCGCGGCGGCGGGGCGTGCTGCCCCTTCCGTTATTGACGGGAAATGGGGGGTGGTTGCGGATATGCCGCAAGCGGTTCCCGTACAGCATTTTACGCCGCGCAACAGTTCCGGTTTCCGGGGAGAAAAGCATTTTGATACGCCGCCGCACGGCTTGCGTGTGCGTTTTGCCAATCAGGAGAAATATTGGCAGCAGGATGAAATGCTGGTTTATGACGACGGCTATGATGCGGCAACGGCCGTGCGGTTTGAAACGCTGGAACTGCCCGGTATTACCGACCCTGCGCAAATTTGGCGCGATGCGCGTTATCATATCGCCACGGCGCGGCTGCGCGGGGAAAGCTACAGCTTTACCGTTGATATTGAACATCTGGTCTGTACACGCGGCGACTTGATCCGTCTGACGCATGATGTGCCGTTATTCGGCGTACAGGCGGCACGGGTCAAAGCCGTCAGTGAAACCGGCGGGCTGGTAACGCATGTCTTGCTGGACGAAGAGATCGAGATGCAGGCGGGGCATACATATTCCGTCAGATTCCGCAGGCAGGACGGTACGAGTTTGGTCAAACAGCTGGTGACGGCTGCCGATACGGCAAATAATCTGCAATTTGAAACGCCGTTTGATTTGGCTGATGCGCCATTGGCGGGGGATCTGGCCATGTTCGGTGAAACCGGACAGGAAAGCGTGGAGCTGATTGTGCAATCCATCCGCCCCGGCCCCGATCTGACGGCGCGTCTGACTTGTCTGGATGCAGCCCCTGCCGTCCATCTGGCTGATCAGGGGGTGATTCCGGCTTTTGACAGTCACATCACTCTGCCGCAAGGGCTGGAGCGTCCGCCCCGTCCGCATATTTTATCCGTCCAGTCCGGCGCGGAAGTGCTGGAGGTGCAGGATGGCGGTCTTTTCGCGCCGCAGATTGTTGTGCGTTTTGCGCCGCCTGCGGCAGGGGATGATTTGGAATTACGGGTCAAAATCCGTGATGTGAATAACAGTTTCTTTTCTGCGGCGCGGTTTACATTGCTGGACGGGGATGCGGTCTCAATCAAAGATGTGCGGACGGCCGGTATTTATGATTTGCGCTTTTTATACATTCGAAAGAACGGCTGGTCTTCGCAAGAGACATTACTGCCGAATTACCATGTCATCGGCACAGGCGGCGCGCCGCAGGATGTGGAAGGTTTTCGTATCAGTGTTCTGGGGGATACGGCCTTTCTGTCATGGGAGGCGGTGCCGGATATTGATCTCAGCCATTATATTCTGCGCTTTAGCGCCGCAACGACAGCAGCCTCGTGGCATGAGGGGGTTGATATGCTGCCGCATATTGAGAAAGGTGCGTCTTCGGTGGCGGTTCCCGCATTGGTCGGCACATATCTTTTGAAGGCGGTGGACATGCAGGGGGAACAGAGCGTATCTGCGGCCGGTATCGTATCGACGGCTGCCGGATTATCCGCTTATAACGCGGTTGCGATTCTGACGGAAGACCCCGCATTTACCGGATTTTGTGACAATATGGCGGCAGCCGGAGGTGTTTTAAGTCTGTCCGGGCAGGACAGTATTGACGATTGGGGCGATATTGATGCGGTCACGCGTTTTGATATCGGGCTGAACGGTCTGGCACCGGAAGGCAGTTATACATTTGCATCCCCCTTTGATCTGGGAGCTGTCTACAGCTCGACCCTGTCAGCATCGGTTGCGGTTGATGTGCTGGATTTATCCGCTGTGATGGATGAATGGGGTGATGTCGACAGTCGGCTGGATTGGGATACCGCCAGCGGCGGCGGCGCATGGCAGACCCGTTTACAGTTGCGCACAACCGCTGATGACCCTGCAGATGCGGAGGCTGTCTGGACGGAATGGGAAGATTTTATGGTCGGCGACTATACGGCGCGCGGCTTTGCTTTCCGTTTATTGGCCCGGACGGAAGACATATTTGTCACGCCTGTCGTGTCAGCTCTGAGCGTGAAAATCGATATGCCCGACCGGGTGGATGGGCGGGAAAACATTCTGTCGGATTCTGCCGGTTCAAGCGTTGTATTCAACCGTTCTTTCCGTGCCATACCTGCGATTGCCGTATCGGCACAGGATATGGAGACCGGCGATTACTACAGCATTACGGAGACCACGGAAAGCGGTTTTGATATCCGGTTCTTTAATGCGGCAGGCGCGGGAATTATGCGCCGTTTTGATTATGTGGCCAAAGGATACGGCATTCGCCAGCCTTAACCGTTCTTTTTTAACAAGGAGATTATCACGATGACACAATCCAATCCTATTATCGGCGCAGATAAAAGCGGTCTGCAATACCGTAATGAAGATAATGACGGCAAACGTGCGCTTTTAAATCATCATAAGGGTGCAACCGCCCCCTCTTATGCCGAAGCGGGGGCGTTATGGCTGGATGATAATGCAACGCCCTGGCTGCTCAAATGGTATGACGGCACAAGCTGGATTACGCAGGGCAGTCTTGATGCGGGTAGCGGTTTGTTCACGCCCTATGTGAACGGTGCGGCACTGGGGGATGCAGGGGAAAGTTCCAAAGGTCTGGTTTTGCGTGCAAGCGATGCGGAGGCGGCAGCCGGAGAGGATACGCAGAAATTTATTACACCTGCGCAACTGGCGGCTTACGGCGGCGGCGATTTTTTAACCAGCGTCAGTCAGGGGGATGTGAACACGTCGACGGGAGAAATCTCGGGGATGGTGAGTACGACCGGCGCGATTATCGGAACATTGCCGGGCGGGGAATACGGTTTCAGCTATACGCTTTTGGGGGTTACGGGTGCGTCATTTAATACCTATGTCACAACGGACAGCAATAGTTATGCCGCCAAAATTTTTGCGCATAAAACAGCAGGCGGCGGAACGAGTCTTATTACGGTCAAGCAGCGCTATATTACGGCGTCGCCGCCTTTTGATATGGGGGACGGTACGGCCTATGGCTTCCTTTATTTAAAACTGGATGCGGCGGGAAATATTATCGGCCATTATCTCGCCGATGTGCCGCCCTGGGGTTATAACGGCCCGACATCCGTGCGTGCCGATAAAATCGACCGTATCACAGGCAAGAAATACCGCAAGGTTCTGACGCCGCAAACTATGGAAGCTTATATGGACGGCGCGCCGCTGGAATACATTTACGAGGAAATCACACAAGAGATTAAAAACGCCGATATGGATCTGATACCGCAGCCTTTTGCTTTGGCGGAAGGCGAGACGGCGGTGCTGGTTGATCCGCTGGATCAGCGTATCGAAAAACTGATCGAATTACAGAATACGGGCGGAGATGTTGCCGCTCTGATTAGCGGCGGTTTTGTCCGCCCTGATAACGAGGCGCTGTCTCGTAGCGGCCCTGCAGGCATTATGCAGGTTGCCTGGAAGAACGACTGAGTCCTGAAAGGATCAAAAAATGGAAAATCACACATCATCGCTGCTGCCGGCGGTTTTTGCGGCGCTGTTTGCCGGAATGGGAACATTACTGGCCTCCGAAGAAAAACTGACATGGCGGATTGTTGTCGGGCGGGCATTGAGTTCAGCGGCGCTGGGGGCTGCGGCGGGAGCGATTTTTCTGTGGTTTCCCAATGCGCCGACGGCGGCGCTGGTCGGGGTTGCGGCATCGCTGGCCAGCCTTGGTACCAGCGGGCTTGAGAAATTACTGCAACTGGTTGCAAAGAAATAACCGAAAAGGAGTGACAGACAATGAATGATATTCTGATGCCGCGCGGCATTCGCAATAATAATCCCGGCAATATCCGTAAAAGCAGTGCGCATTGGCAAGGAATGCGTGATGAGATGTTCGATTCCGCTTTTGTGGAATTTACCGACCCCGTTTTCGGCCTGCGCGCGATGATGAAGATTTTCCTGACCTATTACCACAAATACGGTCTGGATACGGTTCAGAGCATTATCAACCGCTGGGCGCCACCGTCGGAAAATGCGACTGACCATTATGCGGCGCATGTTGCGCGGAAGCTGGGTGTAAAACGCTATGATCTGCTGGATGTTCCGGCATTACTGGTGCCTTTGGCGCAGGCTGTGGTGCTGCATGAAAACGGTGCGCCGCCCCGTGCATTGGAAAAACCGCATTATTGGTATGCGGATGAAATCTATCAGCAGGCGCGGGACATGGCGCTGGGGATCAGGGAAAGCGAGAGCGGCGGTAAACAGGGCGGTTTCGCGCCGCAGGAGGGGTTGTTCCCCGTTTATGAAACCAAAATGCATGACGGATATGGCAGTTTTTTGTAAGGGAGGAAAATATGTTGAAAAATATTCTGACATTTATAATTGCGCGAGCAAAGGAACGCTCGACATGGCTGGGGCTGATTTCCTTCGGCGCGGCGCTGGGGGTCGCGTTATCTCCCGAACAAACGGAGGCTATTATCGCGTCAGGCGTTGCGCTGGCGGGACTTGCGGCGGCGTTCAGCAAAGATGCGCCGAAATCATGACATCACTTTTGATGGCAGTGCTGGGATTTTGCGCTTTGTCATTTTGCGTGTTTCTGGCCTGCCGCTGGGCGTTTCGCGCAGGGCGGGAAGAAGAAAAAGCCCAAAACGAGCGGGGGAAAAATGAACATATTGAAAAAGCGTTGCTGCATCGTGACCGTCTGCGCCGCGATGCTGATTATGCCCGCCGCTTGCGCGCCCGCTTCACGCGCAAGTGATTTCTGCGCCCTCTACCGCCCTGTTTACCTAAACAGCAGTGATACGGAAGAAACGAAAAAGCAGATAGATGGCAATAATGCAATATGGTTAGAGTTTTGCTCATAATATAATGTAAAAAAACAATATTTACATAAAAAAACACTTGATTTTAATGATTTGGTAACTTATATTGAGGTATCATAGTGATACATACATATATCAAGGTGATATATTATGGCGAAAAATAAAAATACTGGAAAAACTAAGGTCGCAAAATTTCCTGCTAATGGAAAAATTAGTGATACAGACCTTTTAAAAAAAATAAGGGAATTGATTGCGGCTGATAGTGGAAACTTGTTTTATACCAATCACGCGCTGGATCGTATGGAAGAACGAGGTTTTACCAGACGGCAGGTTGATTGTTGTATCCAAAAGGGGTGGGTTAAAGAGCCCAATTACTACGATCATAAGAACGGAAATTATGTAGTTAGTATTACACGAGGGTGCGCTGGAGAGACAATTGATGTCATTTTAGCTTGGTGTCCTGAAGATAATGTTGTTGTTATAACTGTTTATTGATATGGAGGTATTTAAAAATGGCTAAGTCTAAAAAATACCACTATACGGAGTGTGGTCTTGATTACGTTTATCTTTTGAATGGGTATACAGAAAGAATAACCCCATATGGGAAGGCTGTTTCTATCACTGCTGTGGAGCAGTTACATAAGATTATTGGAGAAGCAATCATTTCAAGTCCAGAGCCATTGAGTGGAGCGGAAATTCGTTTCTTGAGGCATGAACTGGACTGGTCTCAAAAAAGATTAGGCTCTCAATTGAAAGTAGAGGGACAGACTGTCGGACGGTGGGAACGTGGTGAAACTTCAATTGATAGTACGGCAGACAACTATATTCGCATCTTATACGCTTTATATGCTTTGGATGATAGTGCGGATGATATCAAATCTTTTGTGGATATGATGGCCGACTTAGATTCTAAAAAGGTACACAAAGAACTTAAGTTCACAAAAACTGACGAAAGCTGGAAAACCGCAGCTTAGTACAGAATTTTGCAGGGTATCATTACAGTATGTTTTCTTAGGCGACCTGACGCACGAGGCGGACGGGTTTTGCGGCGGGCAGAACCTTTTTCAGGCAATCGGCCAGATAGTGCATGTCCTCATCCGTATGGAAGGGGGACGGGGTCAGGCGTAGGCGCTCGGTGCCGCGCGGTACGGTCGGGTAGTTGATCGGTTGTACATAGATGCCGAAACGCTCCAGCAGAATATCGCTGGTTTGTTTGCAGATGCGCGGATCGCCGATCATCACCGGAACGATATGAGTTTCGGTATCCATGATCTGGATGCCGCGCTGCGTCAGAATTTGTTTCAATGTCGCGGCGCGTTCCTGATGTTTTTCGCGCAGATCGCCCGCCTGTTTCAAATGGCGGACGCTGGCCAAAGCGCCGCTTAAAACTGCGGGCGGCAGGGCTGTTGTAAAAATAAAGCCCGGAGCGTAAGAGCGCACAACATCGACAATCGCCTGACTGGCGGTGATATAACCCCCCATCAGGCCGAAGGCTTTGCCAAGTGTGCCTTCAATCACATCCAGACGGTTCATCAACCCGCGCTGGTCGGCAATACCGCCGCCTTTTTTGCCGTACATGCCGACGGCATGGACTTCGTCCAGATAGGTTAATGCGCCGTATTCTTCCGCGATATCACAAATTTCTTCGATCGGCGCAATATCACCATCCATGGAATAGACGGATTCAAAGGCGATCATTTTCGGGCGGCAACGCTCGACGGAATCCAGCAGGCTGCGCAGATGTTTGATATCGTTATGGCGAAAGATATATTTTTCACAGCCGCTTTGACGAATGCCTTGAATCATGGAGGCGTGGTTCATCTCGTCGGAGAAAATCACGCAGTCAGGCATCAGTCTTGCCAGCGTACCGATAGCGGATTCATTGGAGACATATCCGGAGGAAAACAGCAGTCCTGCTTCTTTATCATGCAGATCAGCCAGTTCTTTCTCAAGCGCGATATGGTGGTTTGTGGTGCCGGAAATATTGCGCGTTCCGCCCGCACCTGCGCCGTTTTTGCGTACGGCATCGCAAACGGCGTCAATGACGACGGGGTTATGCCCCATGCCGAGATAATCATTACTGCACCAGATGGTGATTTCTTTTTCTACCCCGTTTTCCGTCCGGAAAAGCGCTTTGGGGTATTTTCCGACCATACGTTCAATATTCGCGAAAACGCGGTAACGTCCTTCCCTGTGCAAATCTTCGATACGTGCTTGAAAAAAACGTTCGTAGTATTCTTTGCTTTGGGCCTGGGACATGGCTTTTAAACCCCTTGTATTTCTTTTGATTTTTTTTATTGCTTTGCTTGCTGTTCAAGAGCCTGAAAAACAGTTATATTGAAAAGCGAAGGTAAAGCCGTGGCTTTAGGAATATGTAGAAAGATTCCGGGCAAATTGCAAGGAAAAACGGTATTTGTAAAATTGCCTTCACACGCTTAGACTGTTTTTAGTTATTTGTATTCAAGCAACAAGAGACCGTATTCCTGATGAAACAAAAGCCCCTTTTCTCGGTCAAACCCAAATTTATCCCCAAAGTCGTGATGATGCAGTCGCTGTTTTACGGCTTCTTTGGTGCATTATTCTTAACGGTTATCGGTGGTCTGCTGCTGTCGCTTTTGACAATGATGCTGGGGTTTCTTGGTAAAATTGCGATCGGAAATATTTTCTGGGGATGTTTCCTGCTCGGGATTATCGGTATTCCGATTCTTTATTACGAGATCCGGCGTAAAAATGCCGCCGCAACGCGGTTTGATTTCTTTGAGGACCGTTTAAGCTTTTCCTATTTTTCCGGCCGCTTTCTAAACAGAAAGCAAGGCAGGCTTTATTACCGGGATATTGTGGATGTTGTACAAAATACCAGCTTTTTGCAGGGGCTTGGCAATCTGAAAACAATTGAACTGCATGCGCCAGCCTCAGCCTATTATGAGCCGGGGCAGAAATTTGTCGGTATCGCGATTGAAGATGTGCCGATGGGGACCGGCATTGCCGAGAAAATTCTGGATGTTTTGGATAAAGTACATGCCGAATACCGCGATGCATGGGCGGCTGATATGCAGCGCAGTGCATTGGCGGAGGCGCGCGCCGCGGAAGATGCCGCATCTCCGGCGGAAGAAGAGGTGGCGGAGGCGGAAGCGTCTGAAGACACCGCGGATCTGCTGCGGGCGCAGCCTGTGATTCCGCCGTCATCCGTTCCGTCCCGTGATACGCAAGAAGATGCGGCGTTGGAAAGTGCCGGCGAAAATGAGCCGGAGGATAATGCGGAGGAGGAACCGCAAGAGCTGGAACCCGCCATTTCCGATGAAAGACCGCATCATTCCGGAAAAGATAAGTGACGGAAACAGCCCCAGATAACAAGCCGTTATTCAGGCTGCGCTCCGTTTTCCATCCGGCGGTGGTGGCGTATTCTTATCCGATCCGTATCATTGGTATTTCCTGTATTTTATTGATGCTGCTGCCTGAAATGGCTAAAGGCATGGCCTGGGTGACGGGCGTTGAAGGATTTTTATCTTACCTGATGGCGATTTCGATTGTCGGGCTGATCGGTTTTGCCGGTCCGCTGTTTATGACATGGCTGGATTATAAGGCTGTGGCCTTCACCGTTTACCCCAACCGCATTGAATTCATCCAGAGCTTCTGGATCAGGGAGCAATCACGCGTGTTGCTGCACAGTGTGCGCGAAATAAAGCCCTCGGCAAACTGGCTGCAGAAACGTTACGGTATCGGGAATATTTCGCTGGTTGTGGAATCGCGTATCGGCGCCAAACAAATGGGCACGGTTCTGCCGAATATCCGTTATCCTGAAAAAGTTGCGGCAAAATTATCAACGGTTCTTGAAGACCATAAAAGACGGCAACAAGAGCAACAGCAGCAACAGTAAAACCGCGTTGTCAATCTTAGAACTGGAAATCAAGATCGGGCGGCAGGCCGAGATCTTCCATGATTTTTGCCGTTTCTTCAGAGATTGCCTGTTCAGCCTTTTTGCGCGCATCATTGATGGCGGCAACAATCAGATCTTCCAGAACCTCGATATCATCGGGGTTGACGATACCCGGCTCCAGTTTCAGCGCACGGACTTCTCCGCGGCCGGTGATTGTAATATTGACCATACCGGCACCGGCTTCGCCAATAATTTCTCTTTCATTGGCGCGCTTTTGCATCTCCGCCATTTTTTCTTTCATGACTTGTGCTTTTTGCATCATTTGGGCGAGATTTGTCATTTTTTCTTCTCCTTAAAAACACGTCTAATTCTGTTTGGCAATATCCCGGATCGTCGAAAGGCGCGCTCCGGGGAACCGTGCCAGCACATCTTTCACAATAGGATGATTGGCGGCATTTGCAAGCTTTTGTTGCTGTGCCTCCCTGTCTTCATCGGCCAGCGTTTTCATCTCCGCCGTTTTCCTGTTTTCGGGAACAAGCGAGATAATCCAGTTTGTTTTCGTCCAGTCTGACAGATGCTTTTTAATCGTGCCGGGGGCGCTGCTATCCCCTGCCGGATCAAGCCAGATATCTATTTTTCCGGCGGCAAAGCTGACGGGAACCATAAAATTATAAAGCTGGCTGTAAAGCAGCATCTCCTGTTTTTCCCGGAACATTTCGGCGATATCGCGAAAGCTTTGCGGCGCGGTGAGCGTGTCGGGATCCTGTGCCGGAAGCGCGGGGATATCTGCCGGCATCTGCGCCTGCGCTGCGGCATGTGTTGCGGCAGTGGAAGAAGGAGGGGGCGTTCTGACAGGCGGCGGTGCCGAAACGGAGGATTCTTTCGGGTTTAGGCTTGTTTCAGGCTTTTTTTTTGCGTCGCGGCATCGTCACTGCCGCTGTTTTCCAGCGCCGTAATAATCTCCGACGGCAGCGGCATTTGCGCGGCGTAAATTGTGCGGATTAACACCATATCCAGCGCCTGTGCAGGCGTGGCGGCGGTTTTTAGCTCCTCCCGCCCTTTGGACAGGATTTGCCACAGCCGTGATAATGCCGGAACGGATAATGTATCCGCCAGCGCCAGTCCGCGCGTTTTTTCCGTTTCCGGCAAAAAGCCCGTTTTCAAGCTTTCCGGCACAAGCTTGCCCTTACTGACAAGATGCACGGCGTCCAGCAGGTCTTTTAGAATCTGGTCGGGGTCGGCGCCGGAGGTGAAGAGTTTTTCGGCGATTGCGAAACTGTTTTCGGCATTGCCTTCGCTGAGTGCCGTCAGCAGATCGAAAATCATATTGCGGTCGGACAGGCCAAGCATGTCACGCACCAGCGCCGCTGTGATTTTACCGTCAGACAGCGCAATGGCGCGGTCAAGCAGGCTGAGCCCGTCACGGGCGGAGCCGTCCGCGGCGCGGGCAATCATATGCACGGCTTCGTCTTCGGCCTCGATTTTTTCCCTGCCCAGCAGCTCCGTGAAATAGTCATTGAGCAAATTGCTGTCGATACGCGGCAGGTCAAAACGCTGGCAACGCGAGAGAATAGTGACGGGAACTTTGTTGATCTCGGTCGTGGCAAAGATGAATTTGACATGCGGCGGCGGTTCTTCCAGCGTTTTCAAAAGCGCATTGAAAGCCGATTTTGACAGCATGTGGATTTCATCAATGATGAAGATTTTAAAACGTGCCGAAGCCGGGGCATATTGCACGGAATCGATAATATCGCGCACATCATCGACACCGGTACGCGAGGCCGCATCCATTTCCAGCACGTCGACATGGCGGCCTTCCATGATGGCTTTGCAATGTGTGCATTCTCCGCAGGGTTCTGCCGTGATGCCGCTTTTTTCATCCTTGCCGATACAATTCAGTGCAAGGGCGATAATTCGTGCCGTTGTGGTTTTACCGACACCGCGGACGCCTGTCAGAATAAAGGCATGGGCGATGCGGTTCATGGCGATCGCGTTTTGCAGGGTGCGGACCAGAGCATCCTGTCCGATCAGCTCGGAAAAATTACGGGGACGGTATTTCCGTGCCAGCACCAGATAGGGCGTATCCGGTTTGCCGTCCGTATTGGCGGCGCTTTCCTGTTTGCTCTCTGTTTTTTCAGGCTGGGACATGATTAAAATTTTACATTAAAAAGTAAAAAGGTGGAAGGCCGAGCAACGACCCAGCACAACCCATATGCGGCTGCTTCCTTTCGGATCTGACCGGGTTAACGGGACAGCTGCCCATTGTCAACCTTCCACCCCGTAATATGAGGGGATTCGGCGCGAAAGGCAAGGAAAACACATGGGAATCCTGCGGAAAATGCCGTGAAAAGCCGTAGATAAGGGCAAAGCCTGTCTTTATCCGCCGGTGCGCGGCCCGGATGTACGGATATCGGGGCGCGTATCGGGAACGCTTTGCGTGACTTCGGGATCAACTTTGGACAGGAAGGCGTTGTAATCATCCGTCGGGATGCTTGGCATATAGGGCGGTCTGCCGCTGCCTTGCGTCCAGCCTGCATTTTGCTCCAGCCCGAGTGTCTGTACGCCGGCTTTTTGCAACAGCGGCGTGTTGATGGTTTCGCTGGTGATCTCGTCGATTTGCAATGTGCCGTCAGCATCGACATGGATATGTAAGGGGATGACGGTATCACCCTGCTGCAGATTGGCAATAATACCGGCCTGCGGGTCCTGCACGTGCAGAAGATTTTCCGCGACGGCGTGAATGGCACCGGCTTCGGGCATGCTGCCGTAATCAATGGGGCCGTTATCTGCTGCGACCTCTGTTTCAGCGACAACAGTCTCAGGTTCTTTTTCCACTTCAACTTCGGTCGTGGCGGTAGGGGTTTCCGGCGGCGTTGTTTCCGTCACGGTTTCCGGTGTTACCTCAGGCGTTACCTCAGCTGTTACTGCGGGTGTCACGACGGTATCACCGGCATCTACAACGGTTTCGGGGGCGGTGCCTGTTACGCCGTCAGTCGCCGCGATTGTAGAACCGTCCGGCGCGATATCGGGCGTATCCGGTGCGTCGAAATCAAAAGGCAGGTCGATAATGCCGGTCGCGAAAGCCGCGCCGACAGCGGCCAGCCCCAGCAACGCCCATTTGTGTTTTTTCGCCGCTGCTGCGACGGAGGCGATTTTGCCCATGCCGTTATTTTGTTTTTCTTTCGCCTCTTTTTGCAGCGTATTGTAAATGCCGGAAACGGCCTTGGTCATTTTATAAGCGCCATAGGCAACAGCGGCCAGCGGTACCAGCGGCGGTGCCACCATACCGACCGCGCCCAAAATAGCGGCGCGCTGCAACGTGGCTGTCCCCATGGCGACCAGCGTTGTACCGTGTTTATCGGCGAAATTTTTCAGGAAATGCGTAAAGCCTTCCGAGGGCAACCCGTTTAAGGTGGTTACGGTGCCCATGCGTCCGGTCATATCGGTGCCGACAGTTAAGGGACGGCGTGCCGTATCAACAAATTCCGCCGGAGTCATGCGGCTGAGCATCGTCAGGGTGGCGCGGTCCTGCGGATCGCGGTTGACGGCTTCGTAATAGGCTTTGTCGATCAGATAAGTATCGCTTTTTTTATAGCGCATATCCGTATCGACATAATTCAGGAATTCATTCAGCATACGCTGGTTATAGTCTTCGTCGCTTTCATTTTCGTATTGTTCGTCAGACGGCTCTTCCATATATTTCAAGACGGAAGGCGCTTCGACATTTTCCGCGAGTTTCGCGCGCATCTCTTCCAGCCAGTCCTCCATCAGGACACGCTGTTTTTCTTCGTCATATTCGTGCAGGCGGCGCATGAAATCATCATTCATGACCGCGGCGAAGGTCGCGTTCAAATCTTCTTCATTGTCTTTGACCTGATGGGCGGCCAGTTTTTCAATATTTAAAGGGGTGGAGACGATTGCGCTGTGGGTGATGCTGCCGCCGCCGCCGGCGATGATGCCGATATTTTCCTGACGGGCAAGCCAAAAGCCGATTTCCTCCGGTACATCCTCGATTTTGCCGATTTCTTCATTATTGCGGAAGATGCGCACCGCGTCTTCATCAATATCGACCCGGAGATTGCCGGATTCAACCGCGTCTTCCAGCAATAATACCGGATGCCCGAAAATATCTGTAATCAGCCCTGCATTCTCTATGCGCATATTGCCTCCACGTAACGCATGTTATTCTCTACGCTTAGAGGACAGTCTATAGTAAAAAGGTAAAAAATATGTAAATGGCGGCGGCGCAGCTGACTGTCTTTAGGAAAACAGGAAATTATTCATTTTATCAAAGACTTGTTTCTGTTCCGCTGTGGCGTCATCGCTGTCATAACCGGCAATGGCAACCATGCGCTGCAAGGCCATCAGCGAGGAGAGGGAAACCTTGATGTCATTTTCCTTGATATAGGCCAGTGCCTTTTTAAAGTCTTTTAGTTTGCGGATGGTGATCGGCATTTCCTCGAATTTGACGATTTCGTCACCGTCGATTGAACCCTCTTCGGAAAAGGCGACATCGCCGCCGCGGGTAATGCCGACAAATTCCGGCTTGGCGCAACGATCAACCCAGCGGAAAAATCCCGTGACCATCGTACGGTCGAGCAATGTATCGAAATGCTGCTTTGTGCCTGTTTCCTCTGCCAGTTCCCGTGCCATGCCGTAAGCGATGGCTTTGCGCAAATCTTCCGGTTTTCCGGCTTTGTCAAAATCGCTGTAATCCATCGATCCCGAGCCGCCAAGTCCGACTTTTTTCGCGTCAATCACCTTGCCGGCACCCTGATGCAGCATGCCGATTTTATTGTTATCGGTCAGCAGCAAGGTTGTAATGCCGATATGGCCGGAAACGCTTTCATAAAAATCGGGGCGGATGCGCAGCATGGTGCGCCCGTTGACCTGCTCCTGCCGCACGGGGTAATAGGCGCTGAGATCGGAATAGATTTCCTCATGCCCGCGCAGGTTACGGCGGATAAGCCGGCTGCGGAAAGCCTCGTTGGTCAGCAGCGCATCGAAATAATAGGATTTACGCAAGGTCAGCGGTTCATCATTCAGCAGCCCGTCCGTAAGCCCGTAAAGCGCCAGTTTAACGCCGTTCGTCGTATGCTGGGTTTTGGTGGCAACGCGCAGCGCCAGATACATGATCTGCAGATTGGAGATGATGTAATTGATGTCTTTGCTGACTTCCTGATAGCGCAGGGCATCGGTCAGAATGATTTTGTCACTGACCTGATCGCTGGAAAAGGGGATTTCCGCGCTAAGCTCCTGCCCGGCAATCGGATTTTGGAATCCGGCATTTTCTTCCGCTTTCGGCGGCAGAATATCCGCCATCGGAAAGCTGCGTTTATTATTCCAGATATGGGTGCAGAGCTGTGAAAAATGCTGAATTCCCGCATGCATGGGGCGGTATTTTATTGGCAGGATTGACATCTCGCTGCCGAATTGCAGCAGCAGAATGCTGATTTCCAGCGCCATGGCGGCGTAATCCCACTTATCATTGATATCAATGATGGAATAGGAAATCAGCATCAGTGTCAGGATGACGATGGTAATTTCTTTGCGGTAAACCTTGTCCCAGCGCATCAGCACGACGAACAAATCCCAGCGCCCTTTGATATTGCGCATAAAATTCAATAATGCCGGATTTTTTGTTTTCATTATTTGTTCCGAAAGGGATGAGATGCATGGGCGCGAAAAAACGCCCCCATATTGTTCCACAGATGGCAGTGAAAACACTATAGAAAAATTGTAAAAAAAAACCGCCCGTTTTTTTTCAGAAGGCGGTTTTTTCGTGTTCAATATGTTATGGCGCTTATTTTCCGGCGATGGTGGCGCGGTTGATGCGCGTTGTCGGCGCGGCCAGCGAATGTTTTGATTTCGGCTGCGGCGGCGTGTCATCGGCCAGCGAGATATCCATGAACATCTCTTTCAAATTTCCGGAGACGATAAAACCGTCAACCGATTCATCGGTGATTTTACCGTCGCGGATCATCTTGCCGTAAGCCTGACGGGAATAGGTGCCGTTATTGACATTGACGGTACCGCCTTGAAAGCCCTGAATATAGATGCCTTCCTTGATGTCGGAGATCAGCTCGTCCGGTGTTTCGATACCGGGCTGGACGCGGGTATTGGTGCGGCCGTTTTCACGTCCGATCGGCTCGATTCCCAGTTTGCGGGATTCGGCCAGATTGCTGTTGAAGGATTTTAGAACACCGTTTTCAACGAAAGTGATCTCTTCACTTTTGATTCCCGCCGTATCGACAGAGCGCGAGGCGACGCCGCGGTGCAGATTCGGATTGTCGGTAATCGTGACTTCGGCGCTCATAATTTGCTGTTCCAGCTTGCCTTTCAGGAAGCTTGCGCCCTGATGGATGGCGGTGCCGTCAATCGCCTGAAAGACGGAGTTGAAAAAGCTTTCCGCCGCATCATTATCCAGTACGATCGGATATTCACCGGTGTCGGGCAGGCTTGCGCCCAGTTTTCCAACCGCGTTCAATCCGGCGCGTTTGCCAAGGTCTTTGGCACCGGCCATATCACAGAAATGGCGGGCCACGCTGTATTCCCCGTCAATCTGCATACCGTTTTCATCTTCGGCAACAACGCTGGCGCTGGCCTGATACAGGGTACGGCTTTCCTGAATATCGACACCGTTGGTGGCCATAATCAGCAGATGGGTGTTTTTCTTGGACATGCTGACGGAACGCGTTGCCTTTGTGCCTTTCACCGACATTGCAGCGGCTTCGACTTCCTTAGCGTAATTGATCAGCGTTTCATTGCTCGGCTCTGTAATATCATAGAGGTTCAAATCGCTTTGCGGGCCCGTATAGACTTTTTCCTTTTCCAGCAATGCGGCGCTGGGGTTTTCCGGCGCAAGATGAATGACCTTCATATTTTCATTCATGGCGTTTTTCAGCGCGGTCATGCCCAGTGTATTTTTGGTGAAAGAGATGCTGCGGTCATCTGCGTAAAGCGTGACAGTGACTTTATGCGTCGTGCCGCCGACGGCGCGCGCAACATGGCCGCGTTCGATTTCCGCTTCACGTTCGGTGTTTTCGCTGATAACGACTTTCACATCGGTAATGCCGTATTTCGCGCCTTCTTCCTTGGCATGTTTGATCAGAGCCTCGGCGACGGGGCGTGCGGCGCGTTCGAATTCTTTCGGTTTACTTGCTACCATTTTCAGTTCTCTCCTTAAAGTCAGGCGGTTTATTTCTTTGTACCGCCTACGGTCATGTTGGATACACGCACAGTCGGCTGTCCGCAGCCGACAATGACGCTTTGCCCGTTTTTGCCGCACATTCCGGCGCTTTTTTCCAGTTCCAGATCATTGCCGACCATTTTGATCGACTGGATAACGGAAAGACCGTCACCGACCAGCGTTGCCCCCTTAACGGGTTCGCATAATTTCCCTTTGCGGATGCGGTAGGCCAATGTGGCATTCATATTAAATTTCCCGGAGGTAATGTCAACCTGCCCGCCGCCCATGTCCTTGATATACAAGCCGTCTTCGACGGATTTGATAATATCTTCGGGCTCGTGATCACCGGGTTTGAAATAGGTATTGGTCATCCGCGGCATCGGTGTTTTGGTATAGCTTTCGCGGCGGCCGTTTCCGGTCGGCGCGGCTTTCATCAGCAGCGCGTTCTGGCGGTCCTGCATATAGGATTTCAAAATACCTTTTTCAATCAGCGTATTTTCCTGCGTCGGTGTGCCTTCGTCATCAAAATGCAGGCTGCCGCGCTCACCTTTCAGATCGCCCTGGTCGACAACCGTGACCTCATCAGAGGCGACTTTCTGACCGATTTTACCGCTATAGACGGAAATGCTGCGGCGGTTAAAATCGCCTTCCAGCCCGTGACCGATGGCTTCATGCAGCAATACGGCAGGCCAGCCCTGATTAAGGACGACTTCCATTTGACCCGCAGGTGCATCTTCGGCAATCAGCAGGGTTTTGGCAAGGTCCAGCGCTTCATCTGCGGCGGCTTTCCATTCGCTGTCGGCGAAAATATCCTTGCAGTCAACAGGACCGCCCAGCAATTTATAGCCGGTTTCGCTGTTGCCGTTTTCATCCGTGACCTGAATCTGGATCATTAGCGAGACATTCGGGCGTGTATCGACCAGACTGGTGCCGTCTTCGGTAATGATATGCACGGCTTTGGATGTGGCTTTATAGCCCAACGTGACATTGGTGACGGCGGGGTCGAGGGATTTTATATGCGCTTCAATTTCGTCAAGCTTGGCGATTTTTTCCGCCAGATCCATGCTTTTCATCGGGTTTTGGGCAGGGTAGAGCTGATCCTGCGTGCGTCCGTATCCGCCCAGTTTTTCGGCGGCTTTGCCGCTTTCCAGAATTTCCTGTGCCTCCTGCACGGCTTCCGTCAGGGAGGCTTTGTTGAAAACATCCGCATAAGCATAGCCGACGCGTTCACCTTGTCCGACGCGGAAGCCGAAACCGGCTTCACTATTGCCGACGGAGACGGTTGTATATTCGCCCTTATCCTTGGTGAGCGCCTCACGCTCTGTGATTTCCTGATAGAATTCACCGTAATCGGCATCTTTCAGCGCGGCTTTGACAATCTCTTTTGTTTCATCCGGCGTTAAATCGCTGTCTTGAAAAAAGGCATTTAATGCGGCAGGTGTTTTCGTCGGGCGTTTGGGCGTGTTTTCGCTCATTCTCGTCTCTCGTTCTTATGTTTTTTTAGATTCGTGTTTGTGTGTGGCAAATTATGTATTTTTATTACATAAAAGTCAAGAAAAGGCGCAGGATGTTACGTGCCTATCCTGTCTAAAACGTGTTTCAAGTGTCAGATCGGGAAAAATCCGCCGCGCTTCGGCGGTTTGAAATGCGGCACATCTTCGCCGCGGTCCAGTTTGCCGCGCAGAATACCGGTATGGCCGTTATATTGTTTGTCGTTATCGGCAAGGCGTTTGGCCATATCAATGGCGCTTTCGCCCGCCTTGTTTTTGACATTCTCATCTGCGCCCGCGACGATCAGATTATAGATTTTGCGCTCCTGCCCTTCTTTGACCAGAACATGCAGCACGGTATCACCGTCTTTGTTCAGTTTTGCGACATCCGCACCTTTATCCAGCAGTAATTTGACCATTTTCGGATTGTCGGAATCAGCGGCATAGTAAAGCGGACCTGCGCGTCCGCCGCTTAAGTGGTTCGGATTTGCCCCCGCATCCAGCAGCATTTCAACCACATCGGTATCAGGGCGTTGCACAGCCAGTAACAGGCAACTGAAACCTTCACTCGTGTGCAAATTTGGTTCGGCCCCGGCATCCAGCAGGGCGCGGATAATTTTCGGATTGATGGAGCTGTGGGCGCAGGCCTCGTGCAGAGCCGTCCAGCCGAAATCACCGATCGTGTTCGGATCTGCGCCGTCTTCAAGATATTTCATGACAAGGGCTTCGTCATTATCGGCGGCGGCTTCGATCAGGGCATAGTCTTCGTAAGACATGAAAGGCGCACTCCTTCAAAGCGGATATTGGGGAAACAATGCGCTATCTTGCGTGACGGAAGCCGTCTCTGTCAAGAAAAGAGAATGCTGCGGCGCAGCAGAAATGCGGGAAGGAAAGAGGCGCTCAGGATTGGCGGTTCAGGGTGCGGGGCTTCTTATAGGAGGGGCGCTGGTCTTCTGCCGCCAGCCATTTTTCCTTGATCTCGTCCATCTCTTCATAAAGGTAATATTCTCTATCTTTGTCGGTGACGAGTGTATTGATATTGAAAGTTATCCAACAATCCAGTGTCTCAACATAGTCGCGCTGTTTTTTATTGGCAACAATTTCCCCGATCTTTTGCGTGTCGATCAGAATCGTATCCCCGCTATGCCGTTTCACGATCTCGGGCGCTTTTTTTGTGCCTTTTGCTTCCATAAAGGCAAGCTTTAGTTCCAGAACAGCCATGTTTTTATCCTTTAAGGGTTGCGGGAGACGTTGCGTGCTTTCCTGTAAACCGGTGCGCGCAAGGCTTCGGCCCATTTACGTTCGATCTCTTCCATATTTTCAACGGTGAAATATTGCTGCCCGTTATCCATGACAACGGTATTGACGCGGATGCTGACATGACGCCCCGCCTCGTTGTGATAACCGAACTGGTGAAATTGATCCTCCAGAATATCGCTGATTTTATCGGCGTGCAGTAACATGGTTTTGCCGTTATCTGTGACCCGGCTTTCTTCTTTCGTATGCTCAATCCATGCGCGTTTCAGTTTGACGATCGACATCGACTCTCTCCGTTGTTTTAAGAACGACGTAAGTTAACATAATATAAGAAAAATGTCAATGAAGGCAGGTCAGGCAACCGCTTTGTCTGTGGAGGCGCAATCTGTTGCGCGCGATTTGCGGCAATGCAGTTCCACGGCTTTTTCCAGCAGCAACGCAGCCGGATCCTGTCCGGAGATGCGGGCGATTTCACGGAAGCCTGTCGGGCTGGTGATATTAACCTCGGTCAGATAAGTGCCGATAATATCAATTCCGGCCAGCAAAACACCTTCCTGCTGTAAGCGTTTTCCGACAGCTGCGGCGATTTCCAGATCTTTTTTATCCAGCTTGCGAACCTCGTGATCGCCGCTGACGGCAAGATTTCCGCGAATACTGCCGTCTTTCGGCAGGCGCACCAGCATATAGGGGAAGGGCGTACCGTTGATGATGATGATGCGCTTATCGCCCTGCTTGATCGCGGGAATGAAGCGCTGTGCAATAATCGGATAGCTGCCGCGCCCGGTCAGGGTTTCCCAAATGACGTCGAAATTGACATCATCTTCGGTGACCATAAATACGCCTTCGCCGCCCATACCGTCCAGCGGCTTCATAATGATCTTTTTATGCACGGACAGAAATTCTTTCAGAACCGTCTGTGATGTTGTGATCGTATAGGGCGGGGTATAGTCCGTGAAAGTGCTGGCGAAGATTTTTTCGTTAAAATCGCGCAGAGTTGCGGGCGGATTGGTAACCGTTACGCCTTCTGCCGCGGCCTGATCCAGAACATAAGTCGTGTGAATGAAGCGTTTATCAACCGGCGGGTCTTTGCGCATGAAAATGATATCCAGCTGCGCCAGCGGCATATCCTGTTTTTCGGACAGTTTGCACCACTCCGCCGTGTCATCAAAGACCTCAATCCCTTGAACGATGCCGCGTGCATGCCCGTTTTCAATGAAGACATCGCCCTGTTCCATGACAAAAACATCATGGCCCGCATTTTGTGCGGCCAGCATAATTGCAAGCGAGGTATCTTTTTTCGGCTTGATATTATGTACGGGGTCTATTAGAATTCCGATTTTCAAACGGGGAGCTGTCATGTCTATAAACCTTTGTTCTGATTCTGTTCCTTGCGCCGAGGCGCATTCAACACCAACAATTACCCACCCGCAAATTACCTATAACGATCTTATCGACGATTTGGCCGCGGGAATCAAGGAAAAAAAATTATGGAAGATCGGTGTCGAGCTGGAACAGTTTGCCTTTGACAAGGCGACAGGCGCTGCGCTTCCTTATGAAGGTATGCCCGGAATCCGTATGCTGCTGGAACATTTTGCCTGCAAATTCGGCTGGGAAAAAATCATGGAAGACGGCAATCCCGTCGCGCTGGTGAAAGACGGTATTTCCGTGACGCTGGAGCCGGGCGGTCAGGTTGAATATTCCGGTTCACCTGTGGCGGATGTGACGGCAGCCGTGCAGGAGATGGATTCTTTCATGCAGGACTTAAACAGTGCGGCCGAAGATTGCGGCATCGGTTTCCTGCGTAAAGGGCTGCATCCCGATTGGCACCGCGAAGATATTCACTGGATGCCGAAAGGCCGTTACCGCATCATGCGTGATTACATGCTGAAAAAAGGGCGTCACGGCATTGATATGATGATGCGCAGCTGCGGCGCACAGCTTAATCTCGATTTTTCCAGTGAAGCGGATATGGTGAAAAAATTCCGCGTGGCGCTGGCATTGCAGCCGGTGATTGTGGCATTGATGGCAAACTCCGCGAAACTGGATGGCAAAGATACAGGTTATGCCAGCTACCGCTCTTATGTCTGGACCCAGACCGATCCCGACCGCTGCGGCAATCTGGATTTTGTCTTTTCCGATGACATGTCTTTTGCTTCTTATGTCGATTATGCGCTGGATGTACCGATGTATTTCCTGTATCGCGACGGCAAATATCTGGATACGGCAGGGCTGTCTTTTCGCGACTTTATGGCAGGCAAACTACCCGGTTTTGAGGGTATGTATCCTTCCATTAAGGATTGGCAGGATCATCTGACGACGCTGTTCCCCGAAGTGCGTTTGAAACGCTATCTGGAACTGCGGGCGGCGGATTGCAACAGTGATGCGATGGTTTATGCGATGACGGCTTTCTGGGCGGGTATTCTGTATGACCGGACCGCGCTGGATGTCATGCATGAAAATGGTGATGGGCTGGTCTGTGGCTTTGCGCCATATGTTGCCGGAACTGGCGGCAAAAGACGGATTAAATGCCGATTTGTCATCCGTGGGTTATGATTTCCGGCAGATTGTGACATTTGCGCTGGATGTTGCGGCGGACGGGCTGGAACGTGATGAAACCGAAGCTGTCGGTATTTTGGCACCGTTCTGGAAAAAGCTTGCTTGTACCGCGCCTGAAGATTGCGGTGACGGCGCGGAAGTGGCATAAAGAAGACAGCCATAAAATCAATTTCCGCCAAATAATCAAAAGGGGACGGCATGTCCGGTTTTTTCTTTCAAAACGCCCAGAACGCCGATAAGCCTTTAACGGGCAGGGTCGCTGTTGTCACGGGGTCAACCAGCGGTATCGGCAAAGCTGTTGCCGAAATACTGGCACAGGCCGGCGCGGATATCGTGCTGAACGGTTTCGGCGATGCCGCGGAAATCGAAAAACAGCGGCAGATCCTGGTCGAAAAGACAGGTGTACGCGTTTTTTACAGCGATGCGGATATGAGCAAACCCGCTGAAATCCGCGATATGGTCGAAAAGGCGCATCAGGCGCTGGGGCGTGTGGATATTCTGGTCAATAATGCCGGTATCCAGCATGTTTGTACGGTTGAAAACTTTCCCGAAGAAAAATGGGACCAGATTATCGCCATCAATTTATCGGCAGGGTTTCATGCCACCAAAGCGGCGGCAAAATATATGAAACAGCAGGGCGGCGGCCGCATTATCAATATCGCCTCCGTTCACGGGCTGACGGCCTCGCCTTATAAAGCCGCCTATATTACCGCCAAACACGGCATGATCGGCTTTACCAAGGCGGCAGCGCTGGATCTGGCGGAATACGGCATTACCGTCAATGCGGTCTGTCCGGGTTATGTCCGCACGCCGCTGGTGGACAAGCAAATCCCCGAACAGGCGAAAGAATACGGCATGAGCGAAGACGAGGTTATCGCCAAGGTGATGCTGAAAAACCACGCCATCAAGGATTTCGTCGGGATTGAAGATATTGCGTCCTCCGTGCTTTACTTATGCAGCGATGCGGCATCGAAAATTACCGGTACACAGATGGTACTGGATGGCGGCTGGCTGGCGGGGACGCCTGCGAATAAAGGATAAGGCAAGCAGGAGAGAAAAATGAAATACAGCTGGCACGATTTCCTGCAAAAATCCATGAAGCTGCAATTCAACTTCCTTGCGCAATCGACGAAAAATTACTCCGATGCGATGAAATTTTTAAAACAGAACGGCATTCTGCCCGGTCTGTCCGATGCTGCCGCCGATGAAGCCGCAGCCGCATCCGATTTTTGGGATTATTTGTCCAAAGACCATCCCAAACCGCCCTTTGGCCTGACGGAAACCGCGATTGCGGGGAAAAAAATCACGGTAACCGAAACTGCGGTGAAAGAAAAACCTTTCGGTACATTGAAACATTTTAAGCGGGATTGCACCCGCAATGACCCGAAAGTGCTGATCGTGCCGCCGACCTCCGGCCATTATGCCTCAATGATGCGCGATACGGTGAAAGAGCTGCTGCCGGGGCATGAGGTCTATGTGCTGGATTGGGAAAATCCGCGCGATGTGGACGTGAAACACGGCGATTTCAGTCTGGAGGATTATATCGATTATGTGCGCGATGCGCTGGAAGAGCTGGGCGAAGACGTGCATATCATCGGCTTTTCACAATCAACGGTTCCGGTTTTGGCAACCGGCGCTTTGATGGCGGCGGAAAAGGATAAAAACAGACCGGCCTCGATGACATTGATGGGCGGGCCGATTGATGTCACGGCGGAACAATCCTCCGTGGCGGAATTCGCGCAGCAGCATGATCTTGACTGGTTTAAAAGAAACACCATCATGAAAGTGCCGTCGGACTATGAGGGTGCAGGGCGTGAGGTCTATCCCGGATTTTTGCAGCTGGCAGGGCTGATGGCGGTGAATGCCGATGCGCATCATAAAAACCGCAATGATCTGATTGCGGCCTTGCGTGCCAAAGACACGGAAAAATCCGGCAAAATAAAAGATTTTTATGATGATTATCTGGCGGTCAGCGATTTGCCCGCGCAGTTTTATCTGGATACGATCAAGCTGGTTTTTCAGGATGCGGCGCTGGCAAAAGGCACAATGACGCATCACGGCAAAAAAATCGATCCTGCGGCGGTGACGGATATTCCGCTGTTGACGGTATCGGGCAAAAAGGACGAGATTGTGCCGCCCGCGCAGAATGAAGCCGCGCAGGATTTGTGCAAGAACCTTACCGATGACAGCCGTAAAAGCCTGATACTGGACAAAGCCGGACATTATGATCTGTGCAGCGGCGCAATTTTCAAAAAACAAATTTTGCCTGAATTGACGGCGTTCATCCGCGATGCGGGGGTAAAACGCGGCATTGCCTATGATGCCGCGCCGCAACAGCCTGCCCGTAAAATGCGCAAAGGTAAAAAACCGCAATAAGGAGTTTTCCCTCATGGCGATGACCGTTTCCTCCTGCCATATCTATCCGTTGAAATCAGGCGCAGGACAGCCCGTTCCGGCGCTGGAATTGCTGCCGCGCGGGCCGCAGGGCGACCGTGAATGGATGCTGGTGGATGCTGAAGGTGTTTTTATCACCCAGCGCATGCGCGGCTGTGAAAAGCTGGCGCTTGTTTCCACTGAACAAATGGCAGAGGGAACGGTTTTCTCCGTCGCGGATAAAGAGCCGCTCTCCGTGTCCATGCCGGACAGAGAAATCGCCGTCAAAATCTGGAAAGATGATGTGACAGCGCTGGATGCCGGAGATGCGGCGGCGGCATGGTTTTCTGATTATCTGGAACTGCCCTGCCGTCTGGTCAGGCTGTCGGAGAGTCCCGCGCATAAGCGGATGCTGGGTAAAAAATGGCAGATGGAAGACGGGCATGTCAGCTTTGCCGACGGCTTTCCGTTGCTGGTGACGGGGGAAGCATCACTTGCCGCCTTGCAGCCGCATTTCCCTGACGGAGAAGAGATTGCGATGACGCGGTTTCGCCCTAATATCGTGCTGGCGGAGGCGGCGGCTTTTGAAGAAGATGTTTTATACCGCATCAAAATCGGCGACGTGGTGCTGCGGCTGATGAAGCCCTGCACGCGCTGCAAAATTACGACCATTACGCAGGAAACAGGTGCGGCGGCATCGAATGAACCGCTGAAAACAATGACAAAACTGCGCCGCGGCAAAAGCGATGATCTGGCCGGGGTGTTTTTCGGCCAGAATGCGGTGATTGAACAGAGCGGCATGATCCGCGCAGGCGATGCGGTGGAAGTGCTGGAACGCCGCGACATGCATCCCGCGCTGGAAGTGGCGGAACTGAAATTCACCGGATAATGATTATCAGGCGCTGCGCCGCCAGACGCGGATTTGTGACAGGCGGGAATCGCGGTGGCGGAAATAGCCGAAATCTTTCGGTTTGGCTTTGGTCGTATCCGTGAAGACTTTTTTCAATGATTTAACGGGGGTGCGTCCGCCTGCGCCGATATGCAGGGCGGTGACATCATGGTCATGGCGGGCGGTCAGTTCTTGCGCCGTTTCCTGCATCAGCTTTGTCCATTGCGCGGCGCTGACGCGGTCGCCCAATGTTTCCAGCGAGTCAAAACACAGCTCGCCTTTTTTACCGCGCCATGCCCAGCTTTGTCCGATAATATCGCCTTTACCGCTTTCAACGACATAGAAACCGCCGTTTTCCGACAGATAGCCGTGTTTGGTACAGGCCTCGCCCATTTTTCCGATACTTTGGCAGCAGGCGGTGATCTCACCCAAAAACAAGCCGCGCACGTCATTTTCCGGCAGGCGGCGAAAGACACCGCCCGGTAGGCCGAATTTCTCGCCGTCTATGGTGATGTCGGGCATACGTTTCCGTTTTTGTTTCGGCAGTTTTCCGACCAGCGACAGAGCGGTATCAAAATGTTGTTGTTTGACATCGTAATTATAGCAGAGCTCCGCCAGATCGGGATAATGCATGGCGCGTTTATACAGATATTTGGCGCATTCGGCGCGGGTATTCTGGGTTGACCATGTTTTGCCATCCGAAGAATGTTGCGGCGAGGTGACAAAGCGGCTGAATTTCACCAGTCGCGCCATGGACGGGCCGCATTTCAGCACGGCATCACCCCAATCCTTGATATGCGGTGTACCGCTTTCCTGCGCGGGGTCTTTGGTCACAAAATCATTCAGCCACATGCCGGCAGTGACAAATTCTTTCAGCGATTGCAGCTTGGGCTTTTTGATATCGGGAAGATGCGGCGGCAGTAAAATATCTTCAGACAAATCATAAAGCGGCGTATCGCCCGTGCCGCCCCATTGTTTCAGATATTGCATGACGCGCTGTTCGGATTGAAACAGTCCGGAAAGCCGGAAAGCGGCAATATGCGCCTCTTTACCGCTGATGCCTTCGACATCCAGCACTTTTAAAACGGCCTCGAAACAGTTTTGTTTGAAAAATACGGGATTCTCCGCAGCCAGCCCTTTTGGCGGTGCGCGGCGCAGTTTTTTCTGCCAGGGCGCGGCATTTTTTTGATAAATCTTGAACTTGCGCGCATCGGCAAAGGATAAAAATGTCTTGCTGCCGCCGTTTTGCAGCAGAATATCCAGAACAGGCCAGTTTTCATTTTGTGCGGCAACACGGACGGATTTATGCATTTTCGCGCCGGCACTCGCGCCTTTATCCAGCAGGGTTTGAATATCATCCGGCGCGGCATCGGGGGCGGCGGCAATCAGGGCGTCATTTAAGGTATTCAGATTGCGGCGTTCTTGAGGCGCTTGCGTTTCCGGCTGTTTTTGCGGCAGGGTTTTTCCTGTGATTTCGGCATAGGCTTCCAGAATATCGCCTGTTTTCTGCGGTGTGCGTTTTTTCGGGGCGCTGTTGGCTTTCAAATATTCTGCACCCTGTCTGGCCGCTTCCAATAAACTGTTTTCGGTGACGGTTTCGCCTGCACGGTCCAGTTGGATGGCATAAACGGGAAGCGCCTTTTCAACTTCGGCGGCTTTCTCCGCATCTTCTCCGCGCAAAATCTCCAATGCGGCCTGTGCTTTTAACACAGGCGCGGGAATCTTTCGGGGTTTTTGCGCATCTTCAGACATGCGGGGGAGTATAGGATATTATCTCTTATATGTAAACAATAATCATATAGGTGTTTGTTTTTATTTTTTAATTCAGGCGTAATGCTGTGCCCAGTAAAGCCACATGGCGGCTGTCCATGTAAAGCTGTCACCGCCCAGGCCCGTACCGTCAATCGGATCGAAATATTCGTAAAAGCCGTGGCTTTTCAGCAGTGTCGCCGTATCCGTGCCGATACGGGCGGCACGCTCGTCTTCGCTATAACTTTCCAGACCTTTGGCAATCATAAAATTGACGATGGCCCAGACAGGGCCGCGCCAATAGCGCAGGCGGTCAAAATCAGGTTCTTCCGGCGACAGCGACGGTACCAGATAATCGGCGTGATAGGTCAGGCTGTCCATTGTTTTCAGCAGCAGCGGCAGCTTGTCTTTCGGCACGGCATGGGCGAAAAGCGGCAGAAAACTGCCGGAGGTCACCATATCGATCTGCTTTTCCGCAATCAGATCATAAGAGCAATAGGCCTGTTTTTCCGTGCACCAGAGCTTTTCGAATGCCTCCGTCTGCAAGGTGACCCAGCCTTGTACCGTTTCCTCATAGTCGTGGTTATCAACCACCTGCATCAGCCACAGCAAATCACGGTTGGCACGCAATAAAATGGCATTGATACCGACATCGGCAATACGGAAGGGCAGAATGGGGCGCAGCTTCTCATGGTCGTAATTGTTCTCGCGGAACAGCTGTACCAGTGCGAGGTAATGATCATATTCTTTTTTCGGCGGACGCTGGGCGGCATCAACCAGATCCGTATCACGGCGGTGATATGGTTCCAGATTATCCGTGGAAACGCGGAACAGGGCTTCCTCCCATTCGGCGCTGTTATCGCGGCCTGTTTCCCACGGGTGCCACGTTTCGGCAAGCCCTGTGCCGTCAGGATCGCGTTCGGTCAGATACCAGCGGTGATAGGCGAATAGTTTCGGCAGCAATGCGCGGATTTCGGCGCGTGCCTGTTTACGATCCTGACTTTCTTCATAAATCAGACGCACGCAGGAGGCGGCAACAGGCGGTTGTGAAATGCCGGAGGTGGCAATCGGGCTGCGCCCTGTCCGCCAGACATCGGGGCCGGGGAAATAGCTGTCACTATTCCGGTGAAAAACGATATGCGGCACCATGCCGTTTTCCCATTGATGGGTGAACAGCGTGCGGATTTCCTCCCATGCGCGGGGTTCGTCAAAACCTGCAAATCCCAGTGCTGTCAGGCAGGAATCCCAGTTCCATTGAAAGGGGTAGAGCTTATCTGTCGGAACGGTATAGCGTCCGCTGTCGCCTGTGCGGGTGTTTTGCTGCAGGATGCCGGTTGCCTGCTCACTCATCTGCGGATAAGCCTGTGCGGGTGCTGTGTTCATCTGCCGTGTCCCCCTTTTTATTTTTGCGTGGCACTATTTTTAAGGAAAATTCACTGTATGACAAATCTTTTCTGTCATATGGAGGATTTTATTTTTCCGTGATGTCTTCAGCCAGCGGTGCGTACCAGTCCTGCGGCAATCCGGCATTTTCGCGTGCGGGGTCGTTAAAAGGCGGTTTTAGGAAGCCGTGAAAATATTGCCGGACAAGGCTTTGCCATTTTTCCTCTGCATTAAGCCCGTGAAAATCGCAGTAATACCCGAACCAGCGCGTGCCTGCCGCGACATGGGTAATCTCGTCCTGATAGATGGTTTGCAGTATCTCCGCCGTTTCCGTATCGCCCTGTTTTTGCATGGCGGTTATCATCGCGGGGGTGACATCCAGCCCGCGCGCCTCCAGCACCATCGGCACGATGGCCAGCCTTGCGGCAAAATCATGAGCGGTCATTTCTGCGGATTGCCACAAACCGTCATGGGCGGGGAAATCGCCATATGTTTTGCCGAAAGCCGCCAGACGGTCGCAAAGCAGCAGGAAATGCCGCGCTTCATCAGCGGCAACGCGGCACCAGTCATCGAAAAAATCTTTCGGCAGCGAAAAATCCACTGCAGCGGCATTTTCCGCCGCCAGCGGTGCAAAACGGGCAAGAATGTCACAGGCCAGATCAATGGCATTCAGCTCAATATGTGCCAGCGCATGCAGCAGCGCGGCTTTATTTTCATCGCTGCCGGATTTGCGGCGGCGGGGCATATCGCGGGGCGGCAGCAATTCCGGCTTTTCGGGACGCCCCGGGCGGTCGGGCGGAAGGGTGTTGCCAATTTTCAGGATGCGGTTTTTCTGCCAATCCTGCCCGTATCGTAGCATTTTCTGCGCTTTTTGCGCCGGATCCGTTTCCGTCAGGACAGCGGCGGCGGCGTTGCTGAGTGTGGTGGTGGTCATCTTCAAAATTCCGCTTTTTCAAAATCTGTAAATTGTGTTCTAATGGATAAAGGCGGATTTTTCAAACCCGCCGATCAATTCTCGGGTAAAAGCACTCCTTAAAGGATCTGTTGTTTTGATTATTGTTTTTGGCGCATTAAATGTCGATATTGTGATGCCGGTGAAAGAATTTCCGAAGCCGGGCGAAACAATTGTGTCCGAAGATTATATCAGCCGTTCAGGCGGTAAGGGTTCAAATCAGGCAATGGCTGCGGGGCGTGCAGGCGTCAAAACCGCAATGGTCGGTAAGGTCGGAGATGATGCTTTCGGGCGGCGCTGTCTGAATAATCTGAAATCGCAAAGCGTGCTGGGGACGGGGATTGCCATTTCCGACCGTCCGACCGGCTGTGCGACGATCTGGGTTGACCATGCCGGTGAGAATATGGTGGTGGTCAGTGCGGGTGCCAATCTGGATGCTTCGGCAGAGCAGATCCCCGACGAGATACTGACGGAAAAAAACATGGTTCTGACACAGCTGGAAGTGCCGCATGATGAAACCTATACGCTGCTGCGCCGCGCGGGAGAAAAAGGCTGCCGGACGGTGCTGAATGCCTCGCCGGTGACGGCGGCGATCCCGACTGACGTTTTGAAAATTCTGGATGTTTTGATTGTGAATGATGTTGAGGCCAAACAACTGGCGCATCATCACAAACTTGCCGCGAAAACACTTGAAGATATTGCCCGCGAGCTGGTGGATAAAGGAGAAAACCTGACCTGTATCGTGACCATGGGTGCGAAAGGTGCGCTGGCTGTGACGCCTGAAGAGGAATGGGTTGTGCCGTCCCTAAAGGTGGATGTGGTTGATACGACAGGGGCGGGGGACTGTTTCTGCGGCGTATTTGCCGCCTCGCTGGAGAACGGCGATACGCTGCCTGACTCTTTGAAACGTGCAAGCGTGGCGGCAGGGCTGTCCTGCCGCGTTCTGGGGGCGCAGGCAGGTATGCCGTTTGAGGATGAAATTGACGCACATATGGGCGATCTGTCCGCACCGCAACAGCTTTAGAAGGGGTATTTAAGAAAAACCCCCGCGGAATATATCGCGCGGGGGCTTGTTTCTTTTAAAACCGTCAGGCGGGATTAGTTATTACCCGTACCCGGTTTTTTCGCGGAGGGCTTGCGTGCCACGGTGTTATCATTCGATGTGGCTTTTGCCTGATAGTAAGTGTCGAGCACATCGTAATATTTTGCCTGCAGCGGCAGTGTTTCCTGCATAACTTGCGGCAGGCTCATCATCATGCCCATTGCGGCTGTTTCATCATCATTGGCGATACCTGTCAGGCCTTCGGACAAAACGCTGTAAAGCTGTTCGGCTTTTTCCGTGATTTGCAGGCAGGCGGTTTTCTGCTCATCCGTCATTGCTGTGGAAGAGGAAACTTTTGCCTTCACGGCGCCGACTTTCTGTGCAACATCTTCCATGATATCAACAATATCGGAAACGGCGGAGGTGTCACCGGTTTGCAGCGCCGGCATCACATCTTTCATGACTTCGTCCATATTGGCGCTGTATTGCACCATGGCGTTGTAGCGTTCGAAATCCTCGATGGTCATATCGCCATTAACGGCAACATCAGCCAGTGTTTGTCCGGATTGGAAACCGTAAAGCGTTTCCAACAGGTTTTTTTGTGATTTTAGCGTATTTTCCTGCGCCATTTGCTGACCGATCATGGTCTGCATGGCTTGCTCTTCTGAAGGCTCGGCACCTGTCATGGCGGCAAGACTCAGATCCATCATATTCATATTGGCGGTGGCTGTTCCCTGCTGCGCCAAAATCATACCTGTAAAGGCATCGCGCAGATCTTCGGATAATGCATCGGAATTGCTGACGCCTTTTTTGACTTTTTCAAGTCCGTCGACCAGCTGGGTCAGTGTTTCTTTCTGTTTTTGCATGAAGCCTTGCGCTTTGGAAGGGTCGAACATCATTTCCATCTGTTCTTCCATGCTGGGCTGTTCCTGAACAGCGATTTTTGCGGCGATTGCTTGCGTTGCCTTGAAAACCTGTGCGTGGTTTTCGTATTTGGGAAGCGCTTCACCGTTGAATTTATCTTGAGACATTACAAATGATCCTTTTCTGCGGTTTAATATATTTTGCGATATAAAAATTTACGGAATAATTCCTCAGGGCGATTCCGGCGCCCGCAATATGTATAATAGAGAATGGTGTAATGTGTCAAGTAGTTTTGGAAAATAAAAGGAAAATCATCCGCTTGATAAAACCATAAAAACATTGCCTTCACACGTAAAATTCTGTAAACAGGATGACGCCTTTAAAAACATAAAAACGGACAAAATGTCATGGCCGATCAAAAAAAATCCCCGTCTGTTCCCTCTGCGCAAAGTAAAACACCGCTTTTGGATAAAGTCGTTTTTCCCGCCGATCTGCGCGGAATCGACCGTAAATCCCTGCGCGTTCTGGCAGATGAGCTGCGGGCGGAGATGATTGACGCGGTTTCCGTGACAGGCGGGCATCTTGGCGCGGGTCTGGGCGTGGTCGAACTCAGTGTGGCACTGCATTATGTTTTCAATACGCCGGATGACCGTTTGATCTGGGATGTCGGGCATCAATGCTATCCGCACAAGATTCTGACCGGACGGCGTGACCGTATCCGCACGTTGCGGATGGGCGGGGGCCTCAGCGGTTTTACCAAACGCAGTGAAAGTGAATATGACCCCTTTGGCGCAGGTCACAGCTCCACCTCGATTTCCGCAGGTCTGGGCATGGCGGTTGCGCGCGACCTTGACGGAACAAATACGGATGACAAACATGTTGTTTGCGTCATCGGTGACGGCGCGATGAGTGCGGGCATGGCCTATGAAGCCATGAACAATGCCGGTGCGATGAAAAACAAGCTGATTGTGATTTTGAACGACAATGATATGTCGATTGCACCGCCGGTCGGCGCGATGAGCGCCTATCTCTCCCGCATGATTTCCTCCAAACCCTATCGCGGTTTGCGTGAAATCGGCAAAAAAATGACGCAAAAATTCCCCGAAGCCTTGCAGCGCGCCGCCCGCCGTGCGGAGGAATATGCGCGCGGTATCGTCACAGGCGGCACATTGTTTGAAGAGCTTGGTTTTTACTATGTCGGCCCGCTTGACGGTCATAATCTCGATCACTTGTTGCCGGTACTGGAAAATGTGCGTGATGCCAAACAGGATACGCCTGTTCTGGTGCATGTGGTGACGCAAAAGGGGCGCGGCTATGTTCCGGCGGAAAATGCCGCCGATAAAATGCACGGTGTCTCCTGTTTTGATGTCGGCACAGGGGCGCAGCAAAAAGGCAAGCCCGGCGCGCCCAGCTATACAAGTGTTTTTGCCGAAAGCCTTTTGCAGGAAGCGCGCGAAGATGACAAAATCGTTGCCGTCACGGCAGCCATGCCGTCCGGTACGGGGCTGGATAAATTTGAGAAAGAATTCCCTGACCGCTGTTTTGATGTCGGCATTGCCGAACAACATGCGGTGACCTTCTGCGCGGGTCTGGCGGCGGAAGGTTTCAAGCCTTTTGCGGCGATTTATTCGACCTTTTTACAACGTGCCTATGATCAGGTTGTGCATGATGTTGCCATTCAGAAACTGCCTGTACGTTTTGCGATTGACCGCGCCGGACAGGTCGGCGCGGATGGCCAGACACATGTCGGCGCATTTGATGTTGCTTATCTGTCCTGTATTCCGCATATGATGCTGATGGCGGCGGGTGACGAGGCTGATATGAAACATATGGTCGCAACACAGGCCGCTTATGATGCAGGCCCGTCGGCTTTGCGTTATCCGCGCGGCGAGGGCGCAGGCATTCCGATGCCGCAGCGCGGTGAGGTGCTGGAAATCGGGCGCGGACGCATTATGCGCGAAGGTACGGATATTGCGCTGGTCAGCTATGGCGGGCGTTTATATGAAACACTCGCGGCGGCGCAGATGCTGGACGGTGACGGTATTTCGGCAACCGTGGCGGATGCGCGTTTTGCTAAGCCGTTGGATGAAGCCTTGCTGTTGCGCCTTGCACGCGAACATGAAGCGGTGATTACAATTGAAGAAGGTTCCGTCGGCGGTTTCGGTGCGATGACGCTGCATATGTATGCGGCAAATGCCGTGCTGGATAGCGGGTTGAAAATCCGTACATTAACCTTGCCCGATATGTTCCTGCCGCAGGATAAACCTGCCTTGCAACACAAAGCCGCAGGTCTGGATGCGGAAAGCATCGCCGCAACGGCACGGCAAGTGCTGGGGCGTGAGGCGTCGGTTGTAATGCCGCTTTCTTCCAAAATAAAATCTGTATGATGTCTTTGTAAGGGCAGTATCAAGAAGGGAGTGAAAGTTACATAATAATGTCTTCAATTTCTCAACTTGTGTCATGGTGTAACGATAATTCTGGCTTTTTATCCCTTTTACTGTTTCTTGCAGCATTGGCTTATGGCTGGCTCAGTGGTGGCGCACGAGCATTGGTAAATCTTCTTATTAATAAAGATAAAGAAAGCCGTATTGATCTTCTGGAGCGCAATTTACAATTGAAAGAGCGTATGAAAGGGGACTTTTTAAAAGATAATTATTTTCAAGAGTGTTATGAATGCGATATTTCGGAAAAGTTAAAGAGGCCAGTCGATAAATTTATCGAAAAAGAGATTTTGATCCGTGATATTAAAGATGATACTTACCCTAACTTACTTGATAGAAAAGGTATTAGCCCGTTCTTTAAATTGGCTCCAAAGGACTTTTATCATAATGGCTTATCTTTATTTGGTTATCCACAACAAGCCGTCGTTGATGAACTTGGTAACTGGACGTTGCGCTGGAAAAATGTTCCGAAGGGGTTTGTAAGCATAACAGTACACCCTATTTATTACATCCCATTTTCCCGTATTGTGAATTACGATATGGATAGAAATGAATACGATGACGGCCCGATTGTTTTTTGTAAATTTGAAGGCTTGCAAGGCGGGCCATACGAAAAGATAGAATACGAGCCAATTACTAAAGACAGCCCCTCGTATTGTAGGCGGTTATTGCAGAGTAAGTATTTCAAAGATAATGCAGTAGGTTGGTTTATTCTCCGAGTAAAACGGCTTATTTCGAAAATAGCAAAAGAGCCAGCAGAGAAAATCAGAGCGTACTGAAGAGTGGATTACCGCCTGTGCGGGAATAGCGGAATAAGTTGGAGTGTTGTTTTGGGCGAAACGCGAGTCGATAAGCTGCTTGTTGAAAAAGGGCTGGTGAAAAGCCGTGTGCAGGCTTTGCGCTTGATTGAGGCAGGGCTGGTTGAAATTGCGGGTAAAACCGTCACAAAATCTTCACAGAAATATTCTACAGAGACGGAGATTGTGCTGACAGGGGAGGATCCCTGCCGTTGGGTTAGTCGTGCGGGGCTGAAGCTGGAACATGCGGCGGCGTATTTTGCGTGCGATTTTCGCGGGAAAACCATACTGGATATCGGTGCCTCAACCGGAGGTTTTACCGAGGTGGCGCTGGCAGGCGGCGCGGCGCATGTCTATGCCGTTGATGTGGGGGTTGGTCAGATGGATGACACTCTGCGCGGGCTGGAAACGGTGACAGTGATGGAGAAAACCAACGCCCGCGACCTGACGCCGAACATGTTTACCCGCGCCATTGATATGGTTGTATGTGACGCGAGTTTTATTAGTCTTGAAAAAGTCCTGCCCGCCGCCTTGCATCTCGCGGAACAGGGCGCGGTGCTGGTCGCGCTGATTAAACCACAATTCGAGGCGGGCAAAGGCAATCTCGGAAAAGGCGGCATCGTCAAAGATGTGGCTTTGCAGGAAGAGATTTGCACCCGCATCACCGCATTTCTGGAAGATGCGGGCTGGATGGTGCGCGGCCTCACCGACAGCCCGATCGAGGGCGGCGACGGAAACAAGGAATTTCTGATCTGTGCCGAAAAATGCTAAAGCTTATTTCGGGGCGAGGCGTACAGCGCCGTCAAGGCGGATGGTTTCTCCGTTAATCAGGGCATTTTCACAGATATGTTTGACCAGCGCGGCGAACTCATCGGCTTTGCCGAGGCGTTTGGGGAAGATTGTTGTGGCAACAAGGCTGTCATGCACTTCTTGCGGCATTCCTGCCAGCATCGGGGTTTCGATCAATCCCGGTGCGACAGTGACAACACGGATGCCGAAACGCGCCAGCTCCCGCGCGATGGGCAGTGTCATACCGACAACGCCGGCTTTGGAGGCGGAATAACCCGCCTGCCCGATCTGTCCGTCAAAGGCGGCAACCGAGGCAGTGTTGATAATAACGCCGTTTTCACCGTCATCATTAACGGGGTCAGCTTTGCTCATTTCCGCGGCGGCAAGGCGCAGCACGTTGAAACTGCCGACCAGATTGACGGAAAGGACTTTCTCGAATAAGGCAAGGTCATGCGGGGCTTCGCGTCCGACAACGCGGGAGGCCGGGCAAATCCCTGCGCAATTCACGACAATGCGCGGCACGCCCATTTCAGAGGTGATGTCTTTAAAGACGGCTTCGACTGCCGCCGCATCGGAAACATCGCAACCAAAGGCGCGCCCGCCGGTTTCGGCAGCGGTC
Organism: Pseudomonadota bacterium; assembly: GCA_013285465.1. Classification (NCBI taxonomy): domain Bacteria; kingdom Pseudomonadati; phylum Pseudomonadota; species Pseudomonadota bacterium. Next base: position 280,503 of record CP053449.1, read on the forward strand.
TTTTGTGCATCTTCAAGGTTCAAATCAATCGCCGCGATTTTCGCGCCGGATTTTGCCAATGCTTTGGCAGTGGCGGCACCCATGCCTGATGCCGCGCCGGTGATAACGGCAATTTGTCCGGAAATATCCATTTTGAAAACTCCTCTTTGTTCCAATTTCGGGGAAGCTTATCACTTTCTCTCACGCATGGGAATATTCCGTCCGCGCTATTTTTACATTGACGAGAGGATAATATATCTATACAATTAGATATATGGATAAGAAAAATGTCATAAAGGCGCTTGATGCGCTGGCGCAGGAGAGCCGTTTGGATATTTTCCGCCTGTTGGTGGAAACCGGACCGGTCGGGTTGATGATGGGGATGATCGGGGAAAAGCTCGACTTACCGCATGCAACACTGTCCTTTCACCTGGATAAGCTTTACCGCGCCGGATTGCTGAAGCGCCGCCGCGATGGTCGCGCAACGATTTACAGTGCCGATTATGAGGCGCTGGTCGGCTCCATCCGTTACCTGACCGAGAATTGCTGTAAAGACAGCGAAATGACCTGCCGTATTGATATAACCGAGAAAAAGGAGTGCTGCCCATGAAACGTCTGCATATACATGTCGGTGTCGAAAATCTTGATGAAAGCGTGAAATTCTACAATGCGCTGTTTGGTGCGGAACCCTCAAAAGTAAAACCCGATTACGCTAAATGGATGCTGGAAGACCCGCATGTCAATTTTGCCATTTCGACACGCGCAGGAAAAAGCGGTGTGGATCATCTGGGTATTCAGGTCGACAGCGCGGAAGAGCTGGAGGCATTGCGCGGACAGATTGCGGATGCCGAAATCGCGGCGCTGGACGAAGGTGAAACCACCTGCTGCTACGCCAAATCCGATAAATCATGGGTGACGGACCCCGCAGGGATTGCCTGGGAAGCCTATCATACGATGGAAGATGCACAGATGTTCTCGGGTAAAATGCAGGAAGAAAAAAGCGCTTGCTGTGTGCCGGAAAGTAAGCCTGAAAAAACCGCTTGTTGTGCGCCTGCTGAAAAAACATCCGGTTGCTGCGGCTAATGAAAAAAATTCTGGTACTTTGTACGGGTAATTCCTGCCGTTCCGTGATGGCGGAGGGCTTGTTCAATCATCTCGGCCAAGGGCGTTTTTCTGCTGCCAGCGCAGGGAGTGATCCGGCAGGTTACGTGCATCCGCAGTCGCTGGAAACACTGCAACGTCACGGCATCACATGTGATGCGCCGCGCAGTAAATCATGGGATGAATTCGCCGGTCACAATTTTGATTACGTGGTGACGGTTTGTGATCAGGCGGCGGCGGAAAGTTGCCCGGTCTTTTTAGGTAAGGCTGAAAAGCTGCATTGGTCAACCCCCGACCCTGCGAAAACGCAAGGGAGTGAGGCGGATATAAAAGCGGCATTTGATCAGGCTTTTGCAATGCTGAAAAACCGGATAGAAGAATTTATCGCAGATGCTTGAAATTTTCACAAAACTGGCGAATTTTCTTGTCTATGACAGTCTGGCACTTGATGCTGCAACGCATGGGGCGAAGGCGCTGCATTTTTTTATTGAAGATACGACCAAAATCTTCTTTCTTCTAACGGGATTGATGCTGATTATCGGCTTTTTCCGTTCATGGATATCTCCCGAAAAAGTACGGGTCTGGCTGGACGGGAAGCCGAAAATATTGGCTTATTTTCTTGCAGTTTCTCTGGGGGCTGTGACACCGTTTTGTTCCTGTTCCTCCATTCCTTTATTTATTGCCTTTCTTAGTTCGGGAATTCCGCTGGGCGTGACAATGGCGTTTTTGATTACCTCGCCGATGGTAAACGAAGTCGCTGTGGTTCTTTTCGGTGAAGCGCTTGGTTGGCATTTTACGATTGCTTATATCTTTACGGGAATGGCGACCGGAATGATCGGCGGCGCTGTAATAGATTTTTTCAAGCTTGATAGATGGGTTGAAGCCTTTGTGTTGCAGGTTTCCGCACCGCAGCAGATTTTAGACGAGCCGGAAATGACGATGCAAAAACGGTTCCGCCACGCCTGGGAGGAGACAAAGGATATTCTCAAGCGCGTTTGGCTTTATGTCGTTATCGGTGTCGGTGCAGGAGCGGGAATACACGGCTTTGTACCGCAGGAATGGTTTTTGCAATATGCGGGGACGGATAATCTTTTTGCCGTTCCTGTTGCGGTGCTGATGGCTGTGCCGCTTTATTCAAATGTGACGGGTATTGTGCCGGTGGCTGATGTATTAATCAGTAAGGGTCTACCTGTCGGGACAACGCTGGCCTTTATCATGAGTACGGTTGCGATCTCACTGCCGGAACTGGTGATTTTGCGCAAGGTTTTAAAGGTAAAGATGCTGGTATTCTTTGTGATATATCTGGCGACGGCCTTTGTATTGGTCGGCTACGGATTTAATGCGTTATTTTGAAAGGAAGGGTAATGAGAAAGAAAATTGAAGTTTTCGGAACAGGTTGTAAGAAATGTGTTTTAACCGAAGAGATGATTAAGAATAAAGCACAGGAAATCGGTGCGGATATTGAGCTGACACATATTTACGATCCGGTGGAAATTGCAACACGCGGCATTATGAGCACGCCTGCGGTTATGATTGACGGAAGACTTGTTCATAAAGGCGGACTTCCCGATCAATCTGACATTGAATGCTGGTTGAAATAAAAAAATGGCATCGTGCAGAAAACATAATTTATCATTTCTTGACCGTTATCTGACTTTGTGGATTTTTCTGGCAATGGCGGCAGGGGTCGCTGTTGGCACGGTTTTCGGTGGCGTGCCGGAATTTTTGAACAGCTTATCTGTCGGCGCGACCAATATTCCGATTGCGCTGGGGCTGATTTTGATGATGTATCCGCCTTTGGCGCGCGTACGTTATGAAGAATTGCCGCTGGTTTTTAAAGACTGGAAAATCCTGCTGTTGTCACTGGTGCAGAACTGGGTGATCGGCCCTGTCCTGATGTTTGCGCTGGCCGTGCTGTTTTTGCGCGATTATCCCGAATATATGACGGGACTGATTCTGATCGGTCTTGCCCGCTGTATTGCGATGGTGATTATCTGGAATCAGCTTGCAGAGGGGGATAACCAATATGTTGCGGCGCTGGTGGCGTTTAACAGTGTTTTTCAACTGATCTTTTTCAGTGTCTATGCGTGGTTTTTCCTGAATCTGCTGCCGCCTGTCTTCGGACTGGAGGGACAAGTGCTTGATATCAGTTTCCTGACGATTGCGGAAAGTGTTCTGATTTATCTGGGGATACCGTTTTTTGCGGGCTATATGACGCGCAAAATCCTGATAAGCCGTAAAGGGCGGAGCTGGTATGAAACCCGCTTTTTGCCGAAAATCAATCCGCTGACGCTGGGGGCCTTGCTGTTCACAATTGCGGCGATGTTTTCCCTGAAAGGCGGGATGGTGCTGGAACTGCCTTTGGATGTGCTGAAAATCGCTCTGCCGCTGGGGATATATTTCATCGTGATGTTTTTTGTCAGTTTTTTGATGGGTAAGGCCATCGGTGCGGATTACGGTAAAACCACCGCCGCGTCTTTTACGGCGGCAAGTAATAATTTTGAACTGGCGATTGCTGTGGCGATTGCGACTTTCGGCCTTGGTTCCGCCGTGGCTTTTGCAACGGTTGTCGGTCCGCTTGTTGAGGTGCCGGTATTAATTGCTTTGGTCAATGCCGCATTCTGGCTTAGAAAGCGGCTGTTCCGGTAATCTATTTCTTGCGGATAAAGCGCCGCAGAGCCTGTTGCTGTTTCCTGCGGGCATCCTGCTGTATTTTATATTGATAGGCGGAAATGTCTTTTGCGAATTTTTCCTTATTGTCATCCGACAGCAAAGCCGTATCCGCACCGGCGGCAATCAGCCGGCGGATACAATGCTCGTGATTGGCTTGCTGTGCCAGCGACAGCGCCGTTTGACCGCTATTGCTTGTGATATCCGTTTTTGCACCTGCTTCCAGCAATGAGACGACAATGTCTTCGTGCCCGCGATGCGCGGCTTCCATCAAGGCGGTTAAGCCGCGGTTATTTTGTGCGTTTTTGTCGATACCGTCAAAAAAATCTGCCTCGAAATTTTGAAAATTCCTTCCGCCATGCACGGCGCGGTGCAGGATTGTCTCGTTCTCATTGTTTTTGACATGGATATTTGCGCCTGCGGCAATCAGCAGCTTTGCGCAATCCGCACGACCGTTCATGACGGCATAGCTTAATGCTGTCTCGCCATTGGCGCGTTTTGCGTTCACATCCGCATCGGCGGCAATCAGAATACGGAGAATGTCGGTATGGCCGCCGATGGCGGCGGGGATGAGCGGAATACCCTTGTTCGCATCAGCGCCGGCGGCAATGAAGCGTTCCACATAGGCCGTCATCCCTTTGTCCGCGGCAATTTCAAGGCTTGAATCGCAGCTGGGATCTGCACCGGCCTCCAGCAGCCGATCCAGACATTTTTGAGCGTCTGCGCTGTGCGGCATATGATATAAGGCAAGGCTGAGGGCGCTGCTGCCGCGCGCTGTCATGTGGTTAAGTTCCGCGCCTTTCTCGACCAGAATATCCAGAATTTCAAAGTGATTTCTAAAGGCAGCGATAATAACAGGCGTGAATCCGTCTGCGGTTTTTGTATTGATATCGGCATTATTTTCCAGCGCCTGCCGCAATGCGGCGGTGTCTTGCCTGTCAGCGGCTTTTATCAGAGCCTCATCCCATTCATTGCCGGACACTTAAAACCTACGTGAAATGCTTATTTTTTAAAACAGAGGCTGTTGTAATGCAAAGTGCGGCTCCCGTCCAGTTTTTCCGTAAGAAAAATTAAAATGAAGGGGGAGGGGAGTGGTGCCCAAGGGCGGATTTGAACCACCGACACAAGGATTTTCAATCCTCCGCTCTACCAACTGAGCTACTTGGGCATATGACGAAATATCGTATAAAAAAAGTTTATACGCATTTTTTTTGGCAAAGTAAACGCAAAAATACGACAAATTGGGAGTTTAAGGCGTATCGTGGTCAAAAATATGTACGCCGTTACCACCGTTTTTAATCACGATCTGCAGTGCTGTTGCCGCATTTTGCATGGCTTCTTCCAGCAGGGTCTTGCGGTCGTCATAACCGACGACCCCGATACTGATCGTGGATTTGATATCCATTTCCTGATGTTTAAAGCCGCCTTCGGCAGCCAGTTTGACCAGACGGCGGGTAATCACCTCGGCACCGTCCAGAGGTGTTTCCGGGAACAGAATGGCAAAGGTCGGGCCTGACCAGCGGGCCAGAATATCAACATTGCGCAGCGTATTGCTGCAAATTTTCCCAATCCATTGCAGGGCGCGGTCGCCGACATTATAGCCGTGTTCTTCGTTGATTTTTTCTAAGGCATCAATATGAATGATGGCGACGGAGAAGGGGCGGCTATAGCGTTTGGAGCGCAGCGCCTCTTTTTCGGCAATAGAGGCAAATTCCTCCTTGTTCATGACACCGGTCAGCGGATCGGTTGCGGCAATACGCAGCATTTCACGGTCACTGTCGGTTGAAATTTTCTGGTCGCGGACAATGGCGACATAGCAGGGTTTGCCGGAAACAGGCGGGCGCATAATGGTGATGGTGGCATAAAACTCGCTGCCGTCACTACGCTTGCCGATAATTTTACGGGTGCGTTCCGCCATATGTTTGACGCGGATATCGCTATGCGCGAATTCATCGACAAAAACGCCGTGCTGCATATGGAAGCGGTCAGGAATAAAAGCGTTCAGCGGCAGATCAACGATTTGTTTCTGCGTGTAACCGAAAATGGATTCCGCCGCATGGTTGGCAAAGATAACGCGCATGGAGTGGTCGAAAACGAGAACGGCATCCTCGTGCAGGATCAAAATCTGTTTTGAGATTTCTTCAACGCTGGAACCTAAACCGAACATATTTTCTTGCCCTCGTTCCGGGTTACCGGAAAAATTATTTTCTTATTATTCCATCAAGCGGGAATTTATCACTATAATAGCGGTAATCTCAACAAGGTAAATAGAATCTGTGGGCAGAATGAAAAAAAAGAGTGATAAAAAAGCGGAAAACAAGGATAAGGCGTTACTGGAACTTCTGCCTGTTTTCGGATTTGACGGCTGGTCTGAAACGGTGTTTCAGCAGTTTCAGGGTGACGGGAAACACGGAGAATTTCGTGACGCTCTTGATGCGGCGCTGTATTTTTCGGATTGGGCCGACTGCCGGATGACGGAAAAAATTGCGGCTATGAAGACGTTTAATTCTTTGAAAATACGCGAAAAGATATTTACGGGCGTGAAAACGCGGCTGGATGTTTTGCTGCCGCATAAGCAGGCGGTAAAAAATTCCGTACGTTTTATGTCCTCTTCACCTGTGCGGGGGCGGCATGTGCCGAAAATGCTGTGGCACACGGCTGACCAGATATGGTTTTTGGCAGGGGATACGGCAACGGATTACAATCATTACACGAAAAGAATGCTGCTATCGGGTGTGCTGGCGACAACGACGGCATTCTGGCTGCGCGACGAATCGGAAAATCACGAAGAGACCGAAGTTTTTCTACAAAAGCGTATTGAAAATGTCCTGTCTTTTGGCAAAGCGGTCGGGAAGGTAAAAAAAGCCGGCGCGGCTGTTTTTCACCGTGAAGAGGGCGGTCATTAAGTAATCTGCAAGTTTTTCCGTTTAAAATATAACAAGAAAGACCGTGTTTGGCGGTTCGAAACGGGAGAACGGGCGGTATTGATGTTTTTTGACCCTACTGTTGTTGTGCAGCCGGATTTTCGGGACTATCTTGCGCCTGTTGCCGCCGTGACATCGTGCAGTGAATTCCGTTCCCATCCGGCGATTAATGTGCTGGTTGATGATGTGCCCGTCAAATACGATACCTCCAAAAGCTATGCCGAATTGCAGAATTTCAATATTGATACGATCTCGCCTTATGGCGCGAATGTGCAAACGCGCGTGACCGGATTAACCGACGGGCAAACCTATTTTACCACAGAGGCCAGCGTCAGGTCGCAGACGCATCAGCTTTTCAAGACAAGCTGTCTGTGGTTTGAATCAATTACGGTGACGATCAGCACAATTCCGACGGTTTATCTTGCCCGTGAGCAATTGCAGAATAAATGCCGTTACCGCTCGACTTTGGCGCATGAAATGAAACATGTTGAGGTCAACCGCCGCATGGCGCGCGAATATGCGCCGGAAATTAAAAAAGTCGTGATGAATGAGGTACGCCGCATCGGTGTCGTCGGTCCGGGGCCGGCAAGCCAGCGGGACAGTATTCAGGCGGATATGCTGAAGGCGGTTAATCAGAAAGTGGCGGTCGTTATTGAAAAAATGAAGCGGGAACAGCGCGCCCGCCAGCAGGCAATCGATACAAAACGGGAATATGACCGTTTATCAAAAATGTGCGGCGGAAAATTCTGATTTTTCCGGCTTTTACGCTAATCGTTAATTTTTCGTAAATAAATCTTGTTTTCCCTAAGACGGCATGCTAGCCTTCTCCTTAAATAACATAAGACTGAAAAAGAATCGGGCTTTTTAAGGGTTTTCCGCTTGTTCCGACATCAAAACCGGATAGGCTGAAATTTTTAAAAGCTGCGTGACCTGAAAAGAAAGAGGAGGGAAGACCCATGAATATGAAATCATCCTTGGCATTCGAAAACACCGGTTTGCCTGAAAACGAAACCATCAAAAAAGCCTATGAATTTGGCGTGAAGTCGCATGTTCGCCGCTTTGATGAAGAGCTGAAAATGGCGCATAAAAGCATTGATTCCCAGCTGAACCAGCAATTTGACATGATCAAAATGAGCGGTCAGTATAATGAGGAACAGCTCAAGCAGTTGAAAAAACAGCAAAAACAAGTTGCAAATCAAATTAAAGACCAGATCGAAAACCAGCTGATGGCAACACGCGATGTTGATTTCCTCGCACGCGTTGTCGGCCCCGCAAAAGTTGTTGCGGAAAGCGATGCAAGTGCTGAAAACGTTGTCAGCGCCATTCTGGTTCTGGAAACGGTTCGTTCGCCGAAAGATTACGAAGAGATCAAACAAGGTCTTGGCGATAAAATCTCCGGCATCGTTGCTGAAATTCTGGATATGGAAGCTTATCCGAGCGAGCAAACGGCAAAAATCTCCGGCATGTCCGATGACAGCAAACGCGCCAATCTGGCGGTTATGGTCGGCGGTATGCGTTCGCTGGCTGATATGGCCAAACAACTGCCGCCCGAACAGAAACTGATGATGGTCGGCGGTAAAGATGCTGCGAAAAACAAAATCGACTTTGCATCCGCCGTACGCGGCATTGACAGCAAACTGGATGATATGTTCGTTGAAGCTTTCAACGATGTCTCCAAAGTCATTGATGTCGGCGTCCGCGTCGAAGTTGATAAAGACACAAACACGCTGAAAGCGGTTGATGTTGACATCACGCCTCCGGGTATCGGTCCGGGTGCGGGCGGCAACAGCGGCCCTGGCCTTGGTGGTGATTTCTTCGGAAATGACGACAAAAAAGGCCCGTCTACCCCCCCGAGCAAAGGCTTCGGCGGCGGTAACAAAAAGCTGGGCGGCGGCTTCTAAGAAGCCCCTTCCGCAATAACCGTATTAAAGAAAAGGCCCTGCATTGCAGGGCCTTTTCTGTTGTGCCGTTTTTTTTTACAAAAGTTTAAAACAGGCCCTTCTTGCCTTTTTCAAGATCGTCAGGACATTGAATCGTCAGCCCGCGCAGCTCTTCCTCGCCGAGTTCGGGCAGGCGCTGGACGAGGTCGAGGAAGCGGTTTTGCTCTTCCTCGGCAATGACGTTTTCGCACAACATGCGGAATTTATCGATATAGTTTTCACGTTTAAAGGGACGCGCACCGGCGGGATGGGCATTGGCAACGCCGAGTTCGTCGATGATTTTTGTGCCGTCTTTCATTGTGATTTCAACACGGCCGCCAAAGGCTTTTTTCTGCGGATCGGGGTCGTGATAGCGTTTCGTCCATTCAGGGTCTTCGACTGTGCGGACTTTGTGCCACAGCTTGACCGTGTCTTCACGCTGCGCCCGCTCAGGCGCATAGGAATTGACATGATGCCAGCTGCCGTCCTGCAGGGCGACGGCGAAAATATACATGATGCTGTGATCCAGCGTCTCGCGGCTGGCTTTCGGATCCATTTTCTGCGGGTCGCCCGCGCCCGTGCCGATGACGTAATGGGTGTGGTGGCTGGTATGAATCAGCACATCTTCGACTTTATTAAAATCGTCGATTTTCTCGCCCATCCGTGCGGCCAGATCAATCAGTGCCTGGCTTTGATATTCGGCGGAATGTTCTTTGGTATAGGTTTCAAGAATGGCGCGTTTGGACTCGCCTTCATCCGGCAGCGGAACCTGATACAGCGCATCCGGCCCGTCCAGCATCCATGCAATGACGCTGTCCTCGCCTTCATAAATCGGTGACGGCGCGCCCTCGCCGCGCATACAGCGGTCGACGGCTTCAATCGCCAGTTTACCGGCATGGGCGGGGGCAAAAGCCTTCCAGCTGGAAATCGCGCCTTTGCGTGATTGACGCGTGGTGCAGCTGACATGCAGCGCCTGCTGGATGGATTGGTAAATCAGTTCGGTATCCAGCTCCATCATCGTGCCGATTCCGGCTGCGGCCGCAGGGCAGAGATGCGCGATATGGTCGATTTTGTGTTTATGCAGGCAGATGGCCTTTACCAGTGCGACATGCAGCTCATAAGCGGTGGCAAGGCCGCGGATCAGGGATTCACCGCTGCGCAGGGTCTGTTGCGCAACAGCCAGCAGCGGCGGAATATTATCCGCAGGGTGTGAATAATCGGCGGCAAGAAACGTATCATGGTAATCCAGTTCGCGCACGGCGGTTCCATTCGCCCAGGCCGCCCATTCGGCACTGACGCCGTGCCCCATCGGCAGACCGAAGACATTGGCGCCGCCCTGACGGGCATGGTCAAGCGCTTGCGCCCGTGCGGTGACAACCGGACCGCGGTTCAAAGATGCTGCGGCAACAGAGGCATTATCAATCATACGGTTGATGATCATTTCAGTGACATCGTCATCGACCGCGACGGGGTCGGCGGCCATTTTGGCCATTTTCCACGCCAGTTGCTCCTGTTTGGCAAGAGTTTCGGCCTCTTTATAAACGCGTACGCTGTGAAGTTGCATCTGCTTGTTCCTTCGCTGTTTATTCGTTTTCACGAACACTCTAGCGGCAGGAAAAGCAAAGGACAAGAATTTTAAGAGCGTCCATATGGAACGCCGGGCGCTCTAATAGCGGTTTTTATGACCGTGCGGAGGGGAGAAGATCGGGTTATTGCGCGGTGCGGCCTGCAGGAAATAGTGCAGGTTAAATCCTGTTTCAAGGAAGCTCGCTTCAAAAATATTCGGCTTATCAGGGCGTTCACCCATGCCGTAAAGGCTTTGCAGAGAAGCCTGCGGCGCGGATTGCGTATTGCCGTAAATGCTTTCGCCCCGTATACCGCCATATTCGGAATAATGCCCCATACGCGGCGTACGGTAATGGCTGCGGAAATATTCCCGTATGGCGCGGACATGCGCCGTGCCGTCATAGGCATTATTGCCAAGACTGTTCTCGCCGCTGCCGAAAGCGCGGAAAACGCTGCCGTAGCGCGATTGTGTGGCGGCGTTATAAGCATCGGGGTAACCGCTGTCTTTCATTTCCTGCAGAATTTCCGCAGTCATCGCAATACGCACGGCCATGCGGAAATGGTCATCAACCGTTTGCGGACGCCAGTTGCCGCTTTCGGGATAGCCGCGCAGATTAAGATCGCCATTGACCAGCTTATCCACCATTAACAACGCCGTTTGTGCAATCTGGTTTTTCTGGATACGTTCGCCCGGAATAAGCGGCATGCCGCCGCGATCGACCTGCACCGGAACATCATAGCCGGACAGACAGACTTCATCGCCCTGCTCATCCAGAAATGTAGCGGCCATCCGGCTGGAACGCAGGGCAAACAGTGCCTGTTCCGCCGTTTGTTGCTGTACCATTGTTACGGAATTCTGGGAGGAAAGATTCGTCTGCGGGACACATATATCCTGAAATGTATTTGTTAAATTCGTATATTGCGAATCGTCAAAATGAATATTCTGCGCATTTGCCGCGCCTGCGCCAAGGGTAAGCGCCGAAACGCCGGCCAGCAATGTGGTACGAAAAATCTTTCTGAGCATGGCTGCAGCCCTGTCCCCTGTTACGCCTTAACGATGTTACATAATATCACAAATATCATATAAAGGCAAATAACGGAGCGGTTTAGCGGGTTTACCGCTGTTTAACAAAGTTTCCGTATAATATAATAAAAAAGGCAGGTAATCCGGTTATGACGACGGGTAAATTCAAGCGCACGGCTTTTCTGACGCTGTCCATTTTATTCAGCGGCCTTGCCGCCGCGCCTGCGGTGATGGCGGGCGGCGCAAATGATATGGAGGGCGTTTGGGAAAATGAAGAGATCGGCGTGGTTGAAATCGCTCCCTGCAAAGATAATGACAGCAAATTCTGCGGTTATTTGCAGATGGCGTCGCCGACAGCGATTGAAGAATTTAAGTTACGGGTCGATAAAACATCGCGTAGCATTCAGGGGCTGATGGTGATGAGCGATCTGACGCCGAATGCGGAGGAGAGTAAATTTGAGGATGGCCGTTTCCGCAATACCGATAATTCACAGGCGCAATCCGCGACACTGACGATAAAACTGGACGGGGAAGCGCTGAATGTGCGTGCCAGTATCGGCTGGTTCGGAGAGGATTTTAAATTCAACCGCGTGACCGAAGACCGGCAGATTTTCGCTTCGGCCAATATCAGCCCGAAAATGTAGTTATTCCTCTTCACCCGGAAAAGGATAGGGGATGGCATCACGCGCCAGCTGGTCGGCGCGTTCGTTTTCGGGATGACCGCTATGCCCTTTGACCCAGATCCATTTTACGCTGTGATGGCGGGCCATTTCCTCATCCATGGTTTTCCACAGGCCTGAATTTTTCAGCGGTTTGCGACCGGCTGTCTTCCAGTCGCGTTTTTTCCAGCCCTGCAGCCATTTTGTTGCGCCGTCGATCACATATTGGCTGTCACTGTGGATGGTGACATCGCAAGGAGAGGTTAAAGCCTTCAATCCCTCGATGACGGCTGTCATTTCCATGCGGTTATTGGTGGTATCTTTTGTGCCGCCGGAGAGCTCTTTTTCATGCCCGTTATAACGCAGAATCGTGCCCCAGCCGCCGGGGCCGGGATTACCGCTGCAGGCACCATCGGTGAAAATATCGACTTTTTTCACGCGGCCCCCGTTTCGCAGCGGATATCATGTTCAAGATGATAGTCCAGCTTTTGTAGATATTCGTTCGGATCATGCGGTGTGACCAGCGCTTCCTGCGGGCGGTTGAACCGTTCGGCAAGGCGGCTCATTAAAAAGCGCAGTGCTGCGCCCTGATGCAGGATTTGCAGGGATTTCTTATCCGCGTCCGTCAGCGGCAACACAGCCTGATAGGCGTTCAGCAAAGCGGTGTATTTTTCCGTATTGAAGGTTTTTTCATCATCAAAACACCATGCATTGACGCAGATGGCGAGGTCATAAGCCAGAAAATCCTCTCCCGCCAGATAGAAATCGATGATGCCTGTCAGACGTTCCCCCTGAAAAAGCGTATTATCAGGGAACAGATCGGCATGAATATGTCCCGTCGGAAGATTTTCCGGCCATTTTTTTTGTAAACGCTCGATGACGGGCAACAGTTTTTTTGACAGACCGGGCGCAAATCTGTCGGCATAGGAAAGATAATCGTCCTTGCGTTGCAGCAGGCGGGGCAGAGACCACGGATTCGGGCGCTTCAATGCAAAATTCTGTCCGGCTTTGTGCATGCGGGCAAGGCAGTCCCCCAAGGCGGCGCAATGAGCAGGAGTAATCGGCGCGGGGGCGCTGCCCTCCAGAAAGCTGAGAAGCAGGGCGGGTTTTCCGGATAAAACGCCGATTTTTCCGCCGTCTTTATCATTCAGGATGCGCGGGCAGGGAAGGCTTGCGATATTCAGTCTGTCCATCAATGCGGTGATGTAAGGCAGTGCCTCGCGCCCCGGAGAGAAATCTTCAATCAGGGTCAGGATATAGCGTCCGGAGTCCGTTTCCAGTAAATAATTGCTGTTGTTAATGCCTGCCGCGACAGGTTCATAGCTTTTTAACGCACCCGTCTTGTAATGCGTCAGAAAGCTTTCCAGTGCGGAACGTCCGATATTTGTGTAAACAGCCATGAGGCCGATTTTAAGAGATAATCACCGTCTGTGACAATGTTTTACTGAAGGTAATGCTTATTTTACTTTACGGGGCGCAGATAGGGCGGCAGTTCTTTTTTACCGCTTTTATCTTCGATTTTCTCTTTGTTTTTGCCTTTACCGAAGCTGTTCATCAGCGGGGTGGGGTTTTGCGCATGATGTTTGCCGATTTCGATATAGCATTTCTTATTGGCGTAAAACATCAGATAGTCATCCATATGGGCGCGCAAATGCTGTTTCTGTCCGTCATCGGCTTTGACCAGACGCTGCGCGACCTCATGGATTTCATAAGGCAGGCTGTCGGGCTTTTTCTCAAGCGCGGTTTTGATCAGAAGTTCCGCTTCGGGATAAATGACGGGATTGGCAAATAACGCCTGAAACACGGCTGCAGAGGTGGAAAAACCTGTCACACGTTCCGGCGCATGTGTCAAAATGGCATGAATAACCCCGCCTTTAAAACCTTTGGCGGCTGCATCGAAAGCACGCTGATAGGCGGCGGGTTTTAAGGCAATATAACCGTTTTCCGTGCCGTAATGACCGGGACAGTTGATATCACGTGTCAGCATATAATGAACGGTTTTACTGTCACCATTGGCGGCGGCATTGATAAAAAGCCGTTCGGGATTGGCGCTGGCGGCCTGCATTGCGGCGCGCAGCCTGCCTTGATCATCCTGTCCCCATTCCTGTGTCATATTTGCCGTCCTTTCCGCATTTCCGCGCGGGTAAAATCAATGGGGCTACTATAACATAAAAAATTTAATATGTAAAATTAATGTGATTTTAATCACCTTTTGCGGCATCTTCCAACCATTCTAGACGGTAGGTAATGCGCTCTTTTTGAACAGTCTTGAAGGTTTTTTTTGTGAAGTGCGCTAACCACTTCTTGTTAATAATTTTTTCGTTTGTATCCAAAGAGTGTATATATGCTTCAGAAAACCTAGAACCAATTTTTCCAGATATTAGCTCTTCTTCTCCATCAGGCTGAAATTCAAATTTCTTTTCTATGGGTAATACACCAATGAGACGCCCAACTTTCCGAACTTCAGTTTCGTCTACCTCGGACTGATCTGTACGGTTGTATGCTCTAGTAATAGCATAATTATCAAAATCAAAGCTTCGGTGGGCTTCGTAAAGTTTTAATCTGGAGTTATGTTTGTGTAAGGTTTTTATAAATTGTTTTAGGGCAGAAAAAACTGCGTGGTCTATATCCTGTACAATCTCATCAAAGCGTTCATCATCCTGAGATGTAACACCATCTAATATATCTGCAGATTTTTCAATGGCTTCTTTAATTGGAGTGGCAAATAGTGGCATTGGTTTTGTATCAATTTCTTCCATTAAGAAACCGAAAGAACCATGAGCGATACTAGTAATACAGAGATTTGATGGAATATGCTCTAAAGTGGCATCTGTTGCGCTATGCTTGACGTTCCTACTTCTGGTCACGAGCTCCATTGTTGTATCAATCATTCGATTGAATTTAGCTAGTATATCAGAAGCAAAGTCGGCATTGATGCCATAGGATCCAGTAACGGGATCTCCATTAAAGAGAAGCGCCACTTCTCCTATGTTGGATCTATGGTTAATTAGTTCTTGGATTTGCTTTTCTACTTCGATTTTCCTCTTTTTTAAAGACAGGTCGGAGAGGGAAAAGCTATCAGATTGCCTTTGCAAAAGGATATCGATTTTTCCAAGTTCAGCAGAAAGCATGTCTATCTCGAATTTACTCGCCATTACTTTCTTTCCGCGTTTTAAGTATCTTCAAAAGGGTTTCTTCATTTTCTTCTCTCAATATTGGAACCTGAAGCATCCCTTTTCTTTGATGTGTTTTACGTTGATGAGAAAAAAGTTGTACCCAGTAGGATGCCCTATCAATTAGCATTTCTGGGGGCGAATTTAATTCTTGTGTATAAAAATCGCAGTGATATTTTTCTTTCAAATCCGCTAGAGTGGGGTTCCCATCTACATCTAACACCACTAGTCCATTATCTAATAAATTTGTTAACAGCTCATTACTATTATTTACATATTCATCAGGCAGATGTAAAAAGGCGATAATATCAATATCGTTTGGGGGTCTGTTTTGAATAAGCTCAATGTTCTCGCAGAAGCTACCATCAACCCACATAAAGCCATTGTTTATTCCACATTTGTTAAGGACTTTTCGTAATTCTAAGAAGCCAATAAGAATAGATATCCGTTCTGCGGAAATTGCAAAACATGTGACTAGGTCTTGAATAGTTGTTTTATAGGGTGACTGGATTGTTGTGGCATCCTCTCCCAAAAAAGGAGGGATTAGGCCACTTTCATTAAATGAAGGAATTGTAGATTGTTCCTTAAAGTTAAACATTTACCAATTCGCGATATTAAAAATTGAAACTTTTATGAGTTAAAGTAACAATGTTATATATTAATTCAATGTTTTTTACTACACGTACGCTACTATGCGGCAACGTCGCGCGGCAGTTTGAAGGTGATGTTTTCTTCGGCAACTGTGGCATGTTCAATATTGATACCGCCAAACAGAGACTCGGCGGTGTCAATGACGCCCTGAATCAGTTTCTCCGGTGTGGAGGCGCCGGCGGAGAGACCAAGCGTATCGACATGTTCCGCAATGCCGTCCCAATCAACGGCATCGCTGTTTTGCGCCAGATAGGCGTTTTCACATCCGTGTTTTTGCGCCGTTTCCACCAGACGGTTGGCATTTGAAGAATTGGCGGAACCGATCACAACCAGCATGTCACAGCGCGGCGCAATGGCCTTGACGGCATTCTGGCGGTTGGTGGTGGCATAGCAGATATCTTCTTTTTTCGGCGCAGCAATTGCGGGAAAGCGGCGCAGCAGAATATCGACAATGCCCTGCGTATCATCAACGGAAAGTGTGGTCTGTGTGGCATAAGCCAATTTTTCCGGTGTGGTGCTGTTAAAGTTTTCGGCATCTGCGGCGGTTTCAATCAGTGTCACGGCACCGTCAGGCAGTTGCCCCATTGTGCCGATCACTTCCGGATGTCCGGCATGGCCGATCAGCAAGACATGCAGCCCGTCCTTATGATGGCGCTCGGTCTCGCGGTGAACCTTGCTGACCAGCGGACAGGTCGCGTCAATAAAGAACATACCGCGTTTTTGCGCCGCTTCGGGAACGCGTTTGGGGACGCCATGGGCGGAGAAAATCACCGGCACATTTTCCGGCACGTCGTCCAATGTTTCAACAAAAACCGCGCCTTTTGCGCGCAGATCATCCAGCACATGTTTGTTATGGACGATTTCGTGGCGGACATAGACGGGGGCGCCGTATTTTTCCAGCGCTTTTTCGACAATAAGAATGGCGCGGTCCACCCCTGCGCAGAATCCGCGCGGATTGGCCAGCAGGATTGTCAAAGACTTATCTTGATATTTCTTGCTCATGGGGTTTATATAAAGATATCCGAAGCTTTTGTCGAGAGAGACCCTAAGAATATGTTTAAGAAGCGTCTGTTTAAAAAACTGCTGACCGTCACGGTACTTTGCGCTCCGCTGTTGATGGCGGGATGTTCCGGTCTGAAAAAAGGCAAAATTGCGCCCTCGCTGCGCTGCCCGCAAACAGGGTTGATGCATTACACCGATACGGCTGTCTTTAAAGATGCGGCAGGGCAGGAAACCGCTTTTGTGGCCTTGCAGGATTTTCGCGGCAGTTGTGATTTTGTGCAAAAGGGTGAAAAAGCCGTGGATATCAAACTGGATTTGAGCTTCTACGCTGAAAACCGCAAAACGGATACGCCGCTGACGCAAAAAGATTTCTCTTATTTTATCGCCATTCTCGGCCCGGATGAGGCGATTTTGACGAAAGAGGTTTTCCCGCTCTCGATCGAATTTGACAAAGAAAGCGGCGCAGGGCTGGCGGTTGAGAATGTGCAGCAGCATATTCCGCTGGCTGATCTGGCACTCTCCGCCCGCTATAAGATTATTTTCGGGCTGCAACTGACACAGGAACAGCTGACCGAAAACAAACGCGGACCGCTGAAAACCGCGCAGTAAAATAGCCGCAGGATGAAAGAATCCTTGCCCGCCAAGGCCTGCTATGCCATAAGAAAACGGAATAATATAAATAACATTTAATTTTTTGGAGTCTGAAACCATGACCCTGCCTATTGAAGAATTCTGGAACAGCGAATTTGCCGAACATGTCACAGTGGCTGAACAAACGGCGCATCTGCTCAAAAAAGATTTTGCGGCGCTTTTGGATGCCTGCATCCGCAGCATTCAAGAAGGCGGTAAAGTCATGTTTTTCGGCAATGGCGGCAGCGCAGCGGATTCCCAGCATCTGGCAACCGAGCTGACGGCACGCTATAAAACGGACCGTAAAGCGATTGCCGCAATTGCACTGACAACCGACACATCCGCCCTGACGGCGATCGGGAATGATTTCGGTTTTGAAGACTTATTCTCCCGCCAGATCGAGGCTTTGGGCCGTGCAGGCGATGTCGCCATCGGCATCAGCACATCGGGCAATAGCGCCAATGTTTTGAAAGCGCTGAAGCTGGCGCGGGAAGAAGGTATCGTCACCGTTGGTTTCACCGGCGGCACGGGCGGTAAAATGGCGGATGTTTGTGACATTGTTCTGAAAGTACCATCGCCGACAACGGCGCGTATTCAGGAAATGCATATCACACTGGGGCAGATGCTGTGCGGTGCGCTGGAACAGGCGCTGGGTCTGACGGCGGCGGAACACACAATGCCCTGTTTTCAGGATATGCGTAAAACCGCATAAGAATTAAGTGAGGATAGGAATGGCAGAAAGCGCGACGGCAAAACAGGATATCGGCAAAACAAGTTTTGAAGATGCCTTGACCGAACTGGAACGGATTGTGCGCGAACTTGAATCCGGCAAAGGCGATCTTGAAACTTCTATCGAAGCCTATGAAAAAGGCATGGTTTTAAAACAGCATTGCGAAGCCAAGCTGAAAGAAGCGCAGGCCAAAATCGAAAAAATTACGGTCAGTGAAGACGGCAGTGTCAAAACATCGGGTTTCGACGTCGAATAATCCACGCGCATAAATAAAAAGAAGGCAGCGATGGAAATTGAAAAACTTATTTTTTACCATCATCCCTGTCTGGATGGCAGTACGGCTGCATGGGCGGCTTTGCAGGCCTTTGGATATGATAATACGGCTTATGTCGGTTTCACCCATGATCAGGATGATGTTCTCTTAAAAGCAATTGATGACTATGTCACGGAAAAGACCATTGTCTATTTCTGCGATATCGTTCCGCCGCGCCCCATTCTGGAGATGCTGCCGGAAAAAGCCGGCAAAGTCATTATTTACGACCATCATGTCAGTGCCGAGAAAATGCTGAAAAACTTCTCGCATCCGAAATGCGAGATTGTGTTTGATATGAACCGCTCCGGTGCCGGACTGACATGGGATATGCTGCATCCGGAAAAACCGCGCCCCTTCGTGATTGATCTGGTTGAGGCGATGGATCTGTACCGGACCGATACGCTGGGATCGCGTCAGGATTTTTTCAGCTTTGCCGCCGGAATGGATACATTGCCGGTTAAAGATTTTAAAGCCTTTGCCGAAGAATTCAGTCAGCTGGCAGGTTCTGATGACGAGCGTGCGCTCTTATCGGCGCGCGGGCATGAACGGCGCGATATCTATTTGAGCCGTATTAAAAACGTGCTGGCCGATTTGCAATATGTGACCCTGCCGGGGCTTGAAGCGCTTGAGGGATGCGAGGTCGGTTTCATCCGCGGCGATATCCGCAGTTTCGGGCGTGAATTCTGGTTCCGTTTTCAGGAGGTTTGTGACCGTGACCGGAAAGTCGTTATGCTGTGCCGTGACGAACCTGACGGGAAAAGTATTGCGATCAGTTTCCGCAGTACGCCGGAAACCGATGTCAGTTGCGCCGCCGAGGAAATCGGGTCAAAATACGGCATCAGCGGCGGCGGTCACCGCAATGCGGCAGCCGCGCGCCTGACAAAGGAACAGTTTGAATCGCTTGTGGAAAAATGGAACCTTCCTATCAGTTAAGCAGCCTTCCGGCATGGATTGCCTATCCCGAAACGGAACGTCTTTTTACGGCGCTGTCGGCGGATGGTGCGGAAACAGCGCCGCGTTTTGTCGGCGGTTGCGTCCGTGACGCCTTGATGAACCGCACAGTCTGCGATATTGATCTTGCCACACCGCTGTCGCCTGAAAGGGTGATGTCCTTACTGGCGGAAGCCAAGATCAAATATGTCCCGACAGGGGTGGAA